>NZ_JBHVMH010000020.1:0-65832 GCF_042797035.1 Cellulosimicrobium sp. NPDC057862
GCCTGGCGGGAGCCGCGAGGAACGAGCGGCGGATGGTAGACGCGGCACCACCACCCACCCCGACCACCCAGGGCGACCACACGCCGTCGAGCACAAGAACCAGGGTTCTACCTCGCGCGACCAGGGCTCTACCTCGGCGGGGTGGCCGGGCGCCAGTGCTGGACCTTGTCGACGTCGCGCACGACGACGTCGAGGCGGGCGAGCTCGCGCCGCAGCTCCGCGGCGTCGGCCGTCTTGTCGGACCGGAGCATGGCGGCTCGGGCGCGCAGGACGGCGTCGGCGCTCGGCGGCAGCGACGGGTCGCCGGGGACCCAGCGTCGGAACTCGTCTGCCCACGGGTCGTCGTCGTGCCACGGCCAGCCGTGCGAGCGGAACGCGGCGGCGAGACGGCCGGTCGCGAGCTCGGTGCGCACGTGCAGGAGCTCGACGACCGGCACGTCATGAGGGGTGCCCTCCGCGGTGCCGGCATCAGAGGTCGAGGCGGGAGCCGCGGGCGACCGGGGCGACGCCTGCCGGTCGGTAGGGGCCGGCGCACGACGGCCGAGCACGACGAGGTCCTTGCGGTCGACGAGGACGGCGGTGACGTGGTCTCGGTCCAGCTCGGCGCGGTCGTCGCGCAGGATGACGGTCACGTGCTCGGGGTCGACGGTCACGACCGCGATGTCCCGCACCGCGTGCGCGGCGAACGCCAGCCCGGCGACCGCTCCGACGGCGAGGCAGATCCCGGCGCCGAGCGCGCCGCGCTCGCCGAGGAGCTCGTCGATGGCGCGCGCGAGACCTTGGAACGGCGCCCACGGCAGGCCCGCCACCCATCGGGCGAGGTGCAGCACCCCGAACGCGACGACGGCCCCCACGACCGGCGACCCGCCCCACAGGAGCCAGCGGTCGAGCGCCGTCGGTCCGACGGCGGTCGGCACGTCCGGCGATGCCGACCCGTCCGGGGACGACGTCGGGGGAGGTGTCGTGGCCGGAGCAGAGCCGGCGTGGGCTGCCGGCGTGAGGTCGGGCGCGGGGCGAGGGACGGCGTCGGGCACCCGCAGATCCTCACGTGCGCTGGCCGCGCACGGCGTCGCCCGAGAGGATGATCGCGAGCCGGGCACGTCGGCCGCGAGGGGTACGCCCCCGTAGAATCGAGGACGGTGTGCCGGGAAGTCTGGTCGGCCACGGTCTCGCGTCCGCGGGCCGTGCGACGCGACAGCGACCCCGGGAGCACGATGACCCACGCCACCCCGCCCTCCGGCACCCACCCCACCCCGCCGGCCGATCGGCCGTCGCCTCGGGCGCGGCTGCGCCGCTGGGTAAGCCGCGAGACGACGGGCGGCGCGCTCCTCATCGGCGCGGCGTTGCTCGCGCTGCTGTGGGCGAACTCGCCGTGGCGGGACGCGTACACGACCCTCTCGGAGACGGTGGTCGGGCCGGCCTCGATCGGCCCGCTGCCTCTGCACCTCGACCTGAGCCTCGAGACCTGGGCCGCCGACGGGCTGCTCGCGATCTTCTTCTTCGTCGTGGGCGTCGAGCTCAAGCAGGAGTTCGTGGCGGGCAGCCTGCGGAGCCCGCGCCAGGCCGGGGTACCGATGCTCGCCGCGGTCGGCGGCATGGCGGTGCCGGCGGTGATCTTCACGACGGTGGTGCTGCTCGCGGGCGACGACGGCGCGCTGCACGGCTGGGCGATCCCGACGGCCACGGACATCGCGTTCGCGCTCGGCGTGCTCGCCGTCTTCGGGCGCGGGCTCCCCGCCGCGATCCGCACGTTCCTCCTGACGCTCGCGGTCGTGGACGACCTGCTCGCGATCGTCGTCATCGCGGTCTTCTACACGGCCGACCTGCGCATCGGCTTCCTCGGCCTCGCGCTCGTCGCCGTCGCGCTGTTCGCCGTCCTCGTCCGGTCCCGACGCACGCGCTGGTGGCTCCTCGTGCCCGTGGCGGTGGTCGCGTGGGTGCTGGTCCACGAGTCCGGCGTGCACGCGACGATCGCGGGCGTCCTGCTCGGGTTCACCGTCCCTGCGCTCGTGATGCACGGCGAGACCGAGTCGCGCACGCACCGGTTCGAGCACGCCCTGCGCCCCTTCTCCCAGGGGATCGCCCTGCCCGTGTTCGCGTTCTTCGCCGCGGGCGTGACGTTCGTCGGCGGCGGGGGCGACGTCCTCGGGCAGCCGGTCGTGCTCGCGATCGTCCTCGGCCTGGTGCTGGGCAAGCTCGTGGGCGTGCTCGGGGTGACGGCGCTCGTCACGCGGTTCACGCCGCTGCGCCTGGCGCCCGGCATCGGGGTGCGCGACCTGCTGCCGGTCGGCCTCCTGGGCGGCATCGGGTTCACCGTCTCGCTCCTCATCGCGGAGCTGTCGTTCCCGGACTCGACGCACACCGACGCGGCGAAGATCGCCGTCCTCGCCGCGTCGACGATCGCCGCCGCCCTCGCGGCGGTCGCGCTGCGCTGGGACGCCCGGCGTGCGCGCACCAACGACATGAACCTCGACGACCTGCCGGACGACATCACGGATCACATCGGCGACGCGAAGGACCGCCTCGAGCACTGACCCGACCGCCCCTGCGCCGGCCGTCCCGCGGCACCGGGGCGCGCTCCGGCGTCGCCGAACCCGGGGTTGCAGGCGAGAGAACCGGCCAGCCTGCCCGTATCCCCGGGTTCGGCACAGAGGGGCCCGTCAGCAGGTCGTCGCGACCTCGTAGCGGCCCGGCGCGGCCTCGCGCAGCGTGGTGACCGTCGCGTCGCCCTGGCCGAGGTACGCGAGCGATCCCACCGCGTAGTACGGGTTGTACGGGTTCACGCCGTAGGAGATCGCGCGGCCGGCGGCCTGGTGCTGGGCGTTCGTCGCCGTCCCGCACCACGGGCCGGACGGCGCCTGGACCGTGACGGTGACCTGCGCCGTCGTCGCGTTGCCCGCGGCGTCGACGGCCCGTGCGGTGACGACGTGCGCGCCCGCGCCGAGCGCCGCCGTGTCCCAGTCGTACGTGTACGGGGCGGTGCGCAGCGTCGCGAGCGCCGCGCCGTCGACGCTCAGCTCGACCCGGTCCACGCCGCGGTCGTCCGACGCCGCGACACCGACCCGGACGGTCCCGGTCACGGTCGAGCCCGCGGCCGGCGACGTGATCGCGACCGTCGGGGCGACGACGTCCGGGTCCGGTCCGGTGCCGGGGTCGCGCTCCACCCGGCGGTTGTTCGCGAACAGGAAGCCGGTGAGGTACGCCGGGTAGTCGACGCTGTTGGTCGCGACGTACGACCCGCCCGGGCCGCCGCCCGCGGGCCACGCGTGGGCGAGCCCGGTGTTCCGGATCAGCGAGACGCGCGGGCCGTCCGCGTCGGACCACAGCGAGCCGGAGCCCGCGGTGTTCGCCCCCGCGAGCCCGGCGAGGGAGAACGACGACGTGGCCCCCGCGCCGTAGAGGTCGGCCATGACCTGGGCGTTGAGCGTCCCGTACCCGGTCGCGACGGTCGTGTCGGCGCTGCCGAAGACGACGGACGTCACCTGCGAGCCGAAGTCTGCCGCGTGCGTCCCGGCGAACGTCCGGCACGTCGTGCGGGCCTGTGCGAGCGATGTCGCCACGCTCCCGATCTGGCCCGACGTCGTCCCGACGGTCGGACCGGCCGCGATGCCGACGCCGGCGAACACGTCGGGGGCGAGACAGCCCATGACCATCGCCTGGCCACCGCCGGACGACAGCCCGCTGACGTAGACCTGGTCCGGGTCGATGCCGAGCGAGGTGTCGGCGAGGAGGGCCGAGGCGAGGTCGAGCAGGTTGTCGTCGTGCCGCGCGGGGTTGGTGCGGCTGTGGTTCGTGTCGTAGTAGTCCCAGCAGCCGAGCAGCACGCCACCGTTCGGCGCGGCGGGGATCGCGACGACCATGCCGTGGTCGTCGGCGGTCGCGGCCCAGTTGCCCGCGTTCTTGATCACCTGCGAGGTCTGGACGCAGCCGTGCAGCGAGATCATGAGGGCCCGACCGCCGGGGAGGGCGGGCTCGGTCGTGGGCCGGTACAGCTCGACCGTCATACCGCCCGCCGAGCGCTGGGACCAGGAGCCGGCCGCGGACGCCGGCGCCGTGACGAGCGGCGCGAGCACGACGGCGAGCGCCGTGCCGAGCGCGAGCGCGGCCGCGGACCGGCGGGCGCGACCCTGGCGCCTGAGGGAGTGCCTGACCATCTGAACCTCCACGTCGAGGTCGGGTCGCCGTCGGCGCTGGAGGCACCGCGGCGCGCACCGTCGCGCGCCGGACCCGGGCGAGACCGGACGTTACGTGTGACCTGAATCACCTGTCAACATCCCCTCGTCGGCCCCGTGGCCGGATCGTGACCGGCGCGGGTTGACACCGCGTCGGTCGCGGATCCATGATTCCCGCAACCTGAATCGCCTCTCATGTTTGAGCGGCGCTCCCCCAGGACCACCCAACGAAGGGCGAAGTCATGCGGACGAAGAAGTCCCAGCGGCCGGCACTCGCCGTCGCCGCGCTCGCGGCCGCGAGCCTCGTGCTCGCCGCGTGCGCGCCGACCGACGCGACCGGCGGCGACACGACCGGAGGCGAGAGCAGCGCGAGCGCCGACCCGGTCGACGTCGGCATCATCTACTCCAAGACCGGGCCGCTCGCGGCCTACGGCGAGGCCTATTACGAGGGCTTCCAGGCCGGACTCGACTACGCGACCGACGGCACCGGCGAGGTCGACGGCCGCCCGGTCAACGTGACGTTCCACGACGACGGCGGCGACCCCGACAAGGCGGTCGGCCAGGCCAAGGACCTCATCGGCAAGGGCTACCAGATCCTCGGCGGCACGGTCGTGTCCGGCGTCGCGCTCAAGCTCGCCGAGCAGGCCGAGCAGAACAAGGTGCTCTACATCTCCGGCCCGGCCGCGGTCGACGCGCTCACGGGCATCAACGACTACACCTTCCGCTCGGGGCGCCAGTCGCTCCAGGACGTCGCGACGGCGGGGACGTTCGTCGACCCCGACGGCGCGAAGGTCGTCGTGTTCGCGCAGGACAACGCGTTCGGCCAGGGCAACCTCGCCGCGGTCGAGGCGGTCCTCGGCGCGCAGGGCGCCGAGGTGACGAGCGTGCTCGTGCCCGAGGACGCGACGGAGTTCACGCCGTTCGCCCACCAGATCGTCGACGCCGCGCCCGACCTCGTGTTCGTGGCGTGGGCCGGGGCGACGTCGGGCGCGATGTGGCAGGGCCTCGACCAGCAGGGCGTGCTCGACTCGACGACGGTCGTCACCGGCCTCGGCGACGTCGCGACGTACGGCGCGTACGGCGGCGCCGCGAGCAAGGTCGACTTCCTCAACCACTACTTCCCGGGCGCGGCGGGCACCGAGGTCGAGGCCGCGATGCTCGCGTCGGTCGAGGAGGCCGGCAAGCAGGCGGACCTCTTCACGCCCGACGGCTTCGTCGCGGCGCAGATGATCGTCCACGCGATCGAGGAGGGCGGCGACGACGTCGAAGGCATGGTCGACGCGCTCGAGGGCTGGAGCTTCGAGGGCCCCAAGGGCACGACGACGGTCCGCGCGTCCGACCACGCCCTGGTCCAGCCGATGTACCAGGTCAAGCTCGTGGCCGACGGCGACGCCTGGGTCCCCGAGCTCGTCACCGAGGTGCCGGGCGAGGACGTCGCGCCGGCCGAGGCGGGCTGACGTGGGCGAGCCGCACACCCTCCCCGCGCTCGAGGTCCGCGACCTCGGCCTCCAGATCGGCGGCGCGCGCATCCTCGAAGGCGTGAGCCTCGCCGTCGGGCGGGGCGAGATGCTCGGGGTGATCGGGCCGAACGGCGCGGGCAAGACGACGCTCTTCAACCTGGTCTCGGGGATCCACCGCCCGACCAGCGGGTCGGTGCTCCTCGAGGGCGCGGACGTGACGACCACCTCGGTGGCCGCGCGCGCCCGCGCCGGGCTGGGCCGCACGTTCCAGACGTCGAGCCTGTTCCCGCGCCTGAGCGTCCGGGAGAACGTGCGGCTCGCCGCGCAGGGGCGCCTCGGCGGCGCCCTGTCCGTGCTGCGCTTCCCGCGCCGTGGCGACGCCGCGACGCGGGAGGCGGACCGGCACCTGGAGACCGTGGGCCTCACCCGTCGCGCCGAGGTCGCCGCGGGCGACCTGTCCCACGGCGACAAGCGCAAGCTCGAGATCGCCGTGCTGCTCGCGACCAAGCCGCGCGTCGTGCTGCTCGACGAGCCCATGGCGGGCGTGTCGTCGGCCGACGTGCCGGGACTCGTCGAGGTCATCCGCGACCTGCACGCCACGGGCTGCACGGTCCTCATGGTCGAGCACCACATGGACGTCGTCCTGGGGCTCGTGGACCGCGTCGCCGTCATGCACCACGGCGAGCTGCTCGCGTGCGACACCCCCGACGCCGTCATGGCGGACCCGAAGGTGCAGAGCGCCTACCTGGGCGTCACCGCCGGGGAGAGCACCACCGAGAGCGTCACAGAGAACGCAGGAGACGCCGCATGAGCGCCACGACACCCGCAACCACCTCGGGCGCAGACCCGGGCACCACCCCCGCCGTCGACCCCACGCCGGTCCTCGAGGTGCGCGGGCTGTCCGCGCGCATCGCCGGGCAGCAGGTCGTCGAGGACGTGACCTTCTCGGTCCCGTCGTCGGGCGTCATGGCGGTGCTGGGGCGCAACGGCGTCGGCAAGACGTCGACGCTCAAGGCGGTGCTCGGCCTGATCGAGCGCCGGGGCGAGGTGCGGCTCGCGGGCGAGCGGGTCGACGGCGAGCGCACGGATCGCATCGTGCGCCGCGGCGTCGGGTACGTGCCCGAGGACCGCGAGGTGTTCGCCGGCCTCACGGTCGCGGAGAACCTGCGGCTCGCCGAGCGCGACGCGCACCCGCGCCGCGAGCTCGTCGCCGAGCTGTTCCCCGACCTCGTGCAGCGCTCCGCGCAGCGCGCGGGGACGCTCTCGGGCGGCCAGCAGCAGATGGTGTCGCTCGCGCGCGCCCTGCTCAACGCCAACCGCCTGCTCCTCGTCGACGAGCCGACCAAGGGCCTCGCGCCGCGGATCGTCGGCGAGGTGTCCGACGCGCTCGCGGAGGCGGCGCGCACGGTGCCGATCTTGCTCGTCGAGCAGAACCTCGAGGTCATCGAGCGCCTCGCCGAGCGCGTGGTCGTCATCGACGCGGGCCGCGTCGTGCACACCGGCCCCGCGCACGAGCTCCTCGACGACCCCGACCGCGTCCAGCAGCTCCTCGGCGTGCACGCCGGGGACGCACACCACGAGAACGAAGGGGCGGCTGCCCGGTGAGCACGATCGTCCTCCTCCTCGTCACGGGGCTCGGCCTCGGGGCGCTGTACTTCCTCGTCGCGTCCGGTCTGTCGCTCATCTACGGGCTCATGGGCGTCCTCAACTTCGCGCACGGGTCGTTCCTCACGCTCGGCGCCTTCGGCGGCTGGTTCGTCGCGCGGTCGCTCGGCGCGGACTCGTGGGGCGTGTTCGCGCTCTCGCTGGTCGCCGGGGCGGTCGTCGGGGCCGGTGCCGCGGCGCTCACCGAGCTGCTGCTCATCCGCCCCCTCTACGAGCGGCACATCGAGCAGGTGCTCGTCACGGTCGGCCTCTCGCTCGCGTCCGTCGCGCTGTTCGAGGGCATGTGGGGCTCGGACCCGGAGTTCATCTCCGGCCCCGCGTGGCTCAAGGGCACGACCGACCTCGTGGGTGCCCCGGTGCCCAACGACCGGTTCGTCGCGATCGCCGCGGCGGCGCTCGTGCTCGGCGCGATCGTGCTGTTCCTCAAGCGCACGCGCTACGGCCTCATCATCCGCGCGGGCGTCGAGAACCGGTCCATGGTCACCGCGCTCGGCATCGACGTGCGCAAGGCGTTCACGCTCGTGTTCGCCGTCGGCGGCGCCGCCGCAGGCCTCGGCGGGGTCCTCGCCTCGCAGTACTTCGGCTACGTCTCGCCGCACCTCGGCGGGTCGCTGCTCATCTTCGCGTTCATCGTCACCGTCATCGGCGGTCTCGGCTCGCTGACCGGAGCCGCGATCGCGTCCGTGCTCGTCGCGGTCCTGCAGCAGTTCGCGAACTACTACCTCGGCTACGGCGACCTCATCGTCGTGCTGCTGCTCGCGCTCGTGCTCCTCGTCCGTCCCACCGGCCTCCTCGGGAGGGCAGCCGCATGACCACCCAGACCGCTCCCCCGGCCCCCGCGGCCCGCGCCGACGACGCCCCCCAGGACGAGCGCCCGGCCCGCCGGGCGCCGTCGGGCACGCTGTTCCGCACCCTCGCGGGCGTCGCCCTCGTCGCACTGCTCGCGTGCCTGCCCCTGCTCGCGATCCACGTCCCGGGTGTCCTGCCCGGCCCCACGTACACGCCCGGCGCGCTGCAGATGATGGCGCTGTGCTGGCTCATCGGCGCGCTCGCGCTGAGCTACCACCTGCTGTTCGGCGTCGCGGGCCTGCTGAGCTTCGGCCACGCGCTGTACTTCGCCGCCGGCGTCTACGGGCTCGCGATCGTGCTCGACACGACCGAGATCCCGCTCCTGCCCGCCGCGGCGCTCGTGCTCGTCGGCGGCATCGTGCTCGCCCACGTCGTCGGCGCGATCTCGCTGCGCGTCACCGGCATCTCCTTCGCCATGGTCACGCTCGCGTTCGCGCAGGCGGGCAACGTGCTCGTGCGCCGCAACCCCGGTGGGGCGACCGGCGGCGAGGAGGGCCTCGCGCTCGCGACCGGGAACGTCCCCGACGCGTTCGTCGGGGTGCTCAACACGCGCAACCTCTACTGGCTCGCGCTCGCCGTGCTCGTCGGCGTCTACCTGGTCGTGCTGTGGGTCGAGCGCTCGCGCGCCGGGCACGTCGCGGCGGCGACGCGGGAGAACGAGATGCGCGTGCGCGTCATCGGCGGGCGGCCCTACCTCGTCAAGCTCCTCGTGTTCGTGCTCGCGGCGACGCTCGCGACCGTCGTCGGCATGGCGTACCTGCTGCTCCAGTCCGGGGCGGTGCCGCGCGCGACGTCCGCCGACTTCACGCTCACGCTGCTCGTCATGGTCGTGCTCGGCGGCGTCGGCTCCCGGTGGGGCGCGATCGTCGGCGGCGTGCTCTACACGGTCCTCGACCAGCGCCTCGGGACGCTCGCGAGCTCCGCGGCCGTGGCCGACCTCCCCGCGGTGCTGCGCGTGCCGCTGAGCGAGCCCCTGTTCCTCCTCGGCACGCTGTTCATCCTCGTCGTGATGTTCCTGCCCGGCGGGATCGCCGGTGCCGCGTCGCGCCTCGCCGCGCGCCGCCGCCCGCGGGAGGATCGGGAGGGAGCCCGCGAGCGCCTCGAGGAGGTGGCATGACGACGACGCAGCACCGGCCCGGCGCGCAGGACGGCCTGCACACCCTCGGGCGCTGGACCCGCGACCGCGCGCTCGCGACGCCGGACCGCGTCGCGGTCGACGACCGGGGCGTGACCCTGCGCTACCGCGACCTGCACGAGCGCGCGAGCACCCTGGCGGCGGCGTTCCGCGAGGCGGGGTACGGCATCGGGGACCGCGTGGCCACGGTGACGGGCAACAGCGCCGACCAGGTCGTGCTGTTCTTCGCGTGCGCGCAGGCGGGCCTGGTGCTCGCGCCGCTCTCGTGGCGCCTGTCGCCCGGCGAGCTCGCGGCCCAGCTCGAGCAGGCCGACCCCGCGCTCGTGCTGGTCGAGCAGGAGTTCTCCGCGCTGGCCGACGCCGCCCTGGACCGGCTCGTCCTCCCGCCGCGGCGCACCGAGCTCGGCCGCAGCGGCGTCGAGGCGCGGGTCCCCGCGCCGTCGCGCCGCCCGCGGCTGACCGACGGCGCGCGGGGCACGGGCGGCGCAGACCGGGCCGCGGTCGCGTCCTCCCCCGAGCGCCGGCCCGTGCGCGACGACGACCCGCTGCTGCTCGTCTTCACGTCCGGGACGCAGGGCACGCCGAAGGGCGCGCTGCTCACGCACGCGAACTGCTTCTGGACCAACCTCTCGCTCTCGCGCACGGTCGAGCTCACGAGCCACGACGTCGTGCTGAGCGTCCTGCCGCAGTTCCACGCGGGCGGCTGGAACATCCAGCCCCTGCTCGCGTGGTGGACCGGTGCGACGGTCGTCCTGGAGCGCACGTTCGAGCCCGAGCGCGTGCTCCAGCTCGTCGCGGAACGCCGCGTCACGACGATGATGGGCGTCCCGACGAACTACCTGCTCCTCGCGGAGCACCCCGGCTTCGCGGACGCCGACCTGTCGTCGCTGCGGCACGCCGTCGTGGGCGGCGCGCCCATGCCGGAGCCGCTGCTGCGCACGTGGCACCGCCGCGGCGTCGCCCTCTCGCAGGGCTACGGCCTCACGGAGGCCGGCCCCAACGTGCTGTGCCTGCCGGACGACCAGGCGCGCGAGCGCCTCGGGTCGGCCGGGACGCCGTACCCGCACGTCGAGGTCGCGGTCGCCGACCCGGTCACCGGCAAGGTGCTCGACGGGCCTGCGTCGGGCGAGCTGCTGGTCCGCGGGCCCGGAGTGTTCGCCGGGTACTTCCGCGACGACGCCGCGACGGCCGCCGTCCTGCACGACGGCTGGTTGCGCACCGGGGACCTCGTCGAGCGCGACGCCGACGGGTACTACCGCGTGGTGGACCGGATCAAGGACGTCTTCATCGTCGGGGGCGAGAACGTCACGCCATCCGAGGTGGAGGCCGTGCTCCGGCGCCACCCCGGTGTCGCGGACGTCGCGGTCGTCGGCGTCCCCGACGACCGGTGGGGCGAGGTCGGCGCGGCGTTCGTCGTCCCGCGCCAGGGCTTCCCCACCGACGCCGAGGACCTCGAGGCGTTCTGCCGCCGCGAGCTCGCGCACTTCAAGGTCCCGCGCCGCTTCGACCTCGTCCCGTTCCTGCCCCGCACGTCGCTGCACAAGGTGTCGCGCCGCTCGCTCGCCGAGCGCGTGACCGTCCCGGAGGACTCATGAGCACCCAGCCCCGCACCGCCCGCGGCAACCGCACGCGGGCGAAGATCCTCGCCGCGGCCGAGCAGGTGTTCGCCGAGGTCGGGTACCACGACGCGTCGATCGTCAAGATCACCGAGACCGCGGGCGTCGGGCAGGGGACGTTCTACCTGTACTTCGGGTCGAAGATCGACGTGTTCGACGAGCTCGTCGACGACCTCAACCGCCGCGTCCGGCACGCGATGATCGAGGCGAGCTCGCAGGCGGACACTCGACTGGCCGCCGAGCGCGCGGGCTTCGAGGCCTTCTTCCGCTTCACCGCGGAGCACCCGGCGCTCTACCGGATCGTGCGGCAGGCCGAGTTCGTCTCCCCCGGGGCCCTGCGCCGGCACTACTCGCGCATCGTCGAGGGCTACATGACCGGCCTGGACAAGGCCCGCGCGAACGGCGAGGTCGGCCACGACGTCGATCCGGAGGTCGCGGCGTGGGCGCTCATGGGCATCGGCGAGATCGTCGGCATGCGCTGGGTCCTGTGGGGCGGGCGCTGGGACGAGTGCGCCGAGCCGCCGTCGTACGACACCGCCGCCGCCGAGGTCCCCCCGCACGTCTTCGAGCAGACCATGCAGTTCATCGAGCGCGCGCTCGCCGCGCCGCGGCCCGCTCCACCGACCGGGACCGGAACCGCCAGCTCGACCGACACCGAAGGAGACGCGCGATGACCGTCGCCGCCACCGTCCCCCCAGGCATCCCGGCCGGACCCGGCGCCCCGACGCTCGCCGGGCGCCGCGCGCTCGTCACGGGCGGCGCGAGCGGCATCGGCGCGGCGTGCGCGCGCGAGCTCGCCGCCCGGGGCGCGCACGTGACCGTCGCCGACGTCGACCCCGACGGGGCGAAGCGCCTCGCGGACGAGCTCGGCGGCGAGGCGTGGGTCGTCGACCTCGCCGACACGCGCGCGCTCGACGACCTCACGCTCGACGTCGACGTGCTCGTCAACAACGCGGGCGTCCAGCGCGTGAGCCCTATCGAGGCCTTCCGGCCCGACGACTTCCGCCTGCTGCACGCGATCATGCTCGAGGCCCCGTTCCTCCTGGTCCGGGCCGCGCTCCCGGGGATGTACGCGCGCGGGTTCGGGCGCGTCGTCAACGTCTCGTCCGTGCACGGTCTCGTCGCGTCGCCGTTCAAGTCGGCGTACGTGTCCGCGAAGCACGGGCTCGAGGGCCTGTCCAAGGTGACCGCGCTCGAGGGTGGCCCGCACGGCGTGACGAGCGTGTGCGTCAACCCGGGGTACGTCCGCACGCCGCTCGTGGAGAAGCAGATCGCGGACCAGGCGCGCGTGCACGGCATCCCCGAGTCCGAGGTGCTCGCGGCCGTGCTCCTCGCCGAGTCCGCGGTCAAGCGGCTCGTCGAGCCGGAGGAGGTCGCGTCGCTCGTCGGCTGGCTCACCGGCCCGGACGCGTCGATGGTCTCGGGCGCCTCGTGGACGATCGACGGCGGCTGGAGCGCGCGATGACCGCGGGCACGACGGCGACCCCCACGTCGGCACAGCCCGACGTCACCGCCGCGACCCACACCTACGCGACGCTCGACGTGCCCGTCGCCGGCGGGCGCCTGCGCGTCGGCGTCTGGGACCCGGTCCCCGCACCCGGTGCACGGCCCGACGACGGTGCGCGCGGCGGCGAGCACGCACGGCCCGACCACGCGAGGCCCGACGCGACGCCGGACACGGCGACCGTCCCGACCGTCCTCGCGGTGCACGGCATCACCGCGTCGCACCGCGCGTGGCCGGCGGTCGTCGCGGCCCTGCCGGGCGTGCGCGTCGTCGCGCCCGACCTGCGGGGCCGCGGGCGCAGCAACACCCTGCCCGGCCCGTTCGGCATGGGCGCGCACGCCGACGACCTGGCGACCGTCCTCGACGCGCTGGGGATCGACCGCGTGGTCGCGCTCGGGCACTCGATGGGCGCGTTCGTGTCCGTCGTGCTCGCGCACCGCCACCCCGGTCGCGTGTCGCGGCTCGTGCTCGTCGACGGCGGGATCCCACTCCCGCCGCCCGTGGGTCTCCCCCCGGACGCCGACCACGACCAGGTCCTGCGCGCCCTGCTCGGCCCGGCCGTCGAGCGCCTCGAGCGCACGTTCGCCGACCGCGAGGAGTACCGCGGCTTCTGGCGCGCGCACCCCGCCTTCGCGAGCGCGTGGGACGAGCCGTGGGGCGACGTCGTCGCGGGGTACGTCGACTACGACCTCGTGGGCGAGGCGCCCGCGCTGCGCCCGGCGTCGTCCGGTGCCGCGGTCTCGGCCGACTCGCTCGAGCTCTACGAGGGCGGACCGCTCGCGGACGCGCTCGCCGGCGACCACCCGCTCGACGTCCCGCTCGTGCTCCTGCGCGCGCCGCGCGGCCTGCTCGACGAGCCCGAGGCGCTCTACTCCCCCGGGCACCTCGCCGCGTGGCGCGCGCGGCTGCCGGGGCTGCGCACCCGCGACGTAGCGGGTATCAATCACTACACGATCATCATGAGCCCGCCCGGCGTCGAGGCCGTCGCGGGCGAGACCCTGCAGGCCCTGGCCGCCGTCACGAGCGGCGGACCCGGACCGGCGAGTGACGAGGAGGTCACGGCATGAGCCCCACGATCGCGTCCCCACGAGGGACCGGGCTGGACAAGGTGGTCGCGTCCGCGGCCGAGGCCGTCGCGGACGTGCCCGACGGCGCGTCGCTCGCCGTCGGCGGGTTCGGCCTGTGCGGCAACCCCATCGCGCTCATCGAGGCGCTGCTCGCGCAGGGCACGCGCGACCTGTGGGTCGTGAGCAACAACTGCGGCGTCGACGACTGGGGCCTGGGCGTCCTGCTCGGGGCGGGCCGCATCCGCAAGATGACGAGCTCGTACGTCGGGGAGAACAAGGAGTTCGAGCGGCAGTTCCTCTCGGGCGAGCTCGAGCTGGAGCTCACGCCGCAGGGCACGCTCGCCGAGAAGCTGCGCGCCGGCGGCGCGGGCATCGCCGGGTTCTGGACCCGCACGGGCGTCGGCACGCAGGTCGCCGAGGGCGGCCTGCCCCAGCGGTACGACGGCGCGGGCGGCGTCGCGCAGGCGAGCGCACCGAAGGAGGTCCGCACGTTCGGCGTCGGCCCGCGCGGCCGTGACGGGTCGTACGCCGGCGAGGCCGAGTTCGTGCTCGAGGACGCGATCACCACGGACTTCGCGCTCGTGCACGCGCTGCGCGGCGACCTGCACGGGAACCTCGTGTTCCACCGGTCGGCGCGCAACTTCTCGCCGCTCGCCGCGATGGCGGGCCGCGTGTGCGTCGCGCAGGTCGAGGAGCTGGTCGAGCCCGGAGAGATCGACCCCGACGAGGTGCACCTGCCCGGCGTGTTCGTGCACCGCGTCGTCGAGGTGGGCCCCGACGTGCCCAAGCGCATCGAGCGCCGCACCGTGCGCCCGGCCGCCGAGACCGACCAGCCCGCGCCCGCGACGCCGGGTACCGCGACCAGCACGAAGGAGGGCTGAGACATGCCGCTCACCCGCGACGAGATGGCCGCGCGCGCCGCGCGCGAGCTCCAGGACGGCTGGTACGTCAACCTCGGCATCGGTCTGCCGACCCTCGTGCCCAACTACGTGCCGGAGGACAAGCACCTCGTGCTCCAGTCGGAGAACGGGATCCTCGGCGTCGGGCCGTACCCGACCGAGGACGCGGTCGACCCCGACCTCATCAACGCCGGCAAGGAGACCGTCACCGTGCTGCCTGGCGCCGCGTTCTTCGACTCCGCGCTCAGCTTCGGCATGATCCGCGGCGGCAAGATCGACGCCGCGATCCTCGGCGGCATGCAGGTCTCCGAGGCGGGCGACCTCGCCAACTGGATGATCCCCGGCAAGATGGTCAAGGGGCCGGGCGGCGCGATGGACCTCGTGCACGGGGCGGGCCGCGTGATCGTCCTCATGGAGCACGTCGCGCGCGACGGGTCGCCCAAGATCCTGCGCTCGTGCTCGCTCCCGCTCACCGGGCGCGGGGTCGTGCACCGCATCATCACCGACCTCGCGGTGATCGACGTGACGCTCGACGGCCTCGTGCTGCGCGAGACCGCGCCCGGCGTGAGCGTCGACGACGTGCGCGCCGCGACCGAGCCCGAGCTCACCGTCGCGCTCGACGACGCCCCGCTCGACGTCACCGACGCCGGTCCGGGACCGTCGACCCAGGCCGCCGGGACGCCGTCGTGACGCGCGACGTGCTGCGGCGTGACGTGCTGCACCGCGACGTCGCGACCCCGCGCGGGCGTGAGCACGTGCGCGAGGTCGCCGCCGTCGACGCGGCGCGCGCGACGGTCCTGCTCGTGCACGGCAACTGCTCGTCGTCGGCGTTCTTCGACCCGCTGCTGCGCGCGCTGCCCGCCGACGTGCGCGGCGTCGCCGTCGACCTGCGCGGGTACGGCGACGCCGAGGTCCGGCCCGTCGACGCGACGCGCGGCGTGCGGGACTACGCGGACGACGTCGCGGCGGTCGTCGACGCGCTCGACCTCGCGCGCCCCCTCGTCGCCGTCGCGCACTCCGCCGGGGCGGGGGTCGTGCTCCAGCTCGCGACCGACCGGCCCGACCTGTTCGACGCGATCCTCCTCGAGGCGCCGATGTCGCCGTACGGGTTCGGCGGCACGCGCGACGTCGACGGCACGCCGCTGTCCCCCGACTTCGCGGGCTCGGGCGGCGGGACGGCCAACCCCGCGTTCGTCGCGGCGCTCGCCGCGGGCGACCGCAGCGAGGACGCGGGCTCGCCCCGCGACGTGCTGCGCCGGTTCTACGTCGCCGACCCGGCGTCGCTCGGCGAGCCGCTCGGCGAGCTGGAGGAGCTCCTGCTCGACTCCGTGCTCTCCACGCGCACGGGCGACGGCAACTACCCGGGCGACCGGACGGCGTCGGGCACGTGGCCCGGCGTGGCGCCCGGGACGCGCGGCATGAACAACGCGATCAGCGCGCGGTACTGCGACCTGTCCGGCTTCGCGACGTCCGGCGCGACGGCACCCGTGCTGTGGGTGCGCGGCGACGCCGACGCGATCGTCTCGGACGCATCGCTGTTCGACCTCGCGCAGCTCGGAGCGCTCGGCGCCGTCCCCGGCTGGCCGGGCGCCGAGACGCACCCGCCGCAGCCCATGGTCGCCCAGACCCGCGCCGTCCTCGACGCCTACGCGGCCGCGGGCGGGCGGTACCGTGAAGAGGTGCGGCCCGGCGTCGGGCACAGCCCCCACCTCGAGGAGCCGGACGTGTTCCTCGGGCTCCTGCTCGGGCTGGTCGACGGTGCCGTTGCCGTCGTCGATGCCGCCGCCGCACGAGCGGGCGCCACATCCCCGGCGCCCGCGCAGACACCGCCGTCCGCACCCCTGGAGGTCCAGCCGTGAGCACCACCACCCCCGTCTCCCCCGACGTCTCCCCCGCCGCCCGCCCGGACGACGTCGTGATCGTCGCCGCCGCCCGCACCCCGCAGGGGCGGCTCAAGGGCTCGCTCGCCGCGCTCACCGCGGTCGAGCTCGGCGCCGTCGCCGCACGCGCCGCGATCGAGCGCTCGGGCCTCGGCGCGGACGCCGTCGACGCCGTGGTGCTCGGCCAGGTGCTCCAGGCCGGGGCGGGCCAGAACCCCGCGCGCCAGACGGCGGCCGGCGCCGGCGTCGGCTGGGACGTGCCCGCCGTGACCGTCAACAAGGTGTGCCTCTCCGGCCTGACCGCCGTCATCGACGGGACGCGGATGATCCGGTCCGGGGAGGCGGAGGTCGTGCTCGTCGGCGGCCAGGAGTCCATGACCAACGCGCCGCACCTGCTGCCCGGGTCCCGGGCAGGGTTCGCGTTCGGCGACGCGACGCTCGTCGACGCCGTCGCGCGCGACGGGCTCACCGACGCGTTCGACCGCGCCTCCATGGGGGTCTCGACCGAGCGCACCAACGTGGGCGACGTGTTCGTCTCGCGCGAGGAGCAGGACGCCGTCGCGGCGGCCTCGCACCAGCGCGCCGCGGCCGCGGCGAAGGACGGCCTGTTCGACGCCGAGCTCGCGCCCGTCAGCGTCCCGCAGCGCCGGGGCGATCCCGTCGAGGTGCGCGACGACGAGGGCGTGCGCCCCGACACGACCGTCGAGACCCTCGCGCGCCTGCGCCCCGCGTTCGACCCCGAGGGGACCCTCACCGCGGGCAACGCGTCGCAGATCTCCGACGGCGCCGCCGCGCTCGTGCTCACGACGCGCGCCCGCGCCGAGTCCGCGGGCGCCCCGGTGCTCGCGACCGTGCGCGCCTGGGGTCAGGTCGCCGGCCCGGACACGTCGCTGCACTCCCAGCCCGCGCGCGCGATCCGCCAGGCGCTCGACCGCGCCGGCTGGACGGTCGACGACCTCGACCTCGTCGAGATCAACGAGGCGTTCGCGACCGTCGTCGCGGTGTCCACGCGCGTGCTCGGCGTCTCGCCGGACGTCGTCAACGTGCACGGCGGCGGCATCTCGCTCGGCCACCCCATCGGCGCGTCCGGCGCCCGCCTCGCCGTCCACGCGGCGCACGAGCTCGCGCGCCGCGGGGGCGGACGCGTCGCGGTCGGGCTGTGCGGCGGCGGCGGCCAGGGAGAGGCGCTGCTGCTGGAGGCGTGACCACGCTCGACCGGCTCGACAGGACGGCGCGGAGCACCTCGCCTACGCTCGCGACGTGCAGCCGACCGTGACGGAGACCCGCGCCCCCGATCTCGTCGACGAGAAGCCCGCGAGGCACGGTGTGTGGGGGCGGTGGCTGCGGCGGTTCTCGGCGACCGGGCTGGTGCTCGCGCTGCTGTGGTTCTGCCTGTCGTTCACGCCGTCGCTCATCCCGCGCGCCTGGTACTACCAGGCCGTGATCTCCGGGGTGAGCGCGGTCGGCGGCTACGGCGTGGGGGCGTTCGTCGAGTGGTTCGCGCTCAAGGTCGGGCTGCGCATCCGGTGGACGGCGCGGGCGAGCCGCGTCGCGTGGTGGGTCCTCGCAGGAGCGACCGTCGTGCTCGTGCCGCTCTCGCTGGTCCTCGGCGCCCGCCGCCAGATCGAGCTGCGGCACCTGTTCGGTATGTCCGAGGACGTCCCCGGACGTGAGGTCGTGACGCTCCTCGTCGCGCTCGTCGTCGCGCTGCTCGTGCTCCAGGCCGGGCGCGGGCTGCGCCGCGTCGCGCGCTGGGTCGCCCGGCTCGTCGGCCGGGTCGTGCCCGCCCCGGTCGCGCGGTTCGTGAGCGGCGTCGCCGTCGCGGTCGTCGTGGTGCTCGTGTTCAACGGGGTCGTCTGGTCGGGCGCGATGAGCGCGCTCAACGCGATCTACGCGGCCGCGAACGCCGACGTCGACCCGCGCCTGTCGCCACCTGCTCAGCCCGAGCGGTCCGGGTCGGACGCGTCGCCCGAGACGTGGGACTCGCTCGGTGCCGAGGGGCGCAAGTTCGTCGTGTCCGGCCCGACGCTCGACGAGCTGACCGCGTTCGCCCAGGCGGGCGACGTCGTCGACCCCGCGGACGTGCGCGAGCCGATCCACGCGTACGCGGGCCTCGACCCCGACGGCGACCTCGACGCGACGGCGGCCCGCGTCGTCGACGAGCTCGACCGCACGGACGCCTGGGACCGGTCGGTCCTCGTCGTCGCGACGACCACCGGGACGGGCTGGGTGGACCCGGGCATGGTCGAGGCGCTCGAGCTCATGCACGGCGGCGACACCGCGATCGCGAGCATGCAGTACTCGTACCTGCCGAGCTGGATCAGCTTCGTCGGCGACCGCTCGACCCCGCCCGCGGCCGGCAAGGCGCTGTTCGAGGCCGTGTACGCGCGTTGGTCGGAGCTGCCCGAGGACGACCGCCCGCGACTGCTCGCGTTCGGCATCTCGCTCGGGTCGTTCGGCATGCAGGGCGCGTTCAGCGGGGTGCAGGACGTCGAGGCGCGCTCCGACGGCGCGATGTTCACGGGGACGCCGGGCTTCACCCCGCTGTGGCGCGAGCTCACCGACGCGCGCGACCCCGGGTCGCTCGAGTACGCGCCCGTGCTCGACGACGGCCGGCAGGTCCGGTGGGGCGACCCCGTCGAGACCGGGGTCGCAGACCTCTGGGGTCCTGGCCCCCGGTGGGACGAGCCGCGCGTCGTCTACCTCCAGCACGCGTCCGACGGCGTGACCTGGTGGGGCCCCGAGACGCTGTGGTCCGAGCCCGACTGGCTCCGCGAGCCGCGCGGGCCCGACGTGCTCGGCGACGTGCGCTGGTACCCCTTCGTCACGTTCTGGCAGCTCACGGGCGACCTGTTCGTCGCGGCCGCGTCGGACATCCCGCCCGGTCACGGCCACGTCTACAAGCTCGAGTACGCCGACGGGTTCGCCGCCCTGCACGCTCCCGAGGGCTGGTCGGCCGCCGACACCGCGCGCCTCAAGGACGCGATGGACGCGCCGACGCAGGGCGGCTCGATCGGCTGAGGACCGTGAGCGCCACGGCGACCAGGACGCCGGCCGCGCTCACGGCCGCGGCGACCCAGAACGACGCGGCGAACGGTCCTGCGGGGTCGCCGTCCGTCGTCGCGCCCGCGAGCAGCGCCGCGACGACCGGCGCGGCGGCCGCCGAGCCGACCGTGCGGATCACGCTGTTGAGGCCGGTCGCAGCGCCGATCTCCTCCGGCGGTGACCACGTCACGACGAGCTGCGCGCAGATCGCGTAGCCGATCCCGTTGCCGAGCCCCAGCACCGAGAACGCGACGACGACCGCCCACGGCACCGTCGGCCACAGCGCGAGCCCGACCGACCCCACGAGCATCACCCCGACCGCGACGCCGGACGTGGCGGCCGCGCCCACGCGCGCCACGAGGAGCGGGGTGGACCGGCCGCCGAGGAAGACCAGGACGGCGCTCGGCAGCATCGCGAGGCCCGACGCGGTGACGTCCAGCCCGTGCCCGTAGCCGGTGGTCGCGGGCGCCTGCATGAGCACCGGGAGCGCGACGTAGCAGACGTACGGCACGAACCCGACGGCCACGGTGAGGACGCTCACGAGCGCGAGCGGCCCGTGGCGGAACGTGCGCACGTCCACGAGCGGCGCCTCGGTGCGCCGCTCGACGAGCACGAGCGCGACGAGGAGGATCACGCCGACCGCGCCGACGCCGAGCGTGCGGGGCGACGACCATCCCCACGCGCCGCCCTGCGACACCGCGAGCAGGACCCCGACGAGCCCGCCGGCGAGCAGCACGATGCCCGGCCAGTCGGTGCGGCGCCGCTGGGACCGCGCGCTCACCGCCGGGACCCACAGGAGCACCAGCAGGGCCGCGACCGCGATCAGGACGGCCGCGAGCACGAACATCCACCGCCACGACAGCGCCTCGACGATCACGCCGCCGAGCACGAGCGCCGCGCCCGCGCCGAGGCCGATCATCCCCGAGATCCAGCCGAAGGCCGCGGCGACGCGGGGCGGCGGCAGCAGGTTCCGCGCGAGCGCGAGCGCCAGCGGGAACGTCGCCGTGCTCACGCCCTGCACCACCCGGGCGCCGAGGAGCACCCCGAGGCTCGGCGCCGCGGCGGCGACGAGCGTCGCGGCGGCGAAGACGGCGAGCGTCGCGAGGAGCACGCGCCGGTGGCCGAACCGGTCGCCGAGGTTCCCGACCACCGGGGCGAGCACGGCGCCGGCGAGGAGGAAGGCGGTGAGGATCCACCCCGTCCCCTGCGGACCGGCGCCGAGCTCGCGCCCGAGCGTGGGGAGCGCGGGCACCACGAGCGTCTGCATGAGCGAGAACGCGAGCACGACGAGGCTGAGCGCGGCGGTCACGAGGGCCGGGCGCGACGCCCGGCCGTCCGCGTCGCCGTGGAGCGCGAGAGGGGCGTCGGCCGGATCCGGCGCGCGTGGCGCGTCAGGTGTCGGTGCATCGAGGGTCGTCGTGTCGGAGGTCGTGGTGCGGCGGGTGGGCACGGGGGCTCGCTCTCGGACGGGGATCGGCCTATCGGAACGGAGATTCCGTTCCGACTCGCGATCGTACCCCCTCGGGGCTACGGTGACGCCATGCCCGACGTCTCGCCCACCCCGCCCCCGCTCCCCGGTCGCCAGCGCGAGGCGCGGGCCAACGACACGGCGATCCTCGCCGCGGCGCGCGAGGTCTTCGCGCTCCAGGGCCACGGGGCGCCGATCTCGGAGATCGCGGAGCGCGCGGGCGTGGGCGTGGGCTCGGTCTACCGTCGCTACCCGACCAAGGAGGCGCTCGTCGAGGCCCTCCATGTGGCGGCGGTCGCGGAGGTCGCGGACCTCGCCGTGTCGGTCGCCGACGCACGACAGCCGGCGACCGGCCCCGACGTCGCGCGCGACGACCCTCGCGACGACGGAGCGGTCGCGTCCTTCCTCGCACGGCACATCACGGGCGCCACCGGCCCCCTGCTCCGCCCCCCGGGCGCCCAGAGCCCCATCCCGCCCGAGCTCGCGGCGGCGTCGGACCGGCTCCGCGCCGGGCTGGAGCGCCTCGTCGCCCTCGACCGCGCGGAGCGCCGCGTCCCCGAGGGCTTCACCCCGGCGGACGTCATGCAGCTCGTGGTCCACCTGCGTCCGCCGCTCCCGCTCCCCCGCGCGGAGTCGGACGCGCTGCACCTGCGCTACCTCGGGCTCGTGGTGCGCGGCCTGCGCGAGCAGGCCGCGGCAGGCGCCCGGCTCGCGGACGGGCCGGGCTGGGACGAGTGGGTCGGCGCCTGGCACGACTGACGGCCGGCCGCACCTGCCCGCCGCGGTCCCCTACCCGGCCGGCGCGTGCCGGTCGAGGAACGCGTACACCTCCGTGGTGTCGACGCCGGGGAACGCGCCGGTCGGCATCGCGGCGAGCATCGACGCGTGCGGTCGGGCGCTCGGCCACGACTGCCCGGCCCAGCGGTCCGAGAGCGCGTCCGGCGGGCGGCGGCAGCACGCGCCGTCGGGGCACCGGGAGACCAGGCGCTCGGTCGTGTCGCGGCCCAGGAACCACTTCACGTGCGCGAACGGCACGCCGACGCTCACCGAGAACTCGCCGTCCGCCGAGGCCTGGACCCGCGACGTGCACCAGTAGGTGCCGCTCGGGGTGTCCGTGTACTGGCTGAACGGGCTGAGCCGGTCCTCGACCGCGAACACCGTGCGCGCGGTCCAGCTCCGGCACACGTACTGCCCCTCGACGGCGCCGAGCGGGTCCGCCGGGAAGCGCACGCCGTCGTTCTCGTAGGCCTTGTGGATGACGCCCGACTCGTGGACCTTCATGAAGTGCACCGGGATGCCGAGGTGCTTCGTCGCGAGGTTGGTGAACCGGTGCGCGGCCGTCTCGTACGACACGGCGAACGCGTCGCGCAGGTCCTCGATCGAGATCTCGCGTGCGTCCTTCGCGGCCCGCAGCGCCTTGACCGCGTGCCGCTCCGGCAGGAGCAGCGCCGCCGCGAGGTAGTTGGCCTCGACGCGCTGGCGCAGGAACTCGCGGTAGTCGCGCGGCTCCGCGTGGCCGAGCACGTGCGGCGCGAGCGCCTGGAGCAGCGCAGAGGTCGCGTTGGACCGCCCGCGCATCCCGTTGCTCGGCAGGTAGACGCGGCGGTGCCGCAGGTCGAGCACCGAGCGGGTCGAGTGCGGCAGGTCGCCCACGTAGTGCAGCGTGAAGCCCAGGTGGGCCGCGATGTCCGCCGCGACCCGCTGGGGCAGCGGGCCGCCCGCGTGCCCGACGCCGTCGAGCAGCTCGGCCGCGGCGTCCTCGAGCTCCGGGAAGTAGTTGTCCTGCGCGCGCATCGTGGAGCGCAGCTCCGCGTTCGCGCGCCGCGCCTCCTCGGGCGTCGCCGCGCGCTCGGTGTGCAGCCGCTGGAGCTCGCGCTCCAGCGCCACGATCGTCTCGAGCGCGTCCGTGGGCAGCGACTTGCCGACCCGCACCGGGCGGAGCCCGAGCGCGTCGAAGAGCGGGCCGCGCTGGGCGCGCTCCAGCTCGATCTCGAGCGCGTCCCGGCGCGACGGCGCCTCGGGCGACAGCAGGTCGTCGAGGCTCGCGCCGAGCGCCCGCGCGACGGCCTGGAGCTGCGCGAACTTGGGCTCGCGCTTGCCGTTCTCCAGGAGCGACACCTGCGACGGCGCGCGGCCGATCGCGGCGCCGAGCTCGTCGAGCGTCAGGCCCCGCGCGGTGCGCAGGTGCCGGATCCTGCGGCCGATCGTCAGGGCGTCGGGCTCGCTCTCCAGCGGGATTTCCGCATGTTCCGCGATTCCGGCTGGTCGCGTCGTCGGGATAGCCATGACCGAGAGTGACACGCGCCACTCCTTCCGCGCAAGAGAAGAATGATGATTCTTTCGCTCGATCTGGCTTGAGACGGGGTCGTCGGCGGGAGGAAGGTCGAAGCACGGACCTCGCCGAGGTCCACCGACCGGCCCGTCCGGCCCGCGCAGAGCGGGCCGGCGCACCACCAGGAGGCACCCGTGAACAGGCCCACCATCGTCAGCCGCCGCTCCCCGTCCGAGTACGCGGGCGGCGCCCGTCCGCTCGGCGCCGTCGCGACGACGGCGGACGTCGCGGGCCGCACCCCGGACCGCCCCGGCAACGCCGGTCGCCGACCCGGCGACCAGACCCAGACGGCCGCCGAGCTCGCGCAGCAGTGGGCGACCGACCCGCGTTGGGCCGGGCTCGAGCGCGACTACACCGCGGAGGACGTCGTCGCGCTGCGCGGCTCGGTGCGCGAGGAGCACACGCTCGCGCGTCGCGGTGCCGAGAAGCTCTGGGAGCAGATCCACACCGAGGAGTGGGTCGCCGCGCTCGGCGCGTTCACCGGCAACCAGGCCGTGCAGCAGGTCCGCGCGGGCCTCAAGGCCATCTACCTGTCCGGGTGGCAGGTCGCGGCCGACGCCAACCTGTCCGGCCAGACCTACCCCGACCAGTCGCTCTACCCCGCCAACTCGGTGCCCGCCGTCGTGCGCCGCATCAACAACGCGCTGCTGCGCGCCGACCAGATCGAGACGGCGGAGCGCTCGGGGAGCGACGACGAGCCGCGCCGCGACTGGCTCGCCCCGATCGTCGCCGACGCCGAGGCCGGGTTCGGCGGCCCGCTCAACGCGTACGAGCTCATGCACTCGATGATCGCCGCGGGCGCCGCGGGCGTGCACTGGGAGGACCAGCTGGCGTCGGAGAAGAAGTGCGGCCACCTCGGCGGCAAGGTGCTCGTGCCCACGAGCCAGCACATCCGGACGCTCAACGCCGCGCGCCTCGCGGCCGACGTCGCGGGCGTGCCGTCCGTGATCATCGCCCGCACCGACTCGCTCGCCGCGGACCTGCTGACGTCCGACGTCGACGAGCGCGACCAGCCGTTCCTCACGGGCGAGCGCACGTCCGAGGGCTTCTTCCGGGTGCGCCCAGGCCTCGACGCGGTGGTCGCGCGCGGCCTCGCGTACGCGCCGTACTCCGACCTCATCTGGGTCGAGACGGGCGAGCCCGACCTCGAGCTCGCGCGCACCTTCGCCGAGACGATCCACGCGCAGTACCCGGACAAGAAGCTCGCGTACAACTGCTCGCCGTCGTTCAACTGGAAGAAGCACCTCGACGACGCCCAGATCGCGAGCTTCCAGAAGGAGCTCGCGGCGATGGGCTACGCGTTCCAGTTCATCACGCTGGCCGGCTTCCACGCCGTCTCGCACTCCATGTTCGAGCTCGCGCGCGGCTACAACGAGCGCGCGATGTCCGCCTACGTCGAGCTGCAGGAGGCCGAGTTCGCCTCCGAGGCCGACGGCTACACCGCCACCCGCCACCAGCGGGAGGTCGGCACCGGCTACTTCGACCGGGTCGCCACGGCTCTCAACCCCGACGCCGCCACCCTCGCGCTCGCCGGGTCCACCGAGACCGCGCAGTTCCACTAAGCCCCTCGCGAGGTAGAGGAGCGGTCCCGCGAGGTAGAGGCCTGGTCATGACCACGCCTCTACCTCGCGAGGCCAGGTCTCTACCTCGGCCTACCAGAGCTCTACCTCGCGACATCGACCTTCGGAGCACGCCATGACCACGCTGACCACGACCACCTCTCCTCCCTCCCCCTCGAGCACGCCCGAGGCCGGGCCCGACGGCGGCATCCGCCCCGGGTCCTCGTCCCACCCCGGCCGCCCCTCGCCGTCGGGCGCGCTGCGGGTCACCGGCACGCTGGGCGAGCGGTACCGCGAGATCCTCACGCCCGAGGCGCTCGACTTCCTCACGCTGCTGCACGACCGGTTCGTCGCCCGCCGCCACGAGCTGCTCATGGACCGGCAGCAGCGCCGGCAGGACGTCGCGGACGGGATCGACCCCGACTTCCGCGCCGCGACGCGGCCCGTGCGCGACGACCCGTCGTGGCGCGTCGCGGGCTCGGCGGGCGCGCCGGGCCTCGAGGACCGCCGCGTCGAGATCACCGGTCCGACCGACCCCAAGATGACGATCAACGCGCTCAACTCCGGCGCCAAGGTGTGGCTCGCGGACGCCGAGGACGCCTCGAGCCCGACGTGGCGCAACGTGATCGAGGGCCAGCTCGCGCTGCACGACGCGATCCGCGGCACGCTCGAGCACGCGACCGGCTCGGGCGAGCAGCGCAAGGAGTACCGCCTGCGCTCGACGACGCTCACCGACCTGCCGACGATCGTGTTCCGCCCGCGCGGGTGGCACCTCATCGAGAAGCACATGCGGTACGTCGACCGGGCCGGCGTGAGCGTGTCGGCGTCGGCGTCGCTCGTCGACTTCGGGCTGTACGTCTTCCACAACGCGCGCGAGCTCGTCGAGCGCGGCCGCGGGCCGTACCTCTACCTGCCCAAGCTCGAGGGCTACCGCGAGGCGCGGCTGTGGAACGACGTGTTCGTGCTCGCCCAGGAGTACCTGGGGCTGCCGCAGGGCACGATCCGCGCGACCGTGCTGATCGAGACCCTGCCCGCGGCCTTCGAGATGGAGGAGATCCTCCACGAGCTGCGCGACCACTGCGCGGGGCTCAACGCCGGTCGGTGGGACTACCTGTTCTCCGTCATCAAGGCGTTCCGCACGCGCGGCGACTCCTACGTGCTGCCCGACCGCGCGCAGGTCACGATGACCGCGCCGTTCATGCGGGCGTACACCGAGCTGCTCGTCGCGACGTGCCACAAGCGCGGCGCGCACGCGATCGGCGGGATGAGCGCGTTCATCCCCGACCGCCGCCGACCCGACGTCACCGAGCGTGCGTTCGAGCAGGTGCGCGCCGACAAGCGCCGCGAGGCGACGGACGGGTTCGACGGGACGTGGGTCGCGCACCCCGACCTCATCGAGGTCGCGCGCACCGAGTTCGACGCGGTGCTGGGGGACGCGCCGAACCAGGTCTCCCGGCAGCGCGACGACGTCCGGGTGGGCCAGCACGAGCTGCTCGACATCGGCTCGGCCCGCCGCGCCGGGGCGACCGTGACCGCCGCGGGCCTGCGGTCCAACGTGTCCGTCGGCGTGCGGTACCTCGAGTCGTGGCTGCGCGGTGTCGGCGCCGCGGCGATCGACCACCTCATGGAGGACGCCGCGACCGCCGAGATCTCGCGGTCGCAGGTCTGGCAGTGGATCGCGTCGGGCACGCGCACCGAGAACGGCGTGCCCATCACGCGCGACCGCGTCGAGGCGCTCCTCGCCGAGATCGTCGACGACCTGCCGCGCACCCCGGGCAACCGCATCGACGACGCGGCGAACGTGTTCCGCGCCGTCGCGCTCGCCGAGGACTTCCCGACGTTCCTCACCATCGGGGCGTACTCGCAGTTCCTCGTGGGCTCCGAGATCGACCAGCCGTAACGGGGCCTGCCGAGCACGACCTGGGGGTCGTCGTCCGCAGGTTGGCGACCCCCATGTCGTGCTCGCGGGTGGGTGGAGTCGTGCTCGGCAGGTCGTGG
Source organism: Cellulosimicrobium sp. NPDC057862 (assembly GCF_042797035.1). Lineage (NCBI taxonomy): Bacteria > Bacillati > Actinomycetota > Actinomycetes > Micrococcales > Promicromonosporaceae > Cellulosimicrobium > Cellulosimicrobium sp. NPDC057862. The sequence continues at coordinate 26,650 of NZ_JBHVMH010000020.1, forward strand.
CGTGCACGACGACGGTCCGCGTCCCCGGCCGTCCGTCGGACCCGCTCCTGGTGCTGACAGGCCGAGATGTGGGAGCATCCGGCCACGCACGGCGACACGGTCGTCCGGGCGCTCGCCCGCACGACCCCGGAGCAGCCATGAGCAACCCCTTCGCGCCACCGAACCAGTCGACGCCGGGCACGGCCCCCGCACCGTCAACGGCTCCCGCCGCGCCGACGGCCCCGGCCCCGACGGCGCCACCGGCGACGTCGGCTCCGATGCCGACGCCCGGGTACCCCGCTCCCCCGCAGGCCACCCCGCCATCGCCCCCGACCGGGCCCGGTCCGGCCCCGGTCGGCTACGGTCCCGTCCCGCCAGGGCCGCTCTCACCGGGGCCGACCTACCCCGTCGCCGGGCTCCCCGGCCCGCCTCCGCCCGCCACGCGCCGCGGGCTCTCGCGCACCGCCGTCGGGCTGATCGTGGGCGCCGCGTGCCTCGCGGTGGGCGGCGGCGTCGGCTTCGCCGCCGGCGTCGCGAGCGACGCAGGCGGGCGGATCGCCGACTGGTACACCGCGCCGGTCGAGGACGAGTGGTCCGAGGACTGGTCGGACGAGGACTGGTCCGAGGGCGAGTGGGAGGGCTCCGGGACGCGGGCCGACCCGTGGTTCTTCGACGGCTACACCGTCGCCGGTGAGGAGTGGGAGGTCCTCCTCGACCCGCCGTACGAGGCGACCGCGGAGATCCTCGCGCACAGCGACGTCAACGTCGCACCGCCGGAGGGCACGGAGTACTGGATCGTCCCGGTGACCGCCACGTACTACGGCCCCAGCTCGCAGGTGAGCGCGTGGGGGGCGATCGACGTCGGCTTCGTCGGCGACGACGGCGTCCATGAGGACGGGCAGTGCGGCGCCGTGCCCGACGCCCTCGTCGGGGCGGGCCTCGTCGGGACCGACGACACCGTGTCGGGCAACGTGTGCGTCGCGGTCCCCGCGGGTGCGCCGGGGCTGTGGACGCTCTCGCTCGAGGGGTACGAGCCCTGGTATCTCACCGCGGACGACCCCCTCGCGGGCTGACCCGCACACGTCCCCGAGCGCGGCGACGGCGCCGTCCGTTGCTGTGGTCGGCCGGCGCGCACCGTGCCAGAGTCTCCCCATGGCGCACCCGCGGGAGACGCGATGAGCCCGCGGCCCCTCCGCGCCGTCCGAGGCTGGTGGGACGGAGTCCGGCCCGCCCCGGGGACGTTCTGGCGCTCGGCCGGCGCGGGCGTCCCCGGAGCCGTCGGCGGGGTGCCCGACGGCATGGCGACGGCGACGCTCGTCGGCGTCAACCCCATCCACGGCCTCTACGCGACGGCCGTCGGGCGCATCGCGGGCGGGCTGACCGTCGACTCGCGGCTCATGATCGTCACGACGACGAGCGCCGCCGCTCTCGCCGCCGGCTCGGCGCTCGAGGGCGTCGCCGACGAGGACCGGCTCGCCGCGCTCATCCTCCTCACGACGCTCGCCGGGGCGTTCATGGTCGTCGCCGGGCTCGTAGGGCTCGGCCGGCTCACGGGCTTCGTGTCGCACTCCGTGATGACCGGGTTCCTCACCGGCGTCTCCGTCAACATCCTGCTCGGCCAGCTCGACGACCTCACCGGCGCCGACCCCACCGCGTCGCTCGCCGTCGGGCAGGCGTACCAGGTGCTCCGCTCGCCCGGAACGTGGGACGTGCCGACGCTCGTGGTCGGCCTCGGTTCGGTCGTCCTGCTCCTGCTCCTCGGCCGGACGCGCGTCGCCCCGTACGCGGCCGTCGTCGCGCTCGTGGCGTCCGCCGTCGGCGTGTGGGCGCTCGGCGCGACGTCCGTCCAGCTCGTGGGGGACGCGGGCGCGATCCCCGCCGGCCTGCCCTCCCTCGCGCTGCCCGACCTGGGATCCGTCTCGGTCGACGTCGCCGTGGGCGCGCTCGCGGTGGCAGCGATCGTGCTCGTGCAGGGTGCGGGGGTCGCCGAGTCCGTCCCGAACCCCGGCGGGCGCCGCGCCGACCCGAACCGCAACTTCGTCGGACAGGGCATCGCGAACCTCGCAGCGGGGTTCTTCCGCGGCATCCCGGTCGGCGGCTCGGTCAGCCAGACGGCGATCAGCACCTCGGCCGGGGCGCGCGACCGCTGGGCGGGCATCATGTCGGGCGTGTGGGTGCTCGTCGTGCTCGTCGCGCTGTCCGGGCCGGTCGGGGCGGTCCCGTCGGCGACGCTCGCGGCGCTGCTCGCGGTCGCGTCGATCGGGTCGATCCGCCTCTCGGCGATGGCCACCGCGTGGCGCACGGGCAGCCAGTCCCAGGTCGCGATGGCGACGACGTTCCTCGCGACCCTGCTCCTGCCCGTCGCGGCCGCGGTCGGCATCGGGGCCGCGCTGTCGATCCTGCTCCAGGCCAACCGGGAGTCGCAGGACCTGCGGATCGTCCGTCTCGTCCCCCTGGAGGGCGGCCGCTACCGCGAGGAGCCGGCGCCCCGCCGTCTCGAGGACGCGACGGTCACCGTGCTCGACGTCTACGGGAGCCTGTTCTACGCCGGTGCCCGCTCGCTCGAGGCGGCGCTGCCGGAGCCCGCGCGCACGCGCGACGCCGTCGTGGTGCTGCGCCTGCGCGGCCGCGCGAGCCTCGGAGCGACCGCGTTCACCGTGCTCGCGCACTACGCGGACCTGCTCGGCGAGCACGGGGGCCGGCTCTACGTGAGCGGAGTGGACCCTGCGCTCGCGGAGAAGTTCGACCAGGTCATCGATGTGCGCCTGCACGAGCGGATCGCGGTGTTCCCGGCACGACCCGTGGTCGGCGAGTCGACCGCGGACGCGATGCGGCACGCCGACGCGTGGCTCGTGCGCGGGGTCGAGACGACCCAGATCCCCGTCGTGCGCCCGGACGGGCCGATGAAGCGGCTGTGGTCGCGCGTCCGCTCGGCACTGCACCGCGATTGACCGGACGCCGTCGCGGAGACGTCGCGGAGACGTCGCCGCGCGGCCCGGTGGCTCAGCCCGCGGTGCCGCCGCGCGCGTCGAACCGGTCGCGGTGGTCGCGGATCGTGGTCGTGTTCTCGAGCGCCCACTCGACGAGCGCGAGCACGGGCGGCAGGAGGGTCGCGCCGAGGTCGGTCAGCGCGTAGTCGACGCGCGGCGGAACGACGGCGTGCACCGTGCGGCTCACGAGCCCGTCGCGCTCGAGCTGCCGCAGGTTGAGCGTGAGCATGCGCTGCGAGATCCCGTCGATGCCGTGCAGGAGCTCCGTGAACCGCTGCGGCCCGCCCGAGAGCATGCCCAGGATGAGCACGCTCCACTTGTCCCCCACCCGGTCGAGCACCGACCGCACCTCGCTCGTGGCCTCGGCCGCGGCGCAGCCGCCCTCCGCCGGGAGGCCGTGCCGCTCGGCGAGCTCGCGCACCACGGGCACGTCGGTGGTCGGCGTCGTGGTCATGGGGTCTCCGTCTCCTCGGCGTGCTGCTCCGTGTGCCTCTCGCACACGGGTGTGCCTTTTGTAGCCGCCCCCATGGTTACCCATGATGTGCCCAGGCACAAAGAGTGACCGGCCGCCTCGGCCGTCGCCGCCGTACCCCTCGAAGGACTCACGCATGAACGTCGCCCTGTGGATCGCCTCCGGTCTGCTCGCCGCCGCCTTCCTCGGCGCCGGGCTCATGAAGGCCCTGCGCCCGATCCCCGTGCTCCAGGAGCAGATGCGGTGGGTCACGCCGGAGCGCACCGCGGGCGTTCGCGCGATCGGCTGGCTGGAGGTCGCCGGGGCGGTCGGTGTGATCCTCCCCTGGGCGCTCGGCATCGCGCCCGTGCTCACCCCGATCGCCGCCGTCGGGCTCGCGCTCACGCAGGTCGGCGCGATCCCGCTGCACGTCCGGCTCGGCGAGGCGAAGGCCGTACCGGCCAACGTCGTCCTGCTCGCCCTGGCCGTGTTCGTCGCCGTGGGCCGGTTCGCGGCCCTCTGAGCGCACCTCGCCGGCCACGACGGCGCACGCCCGCGCCGTGAGCGCGACCCGCCGCCGGCGGGGTGCGCTCAGCCCAGCGCGTCCACGAAGTCGACCCGCTGGGCTGCGAACCACGCCTCGTCGTCACGGATGGCGTCCCCTGCGCCGTCGTCCCACATGCGCTGCCAGCCGCCGCCGCGCGTCTGCGCCGCGTGGCGCATCGCGTACCAGCTCCGCGCGAACCGCTGCGCGAGCACGTCGAGCAGCGCGAGCCGCTCCGAGCGGTCCAGCCCGTACGCCTCGGCGAGGATGCGCGCGCGACGTGGGGCGTCGAGGTCGCGCAGGACCTCCGGCCGCCTCTCGGGCGCGCTCACGGGCGCCCAGTAGCGCAGGGTCGTCGCCACGTCGAGCAACCGCGTGGTCGGCGCCGCGAGGTCGAAGTCGATCACCCCGACGAGCCGGTGCGGACCCCGCGGGTCGTCGCCGGCCGGGACGAACAGCGCGTTCTCGACCGTGAGGTCGTTGTGCCCGACGACGTCCGGCACGTCGAACACGTCCGGCACCTCCGGGAACTGCGCCCGCTCGGGCCACGCGACGCCGTCAGGCAGCACGACGTCGTGCGACACGGCGTGGAGGTCCCGCAGCCACTCCCCGAGCTGGACGAGCACGTCCTCGTCGGTCGCCCACGCGTGCGGCGGGCGACCGCCCATCTCGCCCGGCAGGAACGTCACGACCTCCCGGCCGTCGTCGTCGATCCCGAGGAACCGAGGCGCGCGCTCGAATCCCGCGCGCTCCAGGTGCAACAGGTACGCCTCGACGGCGGGGCTGTGCGGACCGCGCGGACGGCGGACGGTGTCGCCGCGCCGGACGATCCCGTCCGACACGTCACCACCGAGCAGGGGGACCTCGACGTCGTCCGCGTCGTCGCGGTACGGGAGCAGATCGGTCATACCCGACACCCTCGCACGCGCGGCGGGCCCGTGGCCAGGCCCGCCGCGCCGTCGCGCTACGCGACCGCCTCGAACGGGTACCGGCGGCGCAGGACGAGCCGCTGCACGAGCGTCCACGTCACCGTCACGAGCAGGTACACGCCCGCGGCGAGCGGGACGAAGCACGCGATCACCGCGGTCATGAACTGGAGCGCGCCGAGCGCGTTCTGCAGACCCGGCGCGGCCAGGGGGCCGGCACCAGGGGCGCCGGGGCCGGTCGACGTCCGGGGCACGGCGAGACGACCACCGGGCTGGGACGCCCGGCGCGTGAGCTCCCCGACGAGCGCGACGAGAAGCACGACCGCACCCCCGACCACCAGGGTCGGGACGCCCGCCGCGCCCGCGCCGAACGAGCCGACGAGGCTCGTGCCGAGGGGCGCTCCCCCGAGCGTGTGGTCCAGCAGCGCGTTCGCGTGACCGGCGATCTGGGCGTGCAGGAACAGCGCGTAGACGACGGCGACCACGGGTGCCTGGGCGAGCATCGGCAGGCAGCCGGCGAACGGCGTCGTGCCCTCGCTGGCATAGAGGTCGAGGGTCGCGCGCTGGAGCTTCTGCGGGTCGTCCCGGTGGCGACGCTGGAGCTCGGCGAGCCGGGGCGCGAGGCGCGCGCGGTCGCGCTCCGCCTTGGCCTGCGAGACGCCGACGGGGACGAGCAGCGCGCGGACGGCGAGCGTCACCAGGACGACGGCGGCCGCGGCCGCAGCGCCTCCGGCGACGGGTTCGAGCAGGTCGGACAGGCCCATCAGGGCGCGGTAGGCGGCGTCGAGCACCGTGGAGACGAGCGGGAGGTCGAGCAGGTTCATGGTGGTGTCCTCGGTCGAACGTGCGGGGTACGCGTTCGCCGATCACCCTGAGCCGGGCAGGCAGGGGCACGCCGCAGCGTCGTGCGTGCGGGGTGTGCGGTGGAGAGACCTCGGCCGGGTGATCAGCCGAGGGGTAGGCCGGGCGCGCGTGGCCGGGCACGGCCAGGGGCGTCGGGGTCGCTCTGCGTGACGGCGGGACCGACGTCGACCGTGTCCCGCAGCCGGCCCGCCGGGCGCGCGGCGACGCCGAGCGAGAGCGGGGCGCCCCAGCGCGCGGTCATCGCGGCCACGGCCGCGACGAGGGCCGTGGCGCCGAGGAGGAAGAGCGTGGCCGTGAGGGTCGACGTGCCGAGCAGGAGCGCGAGCGCCGACGCGACGTCGCGCGCGACGACGAGCAGGTCGTTCATCGCGCCCTCCTCTCCGTTCACGGGCGGCCGTGGCCCCAGCCTAGGCCACGCCGAGCGCCGCCCACTCGTCGTCGGTGAGCAGGCGCGAGCGGATGATGAACCGCACGCCCTCGGGCGCCTCGACGCTGAACCCGGCGCCGCGGCCGGGCACGACGTCGATCGTCAGGTGCGTGTGCTTCCAGTACTCGAACTGCGCGCGGCTCATCCAGACCGGGACGGCGAACGCGTCGGCCCGGTCCCCGTCGGCGCCGCCGACGACCAGGTCGCCCAGGTGCACGTCCGCCTCGCCGAGCAGGAAGTCCCCCTGCGGGTAGCACATGGGCGACGACCCGTCGCAGCACCCGCCGGACTGGTGGAACATGAGGTCGCCGTGGACCGGTCGCAGCCGCGCGAGCAGCGCCGCGGCGTCGTCGGTGAGCGCGACCCGCGCCGGGGCCGCGCCGGCCGGGCCGGGCGAGGGGACGTCGTCGAGCACGGAACCTCCTGGGGTGGGCCGAGCATGCGCTTGCTGCCGCCGAGCATGCGGTTGTCTCCTGTCGACGCTCTCGGACGGGAGACAACCGCACGCTCGGCGGGGAGCGACCTAGAAGAAGCCGAGCTTCTGGGCCGAGTAGGAGACGAGGAGGTTCTTCGTCTGCTGGTAGTGGTCGAGCATCATCTTGTGGTTCTCGCGCCCGACGCCGGAGCCCTTGTAGCCGCCGAACGCCGCCGCCGCCGGGTAGGCGTGGTAGCAGTTGGTCCACACGCGACCGGCCTCGATGGTGCGGCCCGCGCGGTAGGCGGTGTTCCCCGACCGCGACCAGACGCCGGCGCCGAGCCCGTAGAGGGTGTCGTTGGCGATGGTCATGGCGTCGTCGAAGTCGGAGAAGTCGGTGACCGCGACGACGGGGCCGAAGATCTCCTCCTGGAAGATCCGCATCGAGTTCTTGCCCTCGAAGATCGTGGGCGTCACGTAGTACCCGCCCGCGAGGTCGCCGCCGAGCTCGGCACGCGTCCCGCCCGTCAGGACCTTCGCGCCCTCGGCCTTGCCGATCTCGATGTACGACAGGATCTTCTCGAGCTGGTCGTTGGACGCCTGGGCGCCGATCATCGTGGCGGTGTCGAGCGGGTTGCCCTGCTGCACGGCCCGCGTGCGCTCGACCGCGTCGCCGAGGAACGTGTCGTAGATCGACGACTGGATGAGCGCGCGCGACGGGCACGTGCACACCTCGCCCTGGTTGAGGGCGAACATCGTGAACCCCTCGAGGGCCTTGTCGTAGAAGTCGTCGCGCGCGTCGGCGACGTCGGAGAAGAAGATGTTGGGCGACTTCCCGCCGAGCTCGAGCGTGACCGGGATGATGTTCTGGCTCGCGTACTGCATGATCAGCCGGCCGGTCGTCGTCTCGCCCGTGAACGCGATCTTGCGGATGCGCGGGCTGGAGGCGAGCGGCTTGCCGGCCTCGACGCCGAACCCGTTGACGACGTTCACGACGCCTGGGGGCAGCAGGTCCCCGACGATGTCCAGGAGGAAGAGGATCGACGCGGGCGTCTGCTCGGCCGGCTTGAGCACGACGCAGTTGCCTGCCGCGAGCGCCGGGGCGAGCTTCCACACCGCCATGAGGATGGGGAAGTTCCACGGGATGATCTGCCCGACGACGCCGAGCGGCTCGTGGAAGTGGTAGGCGATCGTGTCCTCGTCGATCTCGGAGATCGACCCCTCCTGCGCGCGGATCGCACCCGCGAAGTAGCGGAAGTGGTCGATCGCGAGCGGGATGTCGGCCGCAAGCGTCTCGCGGACCGGCTTGCCGTTCTCCCACGTCTCCGCGACGGCGATCCGCTCGAGGTTCTCCTCCATGCGGTCGGCGATCTTGTTGAGGATGTTGGCGCGCTCGGTCGCGCTCGTGCGACCCCACGACCGGGCGGCGCCGTGCGCGGCGTCGAGCGCGCGCTCGACGTCGTCGGCGTTGCCGCGCGCGACCTCGGTGAAAGCGCGGCCCGTGACGGGGCTGGGGTTCTCGAAGTACTGCCCGCTCGACGGCGCGACGTACTCGCCGCCGATCCAGTGGTCGTACCGGGACTTGTACTCGGCGATCGCCCCGTCCGTGCCGGGGGCTGCGTAGACCGTCATCGTCTGCCTCCTCGTCGCGCCGACTCGCGGCGCTCGATCTCGCCGCGCTCCTGGGAGGTCGCCTCCGGGCGGGGAGTGCCCGACGGCGGTGCACGGCACGGCGCCTCGTCGCGCCGTGGCACGACGCTAGGCACCTGGGGGTTGCAGGACCGTTGCAGCGACGATGACGGTCAGGCGAGCTCGTCGTCGAGCAGGTCGAGGTGGGCGCGGGCGCGCACCCAGAGCGGGCTGCCGTGGTCGGCGACGCGCTGGAGGCGCGTCCACGCGGCGTGGTCCTCGGCGCCGTCGTCGGTGCGGGTCCACGCGTCGAGGACGGCGGCGTCGCCCGCCGACACGACGGCCGCGCGGAGCTCCGCCGCGAGCTCGGCGCGCAGGTGCTCGACGGCGGGCGCGCCGGAGCGCGGGAGGAGCGGTGCGCCGTAGGCGGCGACCGCCCCCGGGACGTCGCCGACCGCGAGCCGGTCGCGCACGACGTCGGCGTCCGTCCGCAGCGGTCGCGCGAGCCGGTACGGGCGGGAGCCGGCGAGGAGCGGGCCGGCGACGCGGCGCAGGCGCGAGACCTCCGCGCGCACGGTGACGTCCGAGAGTGCACCGGGGTGCAGGAGCACGGCGAGCTCGTCGGCGGCGAGGCCGCGCGGGTGCGCGGCGAGGAGCAGGAGGATCTCCGCGTGCCGCAACGACAGCCGGTGCTCGAAGCCGTCGGGGGCGCGGAGCACGGGCGTCGTGCCGAGCACGAACAGCTCGGGTCCTCCGTCGGGCGGCGGCACGGGGAGCGTTCCGGCGCGGTCGGTCGCCGTCGTCGCGGCAACCGCACGCTCGGCCAGCTCGCGCTCGAGGCTCAGCACCGTGGCGCGCACGAGCGAGAGCACGACGCCCGAGGCTGCCGACTGCCGGCCGGTGACGTCGAGGACGCCGAGGACCCGGCCGGTCCCGGGCTCGTGGATGGGGACGGCCGTGCAGCTGAACGCCTGCACGGGCCGGGAGAAGTGCTCCGCGCCGAGGACCTGCACCGCTCGGCGTGCGGCGAGCGCCGTCCCGGGGGCGTTGGTCCCGACGCGCTCCTCGCGCCACACCGACCCCTCGACGAACCCGACGCGGTCGACGGCGTCCCGCAGGGAGCGGCTGCCCTCGACCCACAGGAGGCGACCCGCGTCGTCGGACACGGCGACGGCCAGGCCGTCGTCCGCCGCGGCGTCGACCACGAGCTCGCGCACCACGGGCATCACACCCGCGAGCGGGTGGGCCTGGCGGTAGGCGACGAGGTCGTCGTGGGCGAGCGCGGACTCCGTGCGCGGGCCCTCGGGGTCGACGCCGCTGTGCACGGACCGGCGCCACGAGTCGGCCACCACCGGGTGGACGCCGGACGGGAGCACGCCGTCGGTGAGGAAGGACCGGTAGGCCGCGCGGACGGAGCGGGCGTCGCGGCGCGCGTCGGGGCGACGCGGGTGCGCGTCCGAGCGCAGCGGCGGTGCGAGGGTGCGCGACACGGGACCTCCCACGTCGTCGTGCGGTGCTGGGCCCCAGTGTAGGGCTCGCCCGTCGGCCCGCTACCGCGGCGGCGGGGCGGTCGCCCGCCCCACCGCGGCCGTCGCGGCCGTCGCGTCGGCCGCGACGCGGCGCAGCCCGGCGAGGACGACGCTCGTCGCCGCGGTGGGCGGGGCGCCGCGGCGCACGGCGGCGTACACCGGCCGGGTCCGCGGCGAGCGCAGCGGGCGGGCGACGACGTCGTAGCGCGGGTCGACGGCGAGGCCCGGCAGCAGCGCGACGGACAGCCCCGCCTCGACGTGGGCGAGCAGCAGCTCATAGCTGGGCAGCCGCGCGACGACGCGCGGCTCGAACCCGGCGTCGCGGCACGCGCTCTCGACGAGGGTCGACAGGTACCGGCCGGGCAGGTCCGCCGCCCACCGCGCGTCGGCGAGACCGGCGAGGTCGACCGGCCCCTCCCCCGCTGCCTCGCTCGCCGACGCACCCGCCGGCGCGACGAGGACGACCGGGTCCTCGAGCAGCGAGACGGTCGCGACGTCAGGCCCGGCGAGCCGCGCGCCGTCGAGCAGGTCGGCGGTCACCGCGACATCGACGTCCGCGCGGCGGAGCGCGGGCCCGCTCTCGCGGGGGTCGAGCTCGACGACCTCGACCTGCACCCGTGGGTGCTCGACGGCCAGCCGCCGCGCGAGGGGGATCACGAGGGCGCGGACGCCGCTCGAGAACGCCGCGACGCGCACGACCCCGGCCGGCTGCCCGTCGGGGTGGGCGAGCTCCGCCTCGGCGAGCGCCATCTGGTCGAGGATCACGCGCGCGTGCCGGGCGAGCGTGCGCCCCGCGGGCGTGAGGCGCACCCTCCGCCCGGTCCGCTCGACGAGGCGCGCCCCGGTCTCGGCCTCGAGCGCCGCGAGCTGCGCGGACACCGCGGACGGGCTCAGGTGCAGCGACGCACCGACCGCGCGCACGGTCCCGAGGCTCTCCAGTCGGGCGAGGATCTGAAGCCGGGAGGCGTTGAGCACGCGGTCCTCCGTTCCGTGCGGTCGTCGTCGGTTGTGCGGGTTTCCCGCACAGACTGTACGAGAAATCGTGCTGTACGCGCACAGTGCTCCGTCCCTACGCTCGACCCATGACCGCGCCTTCCCCTGCCCTCGCCTCGTCGTCCGCCGCCGGGCCCGTCCCCGAGCGGGCGGGGGACGACGCCGCGACCTTCTGGGCCGACGCCGACCGGCACCTCGTGCGGTACGGCGGGCCGTTCACGCCGGAGATCGTCGAGAGCGCGTCGGGCAGCTTCGTCACGACGGCCGACGGCCGGAAGGTCCTCGACTTCACGTCGGGGCAGATGAGCGCGATCCTCGGGCACAGCCACCCGGCGATCGTCGAGACGGTGCGGAGCCAGATCGGCACGCTCGACCACCTCTTCTCGGGGATGCTCTCGCGCCCCGTCGTCGACCTCGCGCGGCGCCTCGCGGGCACGCTGCCCGACCCGCTCGAGAAGGTCCTGCTCCTCACGACGGGCGCCGAGTCGAACGAGGCCGCGATCCGGATGGCGAAGCTCGTCACGGGTCGACACGAGGTCGTCTCGCTCGCCGGGTCGTGGCACGGCATGACGCACGCGGCAGCCGCGGCGACGTACAGCGCGGGACGCCGCGGCTACGGCCCGACGGCGCCCGGCAACCTCGTCATCCCCGTGCCGAACGCGTACCGCCCTGACCACCTCACGCCCGACGGCGCGCACGACTGGCGCCGCCAGCTCGACCTCGCGTTCGACCTCGTCGACGTGCAGTCCACGGGGAGCCTCGCGGCGTGCATCGTCGAGCCGATCCTCAGCTCGGGCGGGATCGTCGAGCTGCCGCCCGGCTACCTCGCGGCGCTGCGCGACAAGTGCCACGAGCGCGGGATGCTCCTCATCCTCGACGAGGCGCAGACCGCGCTGTGCCGGACGGGCTCCTGGTACGCGTTCGAGGGCCGCGACGGCGAGGAGCCCGTGGTCCCCGACATCCTCACGATCTCCAAGACGCTCGGCGCCGGCCTGCCGCTCGCCGCGGTGATCACGAGCGCCGAGATCGAGGAGCGCGCGCACGAGCGCGGCTTCCTGTTCTTCACGACGCACGTCTCGGACCCGCTCGTCGCGGCGGTCGGCAACACCGTCCTCGACGTGCTCGAGGCCGAGCGGATGGACGCCCGGGTGCGCGTGCTGGGCGACCGCCTGCGCGCCGGGCTGCTCGACCTCCAGGACCGCCACGCCACGATCGGCGACGTACGCGGGCGGGGTCTGCTCCAGGGCATCGAGCTCGTGCTCGACCGCGAGACGAAGGAGGGCGCCGACGCGCTCGGCGCCCTGGTCACCCGGCGGGCGCTGGACCTCGGGCTGCACATGAACGTCGTGCAGCTCCGGGGCATGGGCGGCGTGTTCCGCATCGCGCCCCCGCTCACGGTGAGCGAGGAGGAGCTCGACCTCGGTCTCGACCTCCTCGACCGCGCGCTCGGCGAGGCGGAGCGCGAGCTGCTCGGCTGAGCGCGCCCGGGTCACTCCCCGGCGGGCGTGCGGCGTGCGCCGACGGCCACCACGCCGTCGCGCACGACGACCGGCGCGCCCATCCCGGGGACGGCGAGCGACGCACGGACGCCGTCGACGACGCGGCCGTCGTCCCCGCCCGGCGTCTCGTAGACCAGCCAGAGCACGCCGCCCGGGACGAGCAGGGCCGCGAGCGCGCTCGACTCGGCGTGCGCGGCCCGGGTCCAGAAGACGTTGACGTTCACGGCGAAGGCGACGTCGAACGGACCACCGAGCGTGTCGGCGAGGTCGGGGTCCGAGACGTCCCCCTGACGCACGACGAGCCGGCCGTCGTCGACCGCGGCGCGGTTGCGGGCCGTCGTGCGGGCGACGGCCGTCGCGGACCTGTCGAGCGCGACGTAGCGCACGCCGGGGTGACGCGCGAGGACCAGCTCCACGGCCGCGCCGGGGCCGGGCCCGATCTCGAGCACGGCCGCGTCGCCGCGCAGGTCGAGCAGCGCGACGGCACGCTGGACCCGCTCAGGGACGGCACCCACCACGCCGTCAGTCTGGACCGACGGGCGAGCAGCGGCGAACGGCGAGCACGGCGAGCGGCCCGGGCGTACGGTCGGAGGCATGGCCGGTGCCGGGGCCGTCGTCCTCGCCTACGCCGCCGCCACCGCCCTCGGGTCGTGGACGGCGGTCCGCCACGACCTGCACTCCGAGCCGTTCGGACGCGACCCCCTCCCGCTGCCCGCCGCCCGCACCGTCGCGCTCGGGCTGGGCGGCGGCACCGCGATCCCCGTGGCCGTGACCGCGCTCGTGGCCCTCGCCGCGCCCCGCGCGGGCCGCGCGCGCGGCTGGGCGCGCACGTGCGTCGCGCTCGGCTCGACCTCCCTCGCGGGGACGCTCGTCGAGCCCGCGGCGTGGGGCCGTCGGGCACCCGGGGCGGACGTCCGGGCGGCCACCGCGCTCAACCTGGGGGCGTCCGTGCTCCTGCTGCGGCACGGCCTGCGGCACCTGGCGTAACACCGTCTCAGCATGCGCGACGGGCCTTCCGTGATGCGGACAGCCGACCTAGCCTGACGCTCGGACGGACCACCACCTCGGACACCCAGCTCCCGCCGCACGGAGGACACCATGCCCGCACCGCTCGACACCACCGAGAAGATCACCCAGTACGCCCACCCCGACCGCCTCGTGAGCACGGACTGGCTCGCCGAGCACCTCGGCCAGCCGGGCATCGTCGTCGTCGAGTCCGACGAGGACGTGCTGCTCTACGAGACCGGTCACATCCCCGGTGCGGTGAAGATCGACTGGCACACCGACCTCAACGACCCCGACACGCGCGACTACATCGACGGCAAGGGCTTCGCCCAGCTCCTCGGCGGCAAGGGCATCGGCCGCGACACGACGATCGTCGTCTACGGCGACAAGAACAACTGGTGGGCCGCGTACGCCGCGTGGGTCTTCACGCTGTTCGGCCACGAGGACGTGCGCCTGCTCGACGGCGGCCGCGGCAAGTGGATCGCGGAGGGCCGCGAGGTCACGACCGACGTCCCCGCGCCGGAGGCCGTCGAGTACCCGGTCGTCGAGCGCGACGACGTGACGATCCGCGCGTTCAAGGAGGACGTCCTCGCGCACATCGGCAACGGGCCGCTCGTCGACATCCGCTCCCCGCAGGAGTACACGGGTGAGCGCCTGCACATCCCGGACTACCCGGAGGAGGGTGTGCTGCGCGGCGGCCACATCCCGACGGCGCGCAACGTCCCGTGGGCGACCGCGGTCGCCGAGGACGGCACGTACAAGTCGCGCGAGCAGCTCGAGGCGATCTACCAGGAGGGCGGCCTCGGCCTCGCGACGGACGACGAGGTCGTCACGTACTGCCGCATCGGCGAGCGCTCGAGCCACACGTGGTTCGCGCTGACCTACCTCCTCGGCTTCGACAAGGTCCGTAACTACGACGGCTCGTGGACCGAGTGGGGCAACGCGGTGCGCGTCCCGATCGTCAAGGGCGAGGAGGCCGGCGCGGCCCCTGCGTCGCTCAACTGACGCACCCCTCGCACCGCACGCCCGACGGCGCGCGGCCGGCCCTCGTGGGCCCGCCGTGCGCCGTCGGCGTCTGCCGCGGGCATACGTCGCGCGCGCCGGGCGTTCCGCACGGTGGGACCAGCTCCCGGCCGCACGTCCCCGATGCAAGGATCGACATCATGAGCTCCTCGTCCGACACCTCGTCCCTGCCCGCGGCCCTCGCGGAGATCCGCGAGGACTTCCTCGCGCTGCCGGAGCGCGAGCGCCTCCAGCTCCTGCTCGAGTTCGCGAACGAGCTGCCCGACCTCCCGGAGCGCTACGCGAGCGCACCCGGGATGCTCGAGCGCATCGAGGAGTGCCAGTCGCCCGTGCGCGCGTTCGCCGAGGTCGACGCGGACGGCGTCGTGCACTTCTTCGCGACCGCTCCCGCCGAGGCGCCGACGACGCGCGGGTTCGCGTCGATCCTCGCCCAGGGCCTCTCGGGCCTGACCGCGCAGCAGGTGCTGGACGTGCCGGACGACTTCCCCATGTCGATCGGTCTCACGCGGGCCGTGAGCCCGCTGCGCATCGGCGGCATGAACGGCATGCTCACGCGCGCCAAGCGCCAGGTGCGCGAGCAGGTCGCCGCGCGCCCCTGACCCAGGGTCCCGCCGGCACCGACGGTCAGTCGCGGAGCGCGAGGCGGCGCGCGAGGACCGCGCAGACGACGAGCTGGAGCTGGTGGAACACGATCACCGGTACCGCGACGACGCCGGCGACGGCGACCGGGAACAGCACGCTCGCCATGGGCAGACCCGTGGCGAGCGACTTCTTGGACCCGCACATGAGGAGCGCGATCCGGTCCTCGGTCGAGAGTCGCAGGGCGGCCCCGCCCCACCATGTGAGCGCGAGCATCGCAGCGAGGACGAGCGCGCTCACGACGAGCAGCGCGACGATCGACCAGCCGGACACGCTCGACCACACGCCCGCCGAGGACGCGGCCGCGACGGCGCCGAACACGACGACGAGGATCGTGCCGCGGTCGACGCCGAGCGTGAGCCAGCGCCGCGCGCGGACCCAGTCGCCGACCCACGGCTGGAGGAGCTGCCCGACGACGAACGGCAGCAGGAGCTGGACCAGCACGGTCCGGAGCCCGCCGAGCCCGCCCGTGGGACCGTCGGCGCCGGCTGCCCCGCCCGGGCCGCTCATGAGCCACAGCACGAGCAGCGGGGTGATCACCATGCCGGCCACGTTCGACACCGTGGCGCCGCAGATGGCCCCCGCCACGTTGCCGCGCGCGACCGACGTGAACGCGACGGACGACTGCACCGTCGAGGGCAGCAGGGACAGGTAGAGCACGCCCGCGGCCAGGGGCGCCCCGACGAGCGGCTCGATCGCCCATGCCGTGACGAGCCCGAGCACCGGGAACGCGACGTACGTCGCCGCGAGGATGCCGCCCTGGAGGCGCCAGTTCCGCAGCCCGGCCCACACCTCGCGCGTCGACAGGCGCATGCCGTACACGAGGAACAGGACCGTGACCGCGACGTCCGCGACGGCGTCGACCACGCGCTGCGCGCCCGGCCCCACCGGCACGACGAGCCCGAGCACGAGCACGACGAGCAGCGTCACGACGAACGGGTCGACCCACCGGCTCAGGACTGCGCGCACGGGGACCGAGCCTAGCCCCGGTCAGAAGAGGGTGTAGCCGCCGTCGACCGTGACGACCGCGCCGGTCATGAAGCTCGACGCCGCGCTCGCGAGGAACACGACGGGCGGGCCGACCTCCTCCGGCTCGGCCCACCGGCGCATGGCGGCGGGCGCGACGCAGTCGTCGTAGTACTCGGGCTGGTCGACGGGCGACGCCTCGGTGCGCACGTACCCGGGCGCGACGGCGTTGACGCGGATGCCGTGCGGCGCCCACTCCGCGGCGAGACCCTTGGTGAGCTGGTGCACCGCCGCCTTCGAGGCCAGGTAGGCCGGCTGCCAGCGGGGCCGGTTGACGATCGACGCCGACATCGAGCCGACGTTGACGATCGTCCCCGGGCGACCGTCGGCGACCAGGGCGCGCGCGACCGCGCGCGAGCAGTACCAGACACCGTCGAGGTTGGTCGCGAGCGTGCGGTGCCACACGTCGTCGTCGATCTCGAGCGCGGCTCCCCCGACCGAGACCCCCGCGTTGTTGACGAGCAGGTCGATCGTCCCGAGGTCCGCGGCCACGCGCCCGACGACGTCGCCGACCTGCGCGCGGTCCGTCACGTCGAGCACGTACCCGCGCGTCGATCCCGTCCTCCCGCAGCGCGGCGGCCGCGTCCTCGGCGGCAGGTACCGTCGTCGCCGTGAGCGCGACCCGGGCGCCGGCCTCGCCGAGCGCGCGGGCGACGGCGCGCCCGATCCCGCGGCTCCCGCCGGTGAGCAGGGCCGTGCGGTCGGCGAGCGAGAACGAGTCGAGGACGGTCACGCGGGACAGTCGACCACGGGGCTCGTCAGAAGTCGAAGAGGTCCTCGAGCCACGACTCCTTCTTCTTCCGCTTGCGGTAGCGGGGGTCGTAGCCGTCGCGCCCGTCGTAGCGGCGGTCGCGGTCGTCGCGGTAGCGGTCGTCCCGGTACCGGTCGTCGCCGTACTGGTCACCCCGGTAGCGGTCACGGTCGTCGTAGCGACGGTCGTCCCGGCGCTCCTCGCGCCGCTCGCCGTAGCCGGGCGTGCCGTAGTCCACGGCGGGCGCCGGCGGGTACGACGTCGGCGCGGGGGCAGGCGGAGCGGCAGGGGCCGGAGGGGTGGGTGCGGCAGCGGTCGGTCCCGCGGCCTCGGCGGCGATCTCGCTCTCCAGCGAGCGGTCGATGATCTTGTCGAGCTCCCCGCGGTCGAGCCACACGCCGCGGCACGTCGGGCAGT
This sequence comes from Cellulosimicrobium sp. NPDC057862, assembly GCF_042797035.1. Classification (NCBI taxonomy): domain Bacteria; kingdom Bacillati; phylum Actinomycetota; class Actinomycetes; order Micrococcales; family Promicromonosporaceae; genus Cellulosimicrobium; species Cellulosimicrobium sp. NPDC057862. Next base: position 43,757 of record NZ_JBHVMH010000020.1, read on the forward strand.
AGTCGATCTCCACGCCCTTGCGCTCGGTCATGACGAGCACGGTCTGGTCGGTGGGGCACAGCATGTCTGCCTCCTCGCGAGATGGGCCGGGCACGGTCGGCGCCCGCACGGTACTGCGGAGTCCAACGCGGCTGCCGCGCGCGCGGTTCCCGCCCGGCCGCGTCAGCCGGTGCGACGCTCGTTCGCGAACCGGTCGCGCAGCTCGTCGGCGCGGTGCACCTCGTCGTCGAGCGCGGCGAGCGCGTCGGCGACCCGCGGAAGGAAGTCGGCCCCGGCCCGGAACCACTCGACCCCTTCGAGGAAGCGTTCTGCCGCGGCGTCGTCGTGCAGGGCGAGCGCGAGGTCGGCGCGGAGCACGAGGGCGCGGAACCGGACACGCTCGGCGACGCTGCGGGTCCGCACGCCCTCTGCGGCGAAGGCCCGGTCGAGGACCTGGGCGGCGCCACCCGGGTCCCCTGCCGCGCGGAGGATGCGGGCGTGCTCCAGAGCGCGGCTCAGGTCCGGCGGTTCCTCGGCGCCGCGGCGTGGCAGCCCGGGCACGAAGGCCCCACCAGCCACGCCGCACCTCCCGCCTCCCGCCGACAGCCCGACCACACTAACCCTGGTGGTGCGGCCCGGCACGGCGGGAGACAGGAGGCGGGTCGTCAGCGCTGCACGCGCGCGCTGCCGCCGGAGGCGAGCTTGCGGACCTCGGCGAGCGACGCCGTCGAGGTGTCGCCCGGCGTGGTCATCGCGAGCGCGCCGTGCGCGGCCCCGTACTCGACCGCCTCGTGGATCGAGCCGAGCTCCAGGAGCCCGTACGCGAGGCCCGACGCGAACGAGTCGCCGCCGCCCACGCGGTCGAGGATCTCCAGCCCGGGGCGGTGCGTCGCCTCGGCGAAGCCCTGCACGCGCGACCACGCGATCGCGCCCCAGTCGTTCACGGTCGCCGTCCTCACGCCGCGCAGCGTCGTCGCGATGACCTGGAAGTTGGGGTACTCCTCGGCGGCCCGCGCGATCATCGCGCGGAAGGCCCCGGTGTCGAGGTCGGTGAGGTTCTCGTCGACGCCCTCGACCTCGAAGCCGAGCGAGGCGGTGAAGTCCTCCTCGTTCCCGATCATCACGTCGACGTACCGGGCGAGGCGGCGGTTGACCTCCTGCGCGCGCTCGACGCCGCCGATGCCCTTCCAGAGCGAGGGCCGGTAGTTGAGGTCGTAGGACACGACCGTGCCGTGGCGGCGCGCGGCGGCCATGGCCGCCTCCGCGACGTCGGCGGACGACTCCGACAGCGCGGCGAAGATGCCGCCGGTGTGGAACCAGCGCACGCCGCGGCCGAACACGTCGTCCCAGTCGACGTCGTCGGGCCGGAGCTGGGCGATCGCGGTGTTGCCGCGGTCGGAGACGCCGACCGCGCCGCGCACGCCGAAGCCGCGCTCGGTGAAGTTGAGCCCATTGCGCACGGTGCGCCCGATGCCGTCGTACTCGCGCCACTGCACCCAGCGCGTGTCGAGCCCGCCGGTGAGCATGAGGTCCTCGACGAGGCGGCCGACCTCGTTGTCCGCGAGCGCGGTGACGACCGCGCCGCGCAGCCCGAAGGCGCGGCGCAGCCCGCGCGCGACGTTGTACTCTCCGCCACCTTCCCAGGCGTCGAAGCTGCGGGCGGTCTTGATGCGGCGCTCGCCCGGGTCGAGGCGGAGCATGACCTCACCGAGGGCGACGACGTCGTAGGCGCACTCGTCCGCGGGCCGCAGGGCGAGCGGGGGCTGGTCGGTCGAGGGGGTCGCGGTCGTGTCGGTCACGGGTCAGGCTCCTTCGGCGGGACGGGGGGCCGTGGCGGCGAGCTCGACGGCCTCGCGCGTGCGGCGGGTGATCTCGGCGGTGTCGCCCGCGCGCACGAGCGCGGCGTCGACCATCCACGAGCCGCCGGCAGCGAGCACCGACGGCAGCGCGAGGTAGTCCAGGAGGTTGGCGGCGCTCACCCCGCCGGTCGGGACGAAGCGGAGGCCGGGGAACGGCGCGGAGAACGCCTTGACCGCCGCCGGCCCGCCGACGACGTTCGCCGGGAACAGCTTGACGGCGTCCAGACCGAGGTCGAGCGCGGCGATGACGTCCGACGGCGTCGCGACCCCGGGCAGGATCGGCACCCCGACCTCCTGCGCGCGGCGCACGACGGCGGCCGACAGCCCCGGCGAGACGAGGAAGCGGGCTCCGGCCTCGACGGCCTCGTCCACCTGGGCCGCGTTGACGACGGTCCCCGCGCCGACGAGCACGTCCGGCACCTCGCGCGCGATCGCCTCGATCGCGGCGCGCGCACCCGCGGTGCGGAAGGTCACCTCCGCGACGGGAAGACCGCCGTCGCGCAGCGCGCTCGCGACGAGCACGCCCTGCTCCGCGTCGTCGACGACGACGACCGGCACGACGCGGGCGCGTGCGATCGCCTCCAGGGGTCCGTGGGATGACATCCTCGCTCCGTTTCGCTATGGTGAACGCCTGTTGTTCACTACGGAACGCACTCTAGGCGAAGGAGCGACGATGGCGGAAGCCGGGGCCACGTCGTCGGGCACCCCCGAGGACGACGCGCACGCGACGACCGGTCCGGGCGGCAGCCCGCTCGGGAGCGTGGACAAGGCGCTGACCGCGCTCGAGGCGCTCGCCGGGGCCGGCCCCGCCGGGGTCGCGCTCGGCGACCTCTCGCGCTCGCTCGGGCTGCACAAGGCCTCGCTGCACCGCACGCTCGCCGCGCTGCGCTACCGCGGCTACGCCGAGCAGGACGCCACGACGGGCGACTACCGGCTCGGCCCGGCGGCGACCGCCCTCGCGACGGTGTACCTCGGCGAGGAGAACCTGCCCGCGCTCCTGCACCCGGTGCTCGTCGCGGTGTGCCGGGAGACCGACGAGCTCGTCCACCTCGGCGCCCTCGCCGGGACCGAGATCGTCTATCTCGACAAGGTCGAGCCCGCGCGCGCCGTCCGGGTCTGGTCGGCCGTGGGCCGTCGCCGACCCGCGGCCACCACCGCGCTCGGGCGTGCGCTGCTCGCCCACCGGCCGCTCGACGACGGCGCGCTCGCCTGGTACGCCGCGGCGGCCCCCGGCGAGCGCCCCGTCTCGGCCGCCGCGCTCCGCGCGACGTGCGACGCGACGCGGGCGAGCGGCTTCGCGACGGAGACCGAGGAGAACGAGCCGGGCATCAGCTGCGTCGCCCTCCCGATCCTGCGAGGCGGGCAGTCCGTGGCCGCCGTGAGCGTCACCGCGCCGGCCGAGCGCCTGGGCACGCGCCGGCGGCGCGAGATCGAAGCGGTCCTGCGCGACGTCGTCCCGCCGCTGCTGCCGCCGACGCTCGCCGTGCCGGAGGCGGCGCTCGCAGGCGCCCCGCTCTCGGGCGCGCGTCGACCGGCGACGGGGCGCGCCCTGTGAGAGAGTTCAACCGCAGCACGACGGAATGACGGAAGGGCCCGCGCGATGACCGTCCTCGTGGCGTACAACGACTCCCCGCAGGGCGAGACCGCGTTCCGTGCGGCGGTCGCCGAGGCGGTCCACCGCTCGACCGCCCTCGCGGTCCTCGTCCTCACCCCGCAGGACGCCGACGCGGGCGTCCCCGCGACCCTCGCGCACCTGCTCGACACGCTGCCCGCCGAGCTCGCCCGCCCCGAGATCTCCTACCGCTCGGAGCACCTCGACCCCGCCGAGGCGATCATCGACGAGGCCGCGCGCACGGCACCCGACGTCGTCGTCGTGGGCGCGCGCAAGCGGTCGCCGGTGGGCAAGTTCCTCCTCGGCAGCACCACGCAGCGCGTGCTCCTCGACTCGCCCGTCCCGGTCCTCGTCGTCAAGGCGTCCCACTGACGCCCTCCTGACGGGTGCTGCGACGCGGCCGCCCGGTCCTCCGGACGGCCGCGTCACGACCGCTCAGCCCTGCGAGACGGCGGCGCGCAGCCCGTCGACGAGCAGCGTCGTCGGGCGGCCCAGCAGGCGGGTGAGCTCGCCCGACGTCTCGGCGAGCAGCCCGTCGCGGATGTTGCCGTCCAGCGCGACGACGAACCCGGCCGTGCCCTCGTCCAGCCCCGCCCCCAGCAGGGACGCGCGGTGCTCGTCCGGGCTCACGCGCCGGTAGGCGACGGGCCGTCCGAGCACCTCGGAGGCCGCGGCGGCGAGGTCGTCGAACGTCCACGCGACGTCGCCGCTCAGCTCGTACACGTCCCCCGCGTGCGCGGCGGCGTCCCCCTGCGCGGCGAGCGCCACGACCGCGGCGGCCTCGGCGTAGTCGGCGCGGCTCGCGCTCGCGACGCGGCCGTCGCCCACGCTCGACACGAGCTCGCCGGACTCCCTGGCGCCCAGCACGTCGCCGACGTAGTTCTCGGTGTACCAGTTGTTGCGCAGGATCGTGGTCGCCAGGCCAGAGGCCGCCAGGAGCTCCTCCGTGGCCTTGTGCTCGGGCGCGAGGACGAGGGCCGAGGTCGTGGCGCGCGGCGCGCTCGTGTAGATCACGCGGGAGACACCGGCCGCCCGCGCGGCGTCGATCACGTTGCGGTGCTGCTCCACGCGCTGCCCGACCTCCGAGCCCGAGACCAGCACGAGGACGTCGACGCCCGCGAGCGCCGCGGCGAGGGTCTCCGGGCGCGCGTAGTCGGCCTCGCGGACCTGGACGCCACGGTCGGCGAGGTCGGCGACCGTGGCGGTCGTGCGGGCGGTGGCGACCACCTGGGCCGGGTCGGCGCCGCGGGCGAGGAGGGACTCGACGACGAGGCGGCCGAGGTGACCGCTGGTTCCGGTGACGGCGATGGACATGCGGGGGCTCCTTCGGTGCGTGGGCACGGCCAGGCGGCCGTGCCATCCCAGCATGCGCTTACTTTTCGAAAGTGCCAACCGTGAGCATGTGCGTTCTATCTCACAGTGCTTCCCCTCCGCGGGCGCCGTATCCTGGGGCGATGACGACCGACGCCCGCCCCGTGGAGGACACCGGACCCACCGACGCGATGGTGGCCGACGTCTTCCAGCGCGGCTGCACGTCACGCCACGTCCTCGAGGCCGTGACCGGGCGGTGGGGCGTGCTCACGGTCGCCGGTCTGCGCGACGGCGCGGTGCGCTTCAACGCGCTCCGTCGCCGCATCGACGGGGTCAGCGAGAAGATGCTCGCCCAGACCCTCCAGTCCCTCGAGCGCGACGGCATCGTCGTGCGCGAGGTGCGCGCGACCATCCCGCCGCACGTGGAGTACTCCCTCACCGACCTCGGGCGCCGCGTCGCCGACAGCCTGACGGGCCTGCTCGACGTCCTCGAGGGCTCGGTCGCGGAGGTGACGGCGTCCCAGCGCGCGTACGACGCGCGCCGGGACGGCTGACTCTCGCCGTCGGGAGTCAGCCCGACCGCGGGCCGCGGAGGGTCACTGCTGCGACCGGACGTACCAGAACACGAGCGCGGCGACCACCAGCAGCCCGGCCACCACGGCGAGCACGATCTTGCCGACGCTGTACGGGCGCCGCCCGATCACCTGGCCGGTGTTCGCGTTGACCATGACCTGCCACTGCTTGCCCGCGTACACGTAGGTCGCGATCCACAGCGGCAGCAGCACGAGCTTGAACATCACGGCGGCGTAGGCCGTGCTGATCGAGGAGACCCGCTGCTCGTCGCCCCCGATGTCGCGTTCGACGTCGTCGTTGATCACCGGCGCCATCTTCTGCTTGGCACGGTCCAGGCCCGCCGGCGGCTCGACGTCGTAGCGCGCGGCCGAGAAGCCGGCGAGATACTCCGCACGGAACGGCACGGCCCGCTCGACGTGCCACGGCCCGAGCCGCGCCAGGTCCCGCTCGGCGACCTGCGAGGACGCGGGGACGAGCACGTCGTCGAAGTCGCGGGCCACCCGTCCGAAGGCCGGCGACCAGCGCACCCGGCGCTCCTGACGTTCCTCGTCACCGTGCTTCACGGTGACGTAGTAGGCGTCCCCGCGCTGCCCGACGTAGTCCGACGTCGTGCTCGCGTCGAACGTCCAGTGCGGCACGTACGACCCGTGCAGGGACTCGGTGTCGCCGACCTTCTTCAGCTCGCGCGGGGCGAACCACCGGGAGCGGACCCAGCGCCGGAACGACTCGCGCGCCTGCGCCTGCTCGACGGCGAACGGCACGACAGCCTCGGGCTGCACGAGCCCGTCGGCCTCGACCGCGGCGACGAGGTGCCCACCGCAGAACCGGCACGCGACGGACAGGTCGGTCCCCTGCGTCGTCGCACCGCAGCCGTCGCACGTGAGGACCCGCGTGTCGAGGATCCCGGCGCGCACCCCGCCCTGCGCCGCGGCCCACGCGTCGAACGAGTGCTCGTCGACGGCGTCCCCGGGCGCGTGCACGATCGCGACGGTGCCGCCGCACGCGACGCAGCGCAGGTGCTGCGTGCCCGGCGCGTACGCGAGCTGCGACCCGCACGCCTCACAGCGGGTCCGGACGAGCTCGCTCTGGGCGTCGCTCACCGTCAGCCCGCCACCGGACCGGACGAGGCACCGGTCGGGGGCAGCGGCGGCGGCGTCGCGGCGAACAGCGACGCGAGCGCGGGCACCTCGCCCGCGGCGGTCCACGCGGCCATGCCCTGCTGCCACACGAGCGACTCGCGCGTCACCTCGCCGGACCGGACCCGGCCCGCGAGGTCCGCCGTCGTGCCCGGACCTGCCTGAGTCCCACCGACCGCCCAGTACCAGGGCGACTCCGCGGCGGGCAGCGGCGGCGGCCCGGCGGCCGGCGCGGCCGACTGGGCCGGCGCGGCGGCCGGTGCCGGCGCAGCCCCGCCCAGCGACTGCGCGAGCTGCTGCCCCATGGCCGCCCCGAGGCCCATACCGGCGCCGAGCCCGAGCCCGTCGCCCGCGCCTCCGGGGTTGGCGGCGGCGGTCTCGATCGCGTTCGCTGCCTGGAACTTCGTGTACTGGTCGAGGTTCCCCACGACGGCCATCTGCGTGCGCTTGTCGAGCGCCGCCTCGACCTCGGGCGGGAAGGAGACGTTCTCGAGGACGAACCGCGGGACGGCGATGCCGTACTCCGACAGGTCCTCCGAGAGCTGCCCCGCGAGCCGCGTGGCGATCTCGCGCTGGTTCGCGGCGAGGTCGATCGCGGCGACCCCCGCCTCCGCGAGCGCCGGGCCGAGCTGACCGACGACGAGTCGCCGGAAGTAGTCGCCGATCTCGTCGGTGCGGAACTGCGGGTCGGTCCCCACGAGCTGGCGGAGCAGCGCGGACGGGTCCACGACCTGGAGCGCGTACGTCCCGAACGCCCGGATGCGGACCGCGCCGAGCTCCGGGTCGCGCAGGATCACGGGGTTCTGCGTGCCCCACGTGAGGTCAGTGAACTGGCGCGTCGCGACGAAGTACACCTCCGCCTTGAACGGTGAGCTGAACCCGTACTTCCAGCCCTGGATCGTCGACAGGATCGGCAGGTTCTGGGTCTCGAGCGTGTACGTGCCCGGCCCGAACACGTCGGCGAGCCGGCCCTCGCTGACGAAGACGGCGCTCTGCCCCTCGCGGACCACGAGCTTCGCCTGGTTCTTGATCTCGTTGCCCTGGCGCGGGAAGCGCCAGACGATCGTGTCCCGGCTCTCGTCGAGGAACTCGATGATGTCGATCAGCTGGCCGCGCAGCTTCTCCATGAAGCTCATCCGGACTCCTTCGCTCGTCGTGCGGGACGGCCGTGGGCGACCTGGCGTGCGGGGCGCTCGGCCCGCCGCGGTCCCCCGGCGCGCCGAGCATAGCGGCATCCCAGCCCGCCGATGAAACCCCCAAGGGTTGGTAAAACCGACTGGTCGCCGCAGGGTCCCTCCCAGGGCGTCGAACCCGGGGTCGCTCCCCACGGACGCCGTCGGCTCAGGAGAGACGCCGAGCTCGGCGGCGACCTATCCTGGCCGCGTGCCGACCTCGCCGACGACCGCGCCCGCGACGCCCACCGTCGCCGTCCTGCTCGCGGCCGGGGCAGGGACCCGGCTCGGGCGCGGGCCCAAGGCGTTGCTCCCCCACCGCGGCGGCACGCTCGTCGAGCACGCGACCCGGGTGCTGCTCGCAGGCGGGTGCGACGCGGTCGTCGTGGTCCTCGGCGCCGAGGCCGAGCGCGTCCGAGCGGGGTCGAGGCTCGACGACCCCCGGGTTCGCGTCGTCGACAACCCCGGCTGGGCGACCGGCATGGCGACCTCGCTGCGCGTCGGCGTCGCCGCCGCTCTCGACCTCGGGCCTGCCCGGGTCGTCGTCGCGCACGTGGACCAGCCCGGCGTCGTGCCCGACGACGTCGCGCGCCTCCTCGCCGCCCACCGCCCCGACCGCGTGGCCGCGTCCCGCTGGACCGCCGCCGTCGGCCCCGAGGCCCCAGCGGGACGAGGCCGACCCCGCTGGGCCCATCCGCTCGTCCTCGACGCCGGGCTCGCCGCGCCCGCGGTCGCGAGCGCCCAGGGCGACCACGGCGCACGCGAGTACCTGCGCGCCCACGCCGACCTCATCGACGTCGTCGACCACCCGGGCGACGGCCGCGACCTCGACACCGAGGCCGACCTCGACCTCCTCGCCCCCGACCCACCCGCCCCTCGCTGAGTGCATGAAATAGTCGCGTCCGAGGCCGTTCGGCGCGACTATTTCATGCACTCAGCGGGCGGTGGCGGCCTTCAGACCCAGGTAGACGCGGTCGCGGGCGAGCGGTAGCTCCGTGAAGCGCACGCCCGTCGCGGCGCGGATCGCGTTGGCGAGCGCGGGGGCCACCGGGTTGAACGGGCTCTCGCTCATGGACTTCGCGCCCATCGGGCCGACCGTGTCCGACGTCCGTGCGAAGTAGACCTCGCTGCGCGGGGTGTCCGCGAAGGTGGGCAGGTGGTACTGGCGGAAGATGTCGGTCGTGACGCGGCCTGTCTCGTCGACGACCACGTTCTCGTAGAGCGCGGCACCGAGGGCCTGCGCGATGCCGCCCTCGACCTGGCCGCGGCACTGGCGCGGGTTGACGACCTCGCCCGCGTCGGCGGCCTGGACGGACTGGAGGATGCGGATCTCGCCCGTCCCGCGGTGCACGGCGACCCGGAAGCCGTGGACGTTGAACGCGACGGAGCGCGGCGTGCCACCCCAGCGGCCCTCGGCGACGAGCGCGATCCCGGCGTCGGCGGCCGCGCGGGCGACGTCCACGAGCGGCAGCACGGCCCCGGCGCAGTCGACGCCGCCGGGCACGAGCCGGCAGTCCCCCGGCGCCGCGCCGGCCATCCCCGCGGCGACCTTGAGCAGCGCCTCGGCGAGGTCCTGCGCGGCCGCGAGCGACGCCTTTCCCGCCACCACGGTGCCGGTGGACCCGAACGCGCCGGTGTCGTGCTCGACGAGGTCCGTGTCCGACTGCCGCACGACGACGTCCCCGGCGTCCTGCCCGAGCGCGCTCGCGACGAGCTGGGCGTGCACGGTCGTGGTGCCGTTGCCGAACTCGGCGGTCCCGACCTCGGCCTCGACGACGCCGTCGGCCCGCAGCCGCACGCGCGCGTGGGAGTAGTGCCCGCGCGGCGGCACCGTGTCGATCATGGAGAGCGCGGTGCCCTCGCCGACGCCCCACTCGGGGCCCAGGTCCGGCAGGACGTCCGCACCCGACCCGGCTCCCGCCCCGTACGCGGCGACGTCGCGCGCCCGACCGCGCGCGAGGGCCTCGGCGGCGAGGTCGAGGCACTGGTCGAGGCCGTAGCTGCCGTAGAGCACGTCCTCCTCGGGCGTCGGGTGCGTGGAGAGCATGGGGTCGCCGTCGAGCACGACGTTGCGGCGCCGCAGCTCGAGCGGGTCCATGCCGAGCTGCTGCGCGAGCTCGTCGACGGCGGACTCGACGGCGAAGATCATCTGCGACAGCCCGTACCCGCGGAACGCTCCCGCGGGCACCGTGTTCGTGTAGACGCAGTGCGCGTCGACCTTCTTGTTCTCGCACCGGTACACCGCGAGAGACTCCCCGCACCCGTGGAACATGACGCCCGGCCCGTGGTTGCCGTACGCCCCCGTGTTGCTCAGCACGTCGAGGTGCAGCGCCGTGAGCGTGCCGTCGCGGCGCGCGCCCGCGCGCACCCGGATGCGGAACGGGTGGCGCGTCGTCGCCCCGACGAACTGCTCGGTGCGCGTGAGCTCGAGCTGGACCGGCCGCCCGAGGCGCAGGGTCGCGAGCGCCGCGACGTCCTCGGTGAGCACCTCCTGCTTGCCGCCGAACCCGCCGCCCACGCGATCGCAGTGCACGCGCACGCGCTCCGGGTCGAGGTCGAGCACGCGCGCGAGGTGGCGCCGCGCGAGGAACGGCACCTGCGTCGACGACCGCACGACGAGTCGCCCCTCGTCGTCGAGCGACGCGATGGCGCAGTGCGTCTCGAGGGCCGCGTGCTGCACGCGGTGGGTGCGGTACGTGGCCTCGTGCACGACGTCGGCCTCCGCGAGACCGCGCTCCACGTCGCCGAGCTCGCTGTGCACCTCGGCCACGACGTTCGCGTCGGGACGCGAGACGCGCGCCTCGGCCGGGTCGAGCTCGGGGTGGACGAGCGGCGCGCCGGGCACCATCGCCTCCTCCGGGTCGACGACGGCGGGCAGCACCTCGTACTCGACGCGCACCTGGCGCACGCCCTCCTCGGCCGCCGCGACCGTGTCGGCGACGACGGCCGCGACGCGCTGCCCGACGTGGCGCACGACGTCGTCGAGGACCCGCGTGTCGTCGGGGTCGTCGGTGAAGAGCTCGTGCTGCGCGGTCGAGAACCGCGTCGCGGGCGCGTCCTCGTGCGTGAGGACGGCATGCACGCCCGGCACCGCGAGCGCCGCCGTCGTGTCGATCGCGACGACGCGCGCGTGCGCGTGCGGCGACCGCACGAGCTTCAGGTGGAGCAGCCCTGGATAGTCCGCAGGGTCCACGTCGAGCGTGTACCGCACCGTCCCGGTGACGACCCCGCGCCCCGCGGGCGCGGGCACGTCGCGCCCGAACGCCTGGTCTCGCGAGGTAGAGCCCTGGTCCGCCGAGGTAGAGCCCTGGTGTCGCGAGGTAGAGCCGTGGTCTCGCGAGGGGGAACCGCCGCCCGACGACGCGCGCTCACCCGTGCCGGGCGCGGTGCCCGTCGTGTCCCCACGACCGAGGACGGCGTCCTCGATCGCGCGGTAGCCCGTGCAGCGGCACAGGTTCCCCTTGAGGTTGCGGGGCAGGTTCGCGCGCTGCGCGTCGTCGAACGTCGCGGCGGTCATGATCATCCCCGCCGTGCAGAACCCGCACTGGAACCCCTGCGCGTCGAGGAACTGCTGCTGCACGGGGTGCAGCGCGTCCTGCGGCCCGTGGGGGTCGTGGTCGCACGCGCCCGCGGGCTCGTCCCCGGCCGCGTCCGCGGTGGCACCGCCCCGGCACGCCGTCGCCGCGAGCCCCTGGATCGTCGTCACCTCGCGGCCCGCCGCGCGACGTGCCGGGTAGACGCACGAGTGCACGGGGACGCCGTCGACGTGGACCGTGCACGCGCCGCAGTCGCCGCCGTCGCAGCCCTTCTTGACTCCCAGCGCGCCCTGCTCGCGCAGGTACGTGCGCAGGCACTGTCCGGCGCGTGGCTCGGTCTGCGCGGTGCGACCGTCGATCGAGACGGGTGGGGTCGGGCGGGGGTCGATCGCGGTCATCGGGGGGCTCCGTCCGTGCCGTCGACGAGCAGCTCGCAGCGGATCTCCTCGCCGAGGCGGTAGGTCATGTCCCGGCGCCAGGCGGGCAGGCCGTGGATGTCGTCGTGGTAGAGGTCGAGCGGGATCGCGGCGTCGAGCGCGGCGGCGAGGTCGGCGGCCGAGGGAGGCGCGTCGGCGGCGAACCGCAGCTGCACCGGCCGGCGCGTCGCGGCCGTGACGGTCAGGACGAACCCTCCCCCGGCGTCTGGCGGGTCGACCCGGCCGATCAGCAGCACGCCCGAGCGGCCGAGGTTCGAGAGGGACAGACGCCGGAACGCGGTGCGCGAGCGCAGCGCATGGTCGGGCACGCGGATCGCACGCAGGAGCTCGCCCGGCGCGAGCGTGTTGGCCAGCTCGCCCGTGACGAGCTCCGCGACCGGCTGCGTCCGGCGGGTGCCTCCCGGCCCCCAGACCTCGGCGACGCCGTCGAGCGCGGCGGTGAGCGAGATCATGGGCCCCGCGGGCAGGGAGGTGCAGACGTTGCCCCCGACGGTCGAGGTGTTCCAGATCTTGAAGGACGCGACGAACGCGTCGCAGCACGGCCGCACGAGGTCGAGCGCGGACCAGCCCGTGCGCACCGGCCCGGCCTGCGGGCTCTCCTCGAACGCCCAGAGCTCGGCGACCGTGCAGGTCGCGGCGATCTCGAGACCGTCGTCGGAGACGGTGAGCGCGGGCCAGCCGGCGCTCGTCACGTCGAGCAGGCGCCGCAGCGTCTGGCTGCCGTAGGAGAACAGCACGGTGCCGCCCGCGAGCCAGGCGTCGCCCTCGCGCCACTCGCCGGGGTCGACGGTCGGGACGAGGTCGGTGACGGTGCTCAGGTCCATCAGGGGCGCTCCTCGGGGTTCGGCACAGCGGCGCTCGCGGGCCCGTGGGTGGGTGGGCCGGCGACGGGGTCGGCGTGGATCGGGCCGTCGGTCCCGCTCAGCGGGACGACGGCGGCGCGCCCGTGCCGGGTCGCGACGAGCTCCGCGGTGATCGAGACGGCGACCTCCTCGGGCGTGACCGCCCCGAGGTCCAGGCCGATGGGCGAACGGAGCCGCGCGAGCGCCGCCTCGGTCACGCCCTCCGCGCGCAGGGCGGCGACGCGCTGCGCGTGCGAGCGGCGCGAGCCCATCGCCCCGACGTACGCGAGCGGCAGGTCGAGCGCGAGGCGCAGGAGCGGCACGTCGAACTTCGCGTCGTGCGTGAGGACCGCGACGGCGGTCCGGGCGTCGACGCGCCCCGCCCCGGCCTCGGCGGCGAGGTACCGGTCCGGCCACTCGACGACGACGTCCGCCTCGGGGAACCGTCGGGCGTCGGCGAACACCTCGCGCGCGTCGACGAGGGTCACGCGGTACCCGAGCAGGCGCACGTGCCGCACGAGCGCACCGGCGAAGTCGTTCGCCCCGCACACGAGGAACCGCGGCGCGGGCAGGCGGGTCTCGACGAGCAGCGTGACGGGCTCGGCCTCGTCGCACGCGGCCTCGCCGTCCTGCGTCGCTTCGCCGGTCTCTGTGTCGGGCGCCGAGACCCGCGGTGCTCCGTGCGCCGCGTGGACCGTCGCCGTCCCGCCCGCGCGCAGCACCGCGACCACCTGTGCCGCCGCGGCGTCGAGGGCGGCCGGCTCGACCAGGTCGTGCAGCGCCCGGGCGACGCTCCGCTCGTCCGCGGCGTCGGGGTCGTCGACGAGGACCGCGGTGCGCCGCGCCCCGTCGATCCGACGCACGAGCGCCGCGGCCCCACGCCCCTCGGCCTCCGCGTCGCCGTCAGACGAACCCGTGCCCGGACCCTGCGGGGCGTCCGAGCCCGCGCGCGCTCCGCCGTCGGAGGGTGCCGTCAGCGCGACGAGCACGCGGGCGGCGTCGTCCCCCGGGAAGACGGGCTGGACGTGCACGTCGAGCGTGCCGCCGCAGCTCAGCCCGACGGCGAACGCGTCGTCGTCGCTGTAGCCGAACGTCTCGCGGTGGCTCGCGCCCGAGCCGATCGCGTCGAGCGCGGCGGCGTGCACCGCGCCCTCGACGCACCCGCCGGACAGGCTGCCGAGGACGGCGCCGTCGGCGCGCACCGCCATGGCGGTACCGACCGGTCGCGGCACGGAGCCGGACGCCGCGACCACCGTCGCGACGGCGAACGGGGGCTGCCCCGGGCCGAGCCACGGGGCGAGCCGGTCGACGATCTGGAGCATCGTGGGCCTCGCTTCCGCCAGGGTGCCGGCGAACCGGCGTCCTTCCAGTGAACCCTTGCGGTGAGTCCCCTGCGTGTCCGGGGACGCGTCGGCTGTGACGCACCGGAAACACAGGGCTTGAATCCGCCCTTGGACTGCTCTCCCGCGAGAGGAGAGATGTTCCGCTGAATGGAATTCCGCTTCCATTGAGCGGACTCCACGCTAGCACGCGAGCGGACGTGGGTCACGGGTCGGCGGCCAGGAACGTCTACGATCGGCCCATGACCGCGGTCTCGCTCGGGATGCCCAGGCTCCGGTCGGGCGCGCCCGCCGACGGCTCGCCGGACCTCGACCCGGGTCGTCCCGCGACCGAGGCGCTCGTCGACCGCTACGGGCGCGTCGCGCGCGACCTGCGGATCTCGATCACCGAGAAGTGCTCGCTGCGCTGCACCTACTGCATGCCCGCGGAGGGCCTCCCCGCCATCCCGCGCGAGGACCTCCTCGCGCCCGACGAGATCGGCCGGGTCGTTCGGGTAGCGGTCGACCGACTCGGCATCACCGACGTCCGGTTCACGGGCGGCGAGCCGCTCATGCGCCGCGACCTCGTGGACATCCTGCGCGCCGCACGCACGGCCGCGCCCGACGTGTCGCTCTCGCTGACGACCAACGCGATCGGGCTCGACAAGCGCGTCCACGAGCTCGTCGCCGCCGGTCTCGACCGCGTCAACATCTCGCTCGACTCCGTCGACCGTGAGGACTTCGCGCGCCTCACGCGCCGCGACCGGCTGCCCGACGTGCTCGCCGGGATCCGGGCCGCGCTCGCGGCCGGGCTCGCCCCGGTCAAGCTCAACGCGGTGCTCATGCCCGAGACGCTGGCGGGGGCGGCCGACCTGCTCGCCTGGGCGGTCGACCACGGGTGCCACCTGCGCTTCATCGAGCAGATGCCGCTCGACGCCGACGGGCACTGGACGCGTGACGACCTCGTCTCCGCGACGGACCTCCTCGCCGTGCTCGGCGCGCGCTTCGACCTGCTCGAGGTCGGCCGCGACGACCCGTCCGCGCCCGCGGAGGAGTGGCTCGTGGACGGCGGGCCCCAGACCGTCGGGATCATCGCGTCCGTCACGCGCTCGTTCTGCGGCGCGTGCGACCGCACGCGCCTCACCGCCGAGGGCACGGTCCGCTCGTGCCTGTTCGGCGACGACGAGACGGACCTGCGCGCGATCCTGCGCTCGGAGCACCTCACCGAGGACGAGCGCGACGACGCCCTCGCCCGCGCGTGGCAGGGTGCGATGTGGCGCAAGCCGCTCGCCCACGGGAGCGACGTCCCGACGCTCGCCGCCGACGCGTTCGCACCGACGTCGCGCAGCATGGGCGCGATCGGCGGCTGAGCGTCGCGACGGTGGCGCAGATCATAGGGTGAAGCCGGTCACCACGACGCGTCTGCCCAGGTCACGCGAGACGGACCTTCCTACCATGGATGCCGTGACGACGATCTCCCCTGCACCCACGAACCGCCCCGCGACCTCGCCCTCCGCCGCGCCCATGGCGACGCCGGACAACAGCACCTCCGCGCTGCCGATCTACCGCACCGACGACCGCTCCGACAGCTGGAAGGCCGGGACCAAGAGCGTCCTGGGCGCGACGATCGGTGCCGTCGTCGGGACGGTCGTGCTGAGCTGGTTCGGCCTCGTCCTCGGCACCGCCGTCGGGCTGGGCATCGGCATGCTGCTCGACAACCGCCCTGCCGCGCGCTGACCCGACCCGTCCCACCCCGGCACCGCGCGACGAGCGCGCGACCGGGAGCGTCCCGCCCGACATCGTCGTCGCACGGCGGATCCCGCAGCCCGACTCACGAGAGGCGAGAAGTGGCCCCTCCCCGGCCGTAGCCGGGGGCCACTTCTCGCCTCTCGTCGTTCCTCCGGGCCCGGGGACCTGAAGTCCGGAGGGTGGTCCGCTACAGCCCGACCCACTCCGAGACGCCGTCGTCGAAGTGCTGCCGCTTCCAGATCGGCACCTCGGCCTTGATGCGCTCGACGAGCAGCGAGCACGCCTCGAACGCCTCGCGGCGGTGACCCGCGGCCGCGGACGCGACGAGCGCGACGTCGCCGATGCCCAGGCTCCCGTACCGGTGCACGGCGGCGACGCGCAGCCCGGTCTCGGCCGCCACGGCGTCCACGCACCGTCGGATCACCGTGGTGGCGTCGGGGTGCGCCTCGTAGTCGAGCCGGGTGACGCCCCGGCCGCCGTCGACGTCGCGCACGACGCCGCGGAACGTCACGACGGCGCCGCTCTCCGGGCTCGCGACCGCGTCCTCGACGGCGCGCGACACCACGTCGTCGAGCACGTCGGTCGTCACGCGGCTCACGTCCTCGGACGCACCACCGTGGACAGCGCCCGACGACTCGCCCTGCGTCTCGCTCACAGCTCTCGCACCTCCACCTCGGTCCCGGCGTCCCACTGTGTCACGTCGGCGGGCACGTCCACGAGGACGTCCGTCCGCGCCATCGACGCGACGAGGTGCGAGCCCGCCCCGCCGACGACGCGCACCGTGCCGTCGGGCCCGGTCGCACCCCGCAGGAGCTGACGCTTCCCCGCGGGCGACGTCAGGCCCTCGGCGAGGACGGCCGTGCGCACCCGGTCGACGACGGGCAGCCCGGCCGCGCGCTCGAGCGGTTCGCGCAGGAACATCGCGAACGACACCTGGGCGCTCACCGGGTTGCCCGGGAACGTGAGCACGGGCGTCCCGTGCACGGTGCCGAAACCCTGCGGACCGCCCGGCTGCATCGCGACCGACCGGAAGGTGACGACCGGCGACGCCGCCCGGCCGGCCTCCTGGCCCGCGCCCTGGTCGACGTCCCGACTGCCGACGGCGCCCGAGCCTGCGAGCACGTCCTTGACCACCTCGTACGCCCCCTGCGACACGCCGCCCGACGTCACGACGAGGTCCGCGACCGCGGCCGCCTCGGCGAGCACGGCGGCGAACCGCGCGGCGTCGTCGCCGCACCGGGCCGTGCGCACGACGTCGCCGCCCGCGCGCCGCACGGCGGCGCCGAGCGCGTCGGCGTTGGCGTCGAAGACCTGCCCGGGCCCCGGCGTCTCCCCGGGGCCGACGAGCTCCGACCCGGTCGACAGGACGGCGACGCGCGGCCGGGCGACCACCCGCACGCTCCCCACCCCGCACGCCGCGGCGGCGGCGAGGTGGTGCGGCGCGAGGACGGTGCCGTCCGCGAGGAGCACGTCCCCGGGCCGGACGTCGGAGCCCGCCTCCCGGACGAACTCCCCCGCCGACCGCGGCACCCGGACCTCGACGGCGTGGCTCGCACCCGCACCGGCCGGTGCGCCCCCCGCGAGACCTGCGGCGTCGGGTCGCGGCGCGCCGGCGAACGTCCCTGCGACGGTGTCCTCGACGGGGACGACGGCGTCCGCACCCTCCGGCACGGGCGCGCCGGTCATGATGCGGGCCGCGGTGCCCGGCGCGAGCCGCGGCGGGAACCCCGGCGCCGCGGGGATCTCGGCCGCGACGGTCAGCCGGACGGGCGTCTCCGCGCTCGCCCCGGCGACGTCCGCGGCCCGGACGGCGTAGCCGTCCATCTGGGAGTTGCGGAACAGCGGGACGGCCACCGGTGCGACCAGGTCGGCCGCGAGGACCCGGCCGAGCGCGTCGGCGAGCACGACGTCCTCGGTGCGCGTGCGCCGTCGGGCCGCCTCCACCAGCGGGGCGAGGAGCGCCGCGACGTCCGCGCGGTGCTGGTCGACGCTCACGCGTGCCGTCCCGCCCATGCCACGCCCTCCCACGTTCCCGTGCACGCCGACGGGCCACCCGGAGGAGCGGGCGACCCGTCGGCCGTGCGGTCGATGTCGAGGCTCAGCCTCCCACGACCGCGGTCAGAGGACCGCGCACGAAGTACACGACGAACCCGGCCGCGACCACCCACAGGAGCGGGTGGACGTCGCGCGCCTTGCCGCACGCGAACCGCAGCAGGACCCACGTGACGAACCCGATGCCGATACCGTTCGCGATGGAGTACGTGAGCGGCATCGTCACGATCGTGAGGAAGACCGGCAGCGTGACCGTGAAGTCGGTCAGGTCGATCTCCTTGATCTGGCCCATCATCATCGCGCCCACGACCACGAGCACCGCGCTCGCGACCTCGATCGGCACGACCGCCGTGAGCGGCGTGAGGAACATCGCGACGAGGAAGAGCCCGCCCGTGACGACCGAGGCGAGGCCCGTGCGCGCGCCCTCGCCCACGCCCGCGGCCGAGTCGACGAACACCGTGTTCGACGACGACGACGTCGCGCCACCGACCACCGCGCCCACGCCCTCGACGACGAGCGCCGACTTGATGCGCGGGAAGTTGCCGTCCGCGTCGGCGAGGCCGCCCTGCTTGGCGAGCCCCGTCATCGTGCCCATGGCGTCGAAGAAGTTCGTGAAGAACAGCGTGAACACGAGCATCGTCGCCGCGAGCGCCCCGATCCGGTCGAACGCGCCGAACGAGAACTGCCCGAACAGGCTGAGGTCCGGGACGGAGACGAGGGAGCTCGGCAGCGTCGGCACGGTGAGGTGCCAGCCGCCGGGGTTGTCGTCGGACGCGGGACCGAGCTGCAGCACGGCCTCGGCGACGATCGCGACGACGGTCGTCCCGACGAGCCCGATGAGCAGACCGCCCTTGACCTTGCGCGCCACGAGGATGCCCATGGTCAGCAGGCCGACGACGAACACGAGGGTCGGGACCGAGGTGATCGACCCGCCGTCGCCGAGCTGGACCGGCGGCCCGCCCGGGGTGCGCGTGACGAACCCCGCGTCGACGAACCCGATGAACGCGATGAACAGGCCGATGCCGACCGTGATCGCGGCCTTGAGCTGGCGCGGGACGGCGTTGAAGATCGCCGAGCGTGCGCCCGTCACGGCGAGCAGCACGATGAGCAGGCCGTTGACGAGCACGAGCCCCATCGCCTCGGGCCACGTGACGTCGCCGATGACGGCGACGGCGAGGAACGAGTTGATGCCCAGGCCGGCCGCGAGCGCGAACGGGAGGTTCGCGACGAGGCCGAACAGGATGGTCAGACCACCGGCGGCGAGGCCGGTCATCGCGCCGACCTGCGCCGTCTGGAGCCACCCGCCCGCGACGTCGACGGGCGCGTTCTCGGCGCTCGTCCCGCCGAGGATGAGGGGGTTGAGGATGACGATGTACGCCATCGCGAAGAAGGTCACCAGGCCGCCGCGGAGCTCGCGCCCCGTGGTCGAGCCGCGCTCGGTGATCTTGAAGAAGCGGTCGAGTCGGCCGGTGGCCGGGCCGGTGCCGCGTGCGTCGTCGTTCTCGGCGGTCTCCCGCCGCGTGCCGAGGAGAGTCACGTCCTTGTGCCCTTTCCTGAGGTACCGATCGGCCGCGCGGCCGGTCAGTACTCGATCCGGGACTCGAGGACGCGCCAGGCGTCGAACGGCGCGGTGGCGGTGGCCGTGCGCTCGTGCACGACCTGCATGCTCCGGTCGGCCGGGTCCGCGGCGAAGAAGTCGTAGAACTCGGCGTCGTCGAACCCGGCGCTCGCGGCGTCGTGGCGGTCGGCGGCGAAGTACACGGTCTGCACGCGCGCCCAGAGGGCGGACGCGAGGCACATGGGGCACGGCTCGCAGCTCGAGTAGAGCGTCGCGCCCGTGAGGTCGAACGTGCCGAGCGCGGCGCACGCGCGCCGGATCGCGGTGACCTCGGCGTGCGCGGTGGGGTCGTTGTCCTGCGTGACCCGGTTGTTGCCCTCGAACACCTGCCCGTCGGCGGTGACGACGACGGCGCCGAAGGGTCCTCCGGCGTTCGCGACGCTGTCGACCGCGAGGGCGACGGCTCGGTCCAGGTGTGCTGCGTCCACGACAAGAGTGTCCATGGTGAGTCTCCACGGTTCGGGCAGCGACGCCGGGTGCTCCGCCTCCGGCTTCCGGCTCGTCGGTGACCCGGGAGGAGGCGGCCGGCGGGCCGCTGCAGGCGAGTTGTCACTTCCGCCTGGTTGGTAGCTGCCGGTGTCGGATCGATCGCGTCGACCACCGAGCGTGTCGCTCGGCCCGGGCCCGCCGTTGGCACGCACGACGCTAGCAGCGCGTGACCGACGACACAAGAGATTCGGAAGAACTTTTCCACAGTGTGGACACGCATGTGGAGGACTGGGATCCCACCTGGCCGTTGCGGAAGGAACTGCCGCCCGGAAGAGTTGTCCCAGCGCAGGTCCGGCACACGGTCGGACCGCAGGTACCGACCCAAGGTCCGACGCCGGGGGCGTCGCCCGTCCCCGACCACCCGGAGGCCCCGTGACCGAACCCGCTCCGCCGTCGTCGTTCCCGATCGTCCGCGTCCCCGCGCGTCCGGGCCCGCCGCTGCGCTTCCAGCTCCGCCCGGTCGCCCCCTCGCTGCGCTCGTTCCTCGCGACCGAGGCCGGCGGTGCGGTGCTCCTGCTCGTGGCGACCGTCGTCGCGCTCGTGTGGGCGAACTCCGCCTGGTCAGGGGCCTACGACGACCTGTGGTCGGCGACCGCTGGCTGGCACGTCGGGCCGTGGTCGTTCGAGATGGACCTGCACCACTGGGTCAACGACGCCGCGATGGCCGTGTTCTTCCTCGTCATCGGCCTCGAGATCAACCGCGAGGTGACGAGCGGCGAGCTCCGCAACCGGCGGACCGTCGCCGTGCCGGCGCTCGGCGCGCTCGGCGGGCTCGCCGTCCCCGCCCTCATCTACGTCGCGTTCAACGCCGGCTCCCCCGCGCAGCACGGCTGGGGCATCGTCATGTCGACCGACACGGCGTTCCTCGTGGGGATCCTCGCCCTGTTCGGACCACGCTGCCCGGACCAGCTCCGGCTCTTCCTCCTCACGCTCGCCGTCGTGGACGACATCGGCGCCATCACCGTCATGGCGCTCTTCTACACCGACGACCTCTGGCTCCCGGGGCTCCTCGTCGCCGCCGTGCTCGTCGTCGTCATCCTCGCGCTGCGCTGGCTCGGCGTCTGGCGGCTCACCCCGTACGCGCTCGCGGGGATCGCCCTGTGGGGCGCGGTCTACGCGTCCGGCGTCCACGCGACGCTCGCGGGCGTGCTCGTGGGCCTGCTCGTCCCGTCGCGCTCGTCGCGGCCCGTCGACGTCGCGGTCGTGCCCAAGTACGCCAAACGGCTCGCCCAGGAGACGACGGCGGAGCGCGAGCACCTCACCGAGCTCGCCGCGCGCGCGGCCGTCCCCACGAGCGAGCGCCTGCAGCGCGTGCTGCACCCGTGGAGCGCGTACGTCGTGGTGCCCGTGTTCGGCCTCGCCAACGCGGGCGTGCAGCTCGACGCCGAGTCGCTCCGGACCGCGGCGACGTCGCCCGTGACGATCGGCGTCGCCGTCGCGCTCGTCGTGGGCAACGCCGTCGGCATCTTCGGCGCCGCGACGCTCGCCCTGCGCCTCGGGCTCGGCGACCTCCCCGGGCGTGTGCGGTACTCCCACCTGCTCGGCGGCGCGATCCTCGCCGGCATCGGCTTCACCATCTCGCTCTTCATCGCCGAGCTCGCGTTCGACGACGAGGCGCTCATCGAGCAGGCCAAGATCGGCATCCTCGCGGGCTCGCTCGTCGCCGCCGTGCTCGGCTCCCTCGCGCTCCGGTTCGTCGGCGAGCGCTGGCCCCTGTGCTCCCCCGGCGCCGACGGCCCCCCGCCCGAGCTCCCACCCCTCCCCTGGCGCCCACCCGCGACCGCCTGAGCACCCCACGCCGCCGAGCGAGAACCGGGGCCTGCCGAGGGAGAACCCCGGTCACGCGAGGTAGAGCCCTGGTGGGCCGAGGTAGAACTCTGGTCGGGCGAGGTAGAACCCCGGTCGGGCGAGGTAGATCCCCGGTCGGGTCGCAGGCCCGCGTGGTCGGGTCCGCGGCGCGGGTGGCCTCGGTGCTCGGGGCTGCGGCGCCGTCACCCTGGTCTGTCGGCCGTGGGTTCTAGGAGCGCCGCTCTGACGCCCCTTCGCATCCGAGCCCACCCCCACCGCTCGGCGATCGTCTCGCCCCCGGACGTCGGTCGCCCACTCGCGACCATCGGGTGGCCCACGGGGGCGGGTGCGCCCGTGTCGACTCGGCATGAGCCCGACCAGGCCGTCCCGGCGGGTCGAGCAGGCGACAAGGACGCGTCCCGCGCGCCAGACGCGCCTGAACCACCTGCTCGTGTGACGACGAACCCCACCCCGCGGGCGGTCGCCCGAGGCGAGAACCGACCAGGGTGAGACGACGTGGGGCGGGGTGGGTGGTGGTGCCGCGTCGTGGCGGGCCTGGCGGGAGCCGCGAGGAACGAGCGGCGGATGGTAGACGCGGCACCAC
>NZ_JBHVMH010000021.1:0-58726 GCF_042797035.1 Cellulosimicrobium sp. NPDC057862
GGCTCCCCACGGACACCACGCCGTGGGGAGCGACCCGGGGTTCGTCGCGTCCGGGCCCTGCCGGTCAGTGCACGTGCGCGTCGCGACCCGCGAACCACACCGCGACACCCTGGACGGCCGCCGCGGCGACGAGCAGGAGGAGCGGCAGCGTCCACGCGCCGGTGGCGTCGTGCGCGAGCCCGAGGCCGAGCGGCCCGGTCGCGGCGAGCAGGTAGCCCGCGCTCTGCGCCATGCCGGAGAGCTCGGACGTGTGGGCGGCGTCGCGGGCCCGCAGGGCCATCAGGGTGAGCGCGAGGCTGATGCCGCCGCCCTGGCCGAGGCCCACGAGCACGACCCAGAGCGCCGCGGCGCCGGGGGCGAGGGCCAGCCCGAGCAGCCCGGACCCGACGAGCACGACGAGCACGATCCCGATGCCCCGCTGGCGGCGCATGCGCCCGGCGAGGACCGGGGTCACGAACGACCCGAGGATGCCCGCGAGGTTGCACAGCGCGAGCAGCCAGCCGCCCGCCTCCGGCGTCCTGCCGAGCGCGACCATGATCTCGGGGAGCCAGGCGTTGACCGCGTAGAACGACAGCGACTGCATCCCCATGACGACGGTGACCGCCCAGGCGAGCGGGCTCCGCCACACCGCGGAGCGGGCGACCCCGGCCCCGGCGCCCGCGCCGAACGCCGTCGCGCCCGCCGGGTCGGGCCGCAGCGCGCGCGGCACCCACACCAGCACGCCGAGGACCGCGAGCACGCCCCACGTCGCGAGCGCGCCGCGCCAGTCGAGCCCCGCCGCGGACGCGACCGGGAGCGTGAGCCCGGCGGCGAGAGCGGCGCCGCCGGACAGCGCCATCGAGTACAGCCCCGTCATGAGGCCGATGCGGTCGGGGAAGTCGCGCTTGATGAGCGCGGGCAGCAGGACGTTCCCGAGGCCGATCGCGCACCCGGCGACCACGGTCCCCGCGAAGAGCCCCCAGGTCTCGGGGACGAGCCGGAGCGCGAAGCCGACGCACAGCACGACGAGGCTCACGAACAGCGCACGCTCGAGCCCCCAGCGCCGTGCGAGCACGGGAGCGAGCGGCGCGAGGAGCCCGAAGCACAGGACGGGCAGCGTCGTGAGGATCCCGGCCGCCGTCGCGCTGAGCCCCAGGTCGGCCCGGATCTCACCGAGCAGCGGCGAGATGGCCACGACGGCCGGGCGCAGGTTGAGCGACGCGAGGACGATCGCGACGACCGCCCCCACCCCCAGCGGCCGGCGCAGCCCGCTCACGCGTCGACCTCGCCGGCTCCCGCACGACCGGGGCGTTCCGCGGCGGCCTCCACGAGCTGCGCGCGCACGGCGTCGATCGTCGCGGCCACCGCACCCTCGGCCGCGTCGGCGTCACCGGCCCGGATCGCGGCCACGACCTCCTCGTGGCCGGGGACGTCGCGGTGGTGCCGACGCTGCTCCCCAGAGGGGAAGGTCCGGACGAGCGCGTGGTCGAGGCCGTCGTAGAGGTCGGCGAGCAGCGGGTTTCCGGCGGCGCGCACGACCTCGGCGTGGAACGCGACGTCGGCGGCCTGGAACGTGTCCTCGTCGGCGTCGCGCGCCGCGGCCTGGGCCGCGAGCGCGGCGTCGAGCCGGGCGAGCGCGCCCGCGTCGTGCCGTTCGGCCGCCGCCCGCGCCGCACCGCGCTCGAGGATCCCGCGCACGTCGAGCACGTGGAAGGCGTCGGTGGTCCGCGCGCGACGTGCCAGGGCGGCGTCGAGGCCGTCGGCGGCGCGGACGTAGGTGCCGTCGCCGCGCCGGGGCTCGAGGACGCCCGCGTGCTCGAGCGCGCGCACGGCCTCGCGCACGGTGTTGCGACCCACGCCGAGCTCGGCCACGAGCTCGGGCTCCGGCGGGATGCGGGAGCCGACCGGCCACTCCCCGCGAGCGATGCGCTCGCTGAGCCGTTCGACGACGAGCTCGGACACCTTGCGGGGAGGGACGATCGCCTGGTTCACGGAAAGAACCTAACATCCCCTGTTTGGCCGCGGCGACGAGCGCAGGTCGTACGGGGTCTCTCGTACGGGGATTGACCAGCGCGCGGCACCAGGAGGACCTTGCGCGGGACCGCTCCTCGACGACGAAAGCGAGACCCACCATGGACCCCACCACCCCAGGAGGCCGACGGCTGCGCAGGCTCCTCGCGCTCGTCGCCTCGGCGACGCTCGTCGGGACGCTGCTCACCGGGACCACCACCGCCACCGCCGCGGACACCGAGCTCGCCGTCAACGGCGGGTTCGAGTCGGGGCTGTCCGGCTGGACCTGCTCGGGCTCGACAGGTCAGGCGACCGCGAGCCCGGTCCGCACCGGCGGCGGTGCGCTGCGGGCCACGCCCGCGGGCGCGGACAACGCGCGCTGCTCGCAGCCCGTGACCGTGCAGCCCTCCTCGACCTACACGCTCAGCGCGTGGGTCCAGGGTGCGTACGTGTACCTCGGGGCGAGCGGCGCGACCGCGCAGGACGTCTCCACCTGGACGCCCTCGGCCTCGACCTGGCAGCGCCTCAGCCTGACGTTCACCACCTCGGCGACGGCCACGTCGGCGACGATCTACCTGCACGGCTGGTACGGCCAGCCGGCCTACGTCGTCGACGACGTCAGCCTCGTCGGCCCGGGCGGCGGCACGACGCAGCCGCCGGCCACCCCGACCGGCCTCACCGCCGGCACCCCCACCGCCAGCAGCGTGCCCCTCACGTGGGGCGCCGTGACCGGCGCCACCGGCTACTCCGTCTACCGCGACGGCACGAGGGTCGCCACCACCACGACCCCGTCGGCGACCGTCACCGGACTCGCAGCCTCGACCGCCTACTCCTTCCAGGTCGCCGCCACCAACAGCGCCGGCGAGTCCGCCCGCTCCACCGCCGTCACCGCGACCACGACCGGCAGCACGACGCAGCCGCCGGCCACCCCGACCGGCCTCACCGCCGGCACCCCGACCGCCAGCAGCGTGCCCCTCACGTGGGGCGCCGTCACCGGCGCCACCGGCTACTCCGTCTACCGCGACGGCACGAAGGTCGCCACCACCACGACCCCGTCCACCACCGTGACCGGGCTGACCGCCGCCACCGCCTACTCCTTCCAGGTCACCGCCACCAACAGCGCCGGCGAGTCCGCCCGCTCCACCGCCGTCACCGTCACGACGCCTGACGGCGGCGGCACCGGCGGCGACCTCCCGCCGCACGCGCTCGTGGGCTACCTGCACGCGTCGTTCGCCAACGGCTCGGGCTACACCCGCATGGCGGACGTCCCGGACTCGTGGGACGTCGTCAACCTCGCGTTCGGCGAGCCGACGTCCGTCACGTCCGGGGACATCCGGTTCAGCCTGTGCCCGCAGACCGAGTGCCCGAACGTCGAGTCGGTCGCGGAGTTCAAGGCCGCCGTCGCCGCGAAGCGCGCGGCGGGCAAGAAGGTGCTCCTGTCGATCGGCGGGCAGAACGGGCAGGTGCAGCTCACGACGCCCGCCGCGCGCGACGCGTTCGTCACGTCGGTGAGCTCGATCATCGACACCTACGGGCTGGACGGGGTCGACATCGACTTCGAGGGCCACTCGCTGTACCTGAACACGGGCGACACGGACTTCCGCAACCCGACGACGCCGGTGATCGTCAACCTCATCTCCGCGCTCAAGACGCTCGCCGCGCGCTACGGCGACGACTTCGTGCTGACCATGGCGCCGGAGACGTTCTTCGTCCAGAACGGCTACCAGTTCTACGGCTCCGGCCCGTGGGGCGGTCAGGACCCGCGGTGCGGCGCGTACCTGCCGGTCATCCACGCGCTGCGCGACGACCTGACACTCCTGCACGTCCAGGACTACAACTCGGGCCCGATCATGGGTCTCGACGACCAGTACCACACCATGGGCGGCGCGGACTTCCACATCGCCATGACGGACATGCTGCTCACGGGCTTCCCCGTCGCGCGGGACACGTCCAAGGTGTTCCCCGCGCTGCGCCCGGACCAGGTCGCGATCGGCCTCCCGGCGAGCACGCACGCGGGCAACGGCCACACCGCGCCCGCCCAGGTCAACCAGGCCCTGGACTGCCTCACGAAGGGCACGGGCTGCGGGTCGTACCAGACCCACGGGCGCTGGCCGGCGCTGCGCGGCCTCATGACGTGGTCGATCAACTGGGACCGCTTCAACGGCTGGGAGTTCTCCCGGAACTTCGACGCCTACTGGCCATGACGAACCCGTCGTGACGAGCCGGCCGTGACGCGCCGGCGTCCGGGGGCCCCCGGACGCCGGCCGTCCGGCTCAGTCGTCCCAGCGCACGTCGTGCACGCGGTTCCACCCGATGCCCGCGGCGTCCCACCGGGGAGCCTGCCGGACGATCCGTGCCTCGAAGTCCTCGAAGTCGCGGTCGGCCTGGGCGGTCCACGCCACCTCGGCGAGCGCGGGCAGGCGGGGGAAGGTCATGAGATCCACGTAGACGTCGACGTCGACGAACTCGTCGGTGCTCGTCGGCAGGTGGGTGAGGCTGTCCGGGTAGGAGCGGTCCGACCACAGCGGCGCCTCGACCCCGGCGACGCGTCCGGCGACGTCGACCTTCCGCTCCGGGTCGAGGGTCGACGTCAGCTCCGTCTCGGGGTCCCACGAGTACGCGCGCTCGAGATCGATCCGCGCGGCCCACTCGAGCCCGTACGGCGTGAGGTCGTCGTACTTCATGTCGAGGTACGTCCGGTCCGCGGGCGACATGACGAGGTCGGCGCCCGCGGCGAGCGCCGCGCGGACCTCCCGGACGTCCGCGGTCTCCCGCGCGGTCCCGATGAGCCCCTGGTTGCGCTCGCCCACGCCCCAGTACTGGATCAGGCTGCCCTCGGGCAGGGTCGTGCCCTGCGCCCACTGGTGCCAGCCCATGACCGTGCGCCCGTGCTCCGCGACGATCTCGTTCGCCGCCGCGGTGTAGTTCTCGTACCACCCCTCCGCGGGGCTCGGGGCCTCGTCCCCGCCGAGGTGGACGTACGGGCCCGGGTTCTGCGCGACCACGGCCGCGAGGACGGTGTCGAGGTACTCGCGGACCGCCGGCATGTTCTCGTCGCTCGAGCAGATCATGGGGTTGTTCACCTCCGGCCCCCAGTACGGCTCGCCAGGCGTCCCGTCGCAACGCAGCGACCCCAGGACGGACTGCGCGGCGAGCGTGTGCCCGGGTCCGTCGATCTCGGGGACGACGGTGACGAACCGGTCGGCCGCGTACTCGACGATCTGCGCGTACTCCTCGGGCGTGTAGAACCACGGCCCGCCCGTGCCCGGCGGCCAGCCCTCCTGCGTCCGACCGCCCACCTCCGTGAGCTCCGGCAAGGCGTCGACGGTCAGCCGCCAGCCCTGGTCGTCGGACAGGTGCAGGTGCAGCACGTTGAGACGGTAGTCCGCGAGGTGGTCGACGAACCGCTGGACGTCCTCGACCGGGGCGAAGCGCCGTGCGACGTCGAGCATCGCACCGCGGTACGCGTAGCGCGGCGCGTCCGTGATCTCGACGGCGGGCACCTCCCACGCGACGCCGTCGACGGGGGCGGGCGCCTCGACCTCGGGGGGCAGGAGCTGGAGCAGCGTGCGCGTGCCGCGGTACAGGCCCGCGGGCGTCGTGCTGGCGAGCACGACGCCGTCCTCCCCGGCCTCCAGCGTGTATGCCTCGGCCGCGGGGTCGTCGAGCAGGCCGTCGGGGTCCCAGGACTCGCCGCCCGGGTCGAGCCGGAGCACCACGGCCCCCGCCTCTGGGGCCGGCTCCTCTCCCGCGTCCTGGACGACCGGCTCGACCGGGAGGTCGAGCGCCGTGGGCGTCCGCAGCTCCTCGGCGAGCAGCTCGCCCACGCGGACCGCACCCTCCTGCCCGACGGCGCTGCCCGCCGCCGCGTCGACGACGACCCGGGTCGAGTCGTCGAGCACGAAGGGCGCGGCGTCCGAGACCTCGACCGACGCCGGGAGGGGGACGAGACCGAGCTCCTGCGCCGTCGGTCCCCCTCCGGGGGCGGCCGTGCAGCCGGAGAGGGTCACGACCCCGCTCACCCCGATGACGGTGAACACGACGAGCGTGCGTCGCGCCGAGTGCATGACAGCATTCATGAGGACCCCTGCCGAACTCGTCGCGCGGACGGCCGTCGTCCGCACCGCTGCCGACCCTAGCGCTCCCCCACCGTCCTCAGCGAGACCTTGCGTGGCGCCGAGGTTCCGCGGCGGGAGCCGCATCTCGTGCGCCGCGCACCGCGGGCGTCAGGCGGCCTGGACGAACTGCGTGACGGCGTCGGCGACGAGCTGGACCGCGATGGCCGCGAGCAGGAGTCCGGCGATGCGCGTGACGAGGATGGTCCCGGAGTCGCCGAGCACGCGGTTGATGACGTTCGCGAAGCGCATGGAGAGCCAGAGGCAGACATGCACGGCGACGACGCCCGCGACGATCGCGACCCATTCCGCGACGCCACCCCCGCGCTCCCCCGCGCGCTGGACGAAGACCATGGTCGCGACGATCGCGCCCGGGCCCGCGAGCAGCGGCGTCCCGAGCGGCACGAGCGCGACGTTGACGCCCTTGTTCCCCGACGGCTGCGGCTCCTCCATCTTGCCCGTGAGGAGCTCCATCGCGACGAGGAGCAGCAGCAGGCCACCCGCGGTCTGGAGCGCGGGCAGCGAGATGTGCATGTAGCTGAGGATCTGCTGGCCGAACGCCGCGAACGCCACGATCACGCCGAACGCGACGAGGATCGCGGTGCGCGCCGCCTGGTTGCGCTGCTTGGCACCCATCGCGCTCGTCAGGCCCAGGAACACCGGCACCGTGCCGGGCGGGTCCATGATGACGAACAGGGTGACGAAGACCTCCGTGAAGAGCCGGACGTCGAAGAGCTCGTTCATCGTCCGATCATCGGATCACGTCCAACTGTCCCAGCTCCTCGATCTGCTCCAGCACGGTCGGTGCTGTCGTGTTCTCCCCGAGCCGGTTCGGTTTGCCGGCCCCGTGGTAGTCGCTCGACCCGGTGACGAACAGGCCCAAGGTGCGGGCCAGGTCCTCGAGCCGTGCGCGCTGACGGTCGTCGTGGTCGCGGTGGAACACCTCGAGCCCCGCGAGGCCCGCCGCGGTCATCTCCTCGATCACCGCGTCGGACACGACGCGCCCTCGACCGTCCGCGCCCGGGTGGGCGAAGACGGGCACACCGCCCGCGGCACGGATCCCCCGCACCGCCGCGACGGCGTCGGGCGCGTAGTGGGGCACGTAGTACGGGGTGTCGGTGGCGAGGATCGTCGCGAACGCCGCCGAGCGGTCGGGCGAGAGCCCTGCGGCGACGAGCGCGTCCGCGATGTGCGGCCGCCCGATCGTCGTGCCCTCGACGGTCTGCGCGAGCACATCATCCCACGTGATCGGGTAGTCCTCGGCGATCAGGTCGACCATCCGGCGCGCCCGGCTCGTGCGCGCGTCGCGCGTGCGGTCGAGCTCCGCGAGGAGCGCCGCGTGCGCCGGGTCGTGCAGGTAGGAGAGCAGGTGCACGCTGATGCCGCCCGAGCGGGCGGAGATCTCCGCGCCGCGCACGAGCGCGACGCCGTGGCGCAGCGCGGCGTCCGTCGCCTGCGCCCAGCCGGCGGTCGTGTCGTGGTCCGTGAGCGCGACGACGTCGAGCCCGGCCGCGGCCGCGGCCTCGACGACCTCCCCCGGCGCGTCCGTGCCGTCCGACGCGGTCGAGTGGGTGTGGAGGTCGATGCGCACGGGACCCAGGATAGTGACGGGACACCGGGTCGGCGGCACGGGACCCGCACACGATGTGCACACGGGGCGCGGCCCCTCACCACGGCCGTCCCAGGCTGGGGTGCCACAGTCGACCGCGATGACCCCCACGACGCTCTCCGCCGCCGCCGCCCCTGCCCGCTCCGTCCACGGTCCCGCCGACGCACCCGCGAGCGCCCCGCAGGCGCCCCCCGGCGTGGTCTTCGTGCACGGTATGCGCACGTCCGGCGCGATCTGGGACCACCAGGTCGAGCACGTGCGGTCGCTGGGCCACGACGCCGTCGCGGTCGACCTGCCCGCGCACGGCACCCGCGCGCACGAACGCTTCACGCTCGACCGGTCCTTCGAGGTGATCGACGAGGCCGCCGCCTCGTTCGGCCCCGACCGCCGGGTCGTCCTGGTCGGGCTCTCGCTCGGCGGCTACACGTCGCTCGCCTGGGCGGCCCGCCGCCCCGCGAACCTCGCGGGCGTCGTCGCCGCGGCGTGCACGTCCGACCCCAAGGGCAAGCCCGTCGCGCTCTACCGCGACGTCGCGCGCCTCGTCGTCGCGGGCGGGGGCGCCGTCGGGCGCGGTGCCCGCTGGGCGGCGCGCACCAGCGTGGCCGCGTGGGGCACGATCGCCCGGGGCGGGCGCTCGCTCCCGGGCGGCGCGGCGACGTCCTACGCCCTCGTGGGCCCGGCCGACGCGGGCACGCCCTCCCCGGCCGCGCCCGGCTGGCACGTCGTCACCGACGCCCTCACCCAGCTCGCGGGCCGCTCGTGGCTCACCCACGTGCGCGACGTCGACGTGCCGGTCTGGCTCGTCAACGGCGCCCGGGACCACATGCGGCTCGACGAGCAGCGCTACCTCGCCGCGGCCGCAGACGCGGCGCTCGTCGTCGTGCCGCGCGCCGGCCACGACGTCAACAGCGAGGCCCCCGAGGCGTTCAACCGCGTGCTCGGGCGCGCGCTCGCGGACTTCGGCCGCGTGCGCGGTGCGAGACTGGGGGCATGACCGACGCCACCCCCGTCACGCCCGTGCCCACGTCCGAGACGCCCGACCAGGCCCCCGAGGACGTCGGCGAGGGCCAGGACCTGGCCGCGCGCGGGAGCAACCGCTCGCAGCGCCCCGACTCCGACGCGTTCAAGGCCTTCATCACGAGCAGCTGGGCGCCGCGCGCCGAGCTCGACGTCGAGCCCCTCCCGGCCGCCCCGTCCACCGTCGCCCGCCGCGCCGCGCTGTCCGCGCGGTTCCCGGGCGCACGCCTCGTGGTGCCCGCCGGCCCGCTGAAGACGCGCTCGAACGACACCGACTACCGGTTCCGCCCGCACTCGGCGTTCGCGCACCTCACCGGCTACGGCACGGACCAGGAGCCTGACGCGGTGCTCGTGCTGCACCCGGTGGAGCCCGGGACCGGCGACGCCGGCTCGGACCACCACGCCGTGCTCTACGTCCGCCCGCTCGCCGCGCGCGACACCGAGGAGTTCTACGCCGACTCGCGCTACGGCGAGTTCTGGGTGGGCGCGCGTCCGTCGCTCGACGACGTCTCGACCGCCACGGGCGTCGAGGCCCGCCACGTCGACGAGCTGCGGGACGCGCTCGCGAAGGACATCGGTCCGGGCGGGGTGACGCTGCTCGTCGTCGCGGGCGCCGACGAGGCCGTCGAGGCGCTCGTCGAGGCGATCCGCGCCGAGGCCGGGCTGGACGACGTCGCGGCCGCCCAGGACGAGCAGCTCACCGAGGCCGAGTGGCTCGCGCGCGCGGAGACCGCGTACCGGCGCACGGACGCCGCGCTCGTCGAGGCCGTCTCCGAGCTGCGGCTCGTCAAGGACGCCCACGAGGTGGAGCAGATGCGCGAGGCCGTCGCCGCCACGATCGCGGGCTTCGAGGAGGTCGTGCGGAACCTGGCTCGCGCCGTCGAGCACCGGCGCGGCGAGCGCGTCATCGAGACGACGTTCGACGCGCACGCGCGCCTCGAGGGCAACACGGTCGGCTACGAGACGATCGCCGCGGCCGGCGAGCACGCCACGACGCTGCACTGGATCCGCAACGACGGCGTCGTGCGCTCGGGCGAGCTCGTGCTGCTCGACGCGGGCGTCGAGGTCGACTCGCTCTACACCGCGGACGTCACGCGCACGCTGCCCGTGGACGGCGAGTACACCGATGTCCAGCGCCGCGTGTACCAGGCGGTGCTCGACGCCGCGGACGCCGCGTTCGCCGTCGCCGTGCCCGGCGCGCGCTTCCGCGACGTGCATGCCGCCGCGATGGAGGTCATCGCCGCGCGCCTCGAGGAGTGGGGGCTGCTCCCGGTGAGCGCGGCCGAGTCGCTCTCGCCCGAGGGACAGCAGCACCGCCGCTGGATGGTGCACGGCACGAGCCACCACCTGGGTCTGGACGTCCACGACTGCGCGCAGGCGCGCCGCGAGCTCTACCTCGACGGCGTCCTGGAGCCCGGCATGGTCTTCACGATCGAGCCGGGGCTGTACTTCAAGGCGGACGACCTGGCCGTCCCGGAGGAGTACCGGGGCATCGGCGTCCGCATCGAGGACGACGTGCTGGTCACGGCCGACGGCAACGAGAACCTCTCGGCCGCGCTCCCCCGTCGGCCGGAGGACGTCGAGGCCTGGATGGCGCGCCTGCGCGGCTGACCCGCGGCCCCCCTCGCGGGCGGAGGAACTGGGCCATGGTGGCCCGTTCATCCACCGGCGAGGGGAGGTGAACTCACGTGGCGAAGAGCACCAAGAAGGAAGCGTCGATGTCCCTCAAGGAGAAGCGCGCCCAGAAGCGCGAGAGGGCTGCCGAGACCGCCGTGAAGCCACGGAAGCGCTAGCGGGCGCTTCCGGCGAGGGCCGGCCGACGGACGACGAGGTCCGGCGGTCGGCCCTCGTCGTCGCTCAGGCCGGGCGCTCGGGCTGGTCGGGCTGCTGCGCTCCGGGCGCCGGCTGCGCGTCCTGCTGGGTTCCGGGAGCCGGCTGCGCGTCGGCCGGCTGGTCCGACGTCGGGCGCATGGCGCCGTAGCGCGGCTCGCCTGACGGGGTGGTCCAGCGTGGGTCGGGGGTCCGGGCCGGCGGGGCAGCCGGTGCCGCGGGCGGCGCGGTCGCCGCGGTGCCCGACGGCGGGGCCTGCGGCGCGACGGGCTGCCCGCCCGCGGCCGGGGGTGGCGTGGGCGCGCCCGGCGTGCCCCACGTCGGGTTGGCCGGTGCGGCGGGGGCGCGAACGCCGCCGGCGCCCTCGGGCATCCGGGACAGGAGCTGGCGCGCGTCACCCGCCCTCTCGGGCGCGCAGAGGATGCCGTACGACGACGCGACGATCTGGCTCTGCGACGTGAAGTCGCGCTTGCCCCGCGTGAGGGCGTAGGAGAGCACCGAGAACAGGAGCCCGAACCCGGCGCCGATCGCGATCGCCGTGAGCACGAACGCGCCGTCGCCCGAGAAGAGGAAGAGCAGCAGGCCGACGAACAGGCCGAACCACGCACCCGACGCCGCGCCCGCGATCGCCACGCGCCCGTACGTGAGCCGCCCCGTCACCCGCTCGACCATCTTGAGGTCGGCACCGACGATCGTCACGAGCTCGACCGCGAACTTGTTGTCCGAGAGGTAGTCGACCGCCTTCTGCGCCTCGAGGTAGGTCGCGTACGACGCGATCTCCTCGCCGCGCGGCGGGGTGGGGACACGGGGGACGGCACCCGGGCGTGACATGCTCATTCGCCCAGTCTGTCCTACTCGTGCGGCCTGCGCGAGGCCCGCGCCCCCGCGCGTCCGCCGCTCCGGGCGGTCCGACGGCGCCACCCACCGGAGGAACGCGCGACGACCCGGGCGCGTGCGTAGGCTGGCCGCGTGAGCGCAGCCACCACCGTCTTCGTCGCGCGCCTGGCCGGGACCAGCGTGTTCGACCCCATCGGCGACCAGGTCGGACGGGTGCGGGACGTCGTCGTGCTCATCCGGCCCAAGGGCGCGCCCCGCGCCGTGGGCCTCGTCGTGGAGGTGCCGGGACGACGCCGCGTCTTCCTCCCCCTCACGCGCGTCACGAGCATCGACGCCGGCCAGGTCATCTCCACGGGCCTGGTGAACATGCGGCGGTTCGAGCAGCGCGCGATGGAGACGCTCGCGGTGAGCGAGCTGCTGGAGCGCACGGTCGAGCTCGTCGACGGGTCGGGCTCGGCGACGATCGAGGACCTCGCGATCGAGCGGCAGCGCACCGGGGACTGGCTCGTCACCAAGCTGTACGTGCGGCGCAGGTCTCAGCACAAGGGCACGCTCGGGCTGCGCCGGCGGGGCTACGCCATCGTCGTGGACGTCGGTGCGGTGACCGGCCTCGCGGGCAGCACGGAGGCGCAGGGCGCGGCCATGCTCCTCGCCGCCTACGACGACCTCAAGCCCGCCGACCTCGCCGACGTCATCCACGACCTGGGCGACACTCGCCGGCTCGAGGTCGCGGGCGCGCTCGACAACGAGCGCCTCGCCGACGTCCTGGAGGAGCTGCCGGAGGACGACCAGGTCGCGATCCTCTCCGGCCTCGACACCGACCGCGCCGCGGACGTCCTCGAGGCGATGCAGCCCGACGACGCGGCGGACCTGCTGCACGAGCTCCCGGAGGCGCAGGCCGCCCAGCTCCTCGAGCTCATGGAGCCGGAGGAGGCGCGCGACGTGCGCCGCCTGCTCGCCTACGCGGAGGACACCGCGGGCGGCCTCATGACCTCCGAGCCGGTCGTGCTCGGCCCGGAGACGACGATCGCCACGGCGCTCGCGCAGATCCGGCGCAAGGACCTCGCCCCCGCGCTCGCGTCGATGGTGTTCGTCGCGCGCCCCCCGCTCGAGACGCCGACGGGCCGGTTCCTCGGCGTCGCGCACTTCCAGCGGCTGCTGCGCGAGCCCCCGCACGCCGCCGTCGGCTCGGTGCTCGACTCCGACGTGGAGGGAGTCGCCCCCGACGCCCCGCTGGGTCGCGTCACGCGCATCCTCGCGACCTACGACCTCCTGTGCGTCCCCGTGCTCGACGCGGAGAAGCGCCTGCTCGGCGCGATCAGCGTCGACGACGTGCTCGACCACATGCTGCCCGACGACTGGCGCGAGACGGACGACGACGTGGACACGGACCAGGCACGCGCCGCGCTCGCGCCCGGGTCGCTGCCCGCTCGGGCGGCCGGCCGCGGCGGCGCGACGGGGGTGACCCGTGGCTGACCGCCTCGACACCCCGAAGAGCGCGCGGCGCACCCTCATCCCGCGGGTCAAGGTCGACCAGGACGCGGTCGGCCGCGCGACCGAGGGCATCGCCCGGTTCCTCGGCACGCCCCGGTTCCTCGTCTACCTCACCGTGTTCTGCGCGGTGTGGATCATCTGGAACTCGTGGGGTCCGGAGGGCCTGCGGTTCGACTCCGCGGAGTTCGGGTTCACCGCGCTCACCCTCATGCTCTCGCTCCAGGCGTCGTACGCCGCGCCGCTCATCCTGCTCGCGCAGAACCGCCAGGACGACCGCGACCGCGTCACGGCCGAGCAGGACCGCCAGCGTGCCGAACGCAACCTCGCCGACACCGAGTACCTCGCGCGCGAGATGGCGGCCCTGCGCATCGCGCTGAGCGAGGTGGCCACGCGCGACTTCGTCCGTTCGGAGATCCGCAACCTGCTGGAGGAGCTCGAGGAGAAGTCGGCCCGCCCGGCCGACGACGAGGCCGTCGACCGCTGACCCGAGATCGACCCGCACGGCTCCAGATCGGCCTCCCGAGGGTCGATCTCGGCCGCTCGGGCCGATCTCGGGAGCCGCTACTGCGTGCCCTCGGCCGCGACGCGGCGCAGGCGCTCGGCAAGGGCCGGGTCACCCTCGACGGCCAGGCCGTCGGCCGGGCCGCGGCCCCACAACCACAGGTCGAGCGCCCACGCGGGGCCGGCGACCTGCGTCGTGGTCGAGCCGGGCAGGTCGACGAGCTGCGCGACGTCGAGGTCGTACGCGGTGCCCGACTCCGGGCCCGTCCCGGTGAAGCGCCCGAACGCGAGCTCCCAGCTCCGGGGCCGCTCCCCGAACCCGTCCACGACGACCGACACCGTCGCGCCGTCGGGGGTGAACACGCCCCAGCCGGGCACGCCGTCGACCATGACCGACAGCACCTCGTCGACGCCGTCCGCCGCGACGTCCGGGTCGGCGGGCGTCACGTCCCGTCCGGCCGTGAGCTCCGCGTCCGCGCGGTGGATCAGCGCCTCGTGCGCCTGCCGGCGCAGGACCCAGCCGACGCGGCGACCCTCCTCGTGCCACGACCAGCAGGGCTCCCCGGGGTCGCGACCGGTGAGCGCGGCGACGAGTCGGCTGGTCGAGCGCTGGAGCAGCGCGGGCAGCTCGGCGTCCGACGACGGGCGGGCGAGCGGGTCGACGTCGTCGCCGTCGAGGCCCTGCCCGGGCGCCGGCCCGACGACGCGCGCCCAGAAGTCCTGCACCTCCGCGAGGTGGTAGAGCAGGTCCGCCCCCGTCCACTCGGGGCACGACGGGACGCGCGCGTCCGGGGGCGCGCTGCGCACGGCGTCACCGAACAGCTCGCTGTCCCGTGCGAGGGAGGCCAGGACGTCCATCCGAGCACGGTAGTCCGTCGGAAGCACCACGTCGTGCGATGCGGCTCACGTCCGTCCCGGGACCTAGGGCCCGGCGGACGGTGCCGCGTGCACGCCTACGATGGGTCCATGCCCGACCCCGCCGCAGACCAGCTCGAGCATGCCGTCCGGCAGGCCCTCACCGCGGTCCTCGACCCGGAGATCCGCCGCCCCGTCACGGACCTCGGCATGATCCGCTCGGTCGCGGTGGCGCCCGGCGCCGTCGTGACGGTGGGCGTCGACCTCACGGTCGCGACGTGCCCCATGCGCGACACCCTCACGCGTGACGTCGACGCCGCCGTGCGTGCCGTCGACGGCGTGGCGGACGTGCGCGTCGACCTGGGCGTCATGAGCGCGGAGCAGCGCGCGGAGCTGCGCACGATGCTGCGCGGCGGCGTGGGCGAGCCCGAGATCCCCTTCGCGAAGCCGGAGTCTCTGACGAGGGTCTACGCGATCGCGTCGGGCAAGGGCGGGGTGGGCAAGTCCTCCGTCACCGCGAACCTCGCGGTCGCGCTCGCGGCCCAGGGTCTCGAGGTCGGCGTCGTCGACGCGGACATCTACGGGTTCTCCATCCCGCGCATGCTCGGCGTCGACCGCCAGCCCACGCGCGTCGACAACATGCTCCTGCCGCCGATCGCGCACGGCGTGAAGGTCGTCTCGATCGGCATGTTCGTCCCGCCCGGCCAGCCGGTCGTGTGGCGGGGCCCGATGCTGCACCGGGCCCTCCAGCAGTTCCTCGCGGACGTCTTCTGGGGCGACCTCGACGTGCTGCTCCTCGACCTGCCGCCCGGGACGGGCGACATCGCGATCTCCGTGGCGCAGCTCCTGCCGGGCAGCGAGATCGTCGTGGTCACGACGCCGCAGGTCGCGGCCGCAGAGGTCGCCGAGCGCGCGGGATCGGTCGCCACGCAGACGCAGCAGGGTGTCGTGGGCGTCGTCGAGAACATGTCGTGGCTCGAGCAGCCGGACGGGTCGCGGCTGGAGGTCTTCGGGTCGGGCGGCGGGGAGCGCGTCGCCGCGAACCTGTCGCGCGCCACGGGCACCACCGTCCCGCTCCTCGGCCAGGTCCCGCTGGACGTCTCGCTGCGCGAGGCCGGCGACGGCGGCACCCCGGTGGTCCTCGCCGACCCCGGCTCGCCCGCAGCCGTCGCACTGCACGACGTCGCGCTCGGCCTCGCGCGTCGGCCGCGCGGTCTCGCGGGCCGCTCGCTCGGCGTCACCGTGGTCTGACCGAGGCCTGTCCGACCGATCCCGCGGGGCCGCCGACGTGGCGGCGCCATGCTCCCGCGGGTCCTTGGGAAGCACCCCTGTCTTTTCTACGTGCCACGGTATAGTCTCGCCCGCATCCTGTCAGGGGGACGGCCGTCGGGCCGGTGAGGGGGGATCCAGCCGTGGCGTCGTCGCTGCTCCGCCCTGCCCTCGCGCGCCCTCGCACGCCTCGTGCGCGCCCGGCCTCGCGCCGGGGCGCCTCCGCCCGTTACCAGACGGTGACCCCACGGTGGAGAGATCGCG
The DNA here is from genome assembly GCF_042797035.1 of Cellulosimicrobium sp. NPDC057862. NCBI lineage: Bacteria > Bacillati > Actinomycetota > Actinomycetes > Micrococcales > Promicromonosporaceae > Cellulosimicrobium > Cellulosimicrobium sp. NPDC057862. Next base: position 15,781 of record NZ_JBHVMH010000021.1, read on the forward strand.
ACAGAACTCCTCCCCAGGGATGACGACGCCCGCACGCCCCGCCCCCTAGCCTCGGGCCGGGCGTCCACCCGCCCGCCGAGCAGCGCCCGCTCGCCGTCCGCCACCGTCGTCCCAGGAGCCCGCACGTGGGTATCACCCGCCGGATCGTCTTCCCTGCCCTCCGCATCGTCGTCTGGGGGGTCATCGCCACCGCGCTCGCCGTGATCGCCTTTCGCGCCGCTCCCGAGCCCCCCGCCGACCCGGCGGTCCCCTCCGCCGAGCTCGTCGAGCCCCGCGTGGCCGTGACCACGGGCGACGTCACGAACACCGTGACCCTGACCGGGCAGATCGTGGCCGACCCGGCGGCGCCGCAGAAGGTCACGCAGCGCGGCGTCGTCACGGCGGTGCACGCCACGCCGGGCGACGTCGTCGAGGCGGGTGCGCCTCTCCTCGAGGTCACCCTCGAGGAACCCCGCGAGCCCCTGACCGAGACCGACCCGGAGACGGGCGAGGTCACGGTCACCGAGCGCCGGCCGAAGGTGACGAGGGAGACGGTGGAGGCCACCACCGCCGGCACGATCGCCACGTTCACGGCTCTCAAGGACCAGGAGGTGGCTGTCGGGGAGGACTTCGCGTCGATCTCCCCCGGGACGCTCTCCGTCACGGGCAGCATGGTCGCCGAGCAGCAGTTCCGCCTGCTCCAGATCCCGACCGAGGCGACCGTCACCGTGACCGGAGGGCCGGCCCCGTTCACCTGCACCAACCTGCGCATGGGCACGGCCGCCGCTCCCGCCGGAACACCCGAGGAGGGCGCGCCCGACCCCGCCGGAGCCTCGTCCGCGAGCGTCACGTGCGCGGTGCCGGGCGACGTCACCGTCTTCGCCGGCCTCGCCGCCGAGCTCGAGATCACCGCAGGCTCGGTCGAGGGCGCCCTCGTCGTGCCCGTGACCGCGGTCCTGGGCCGGGTCGAGCAGGGCAAGGTGTGGGTCGTCGGCGCGGACGGCGAGCCCGAGGAGCGCGCCGTCACGCTCGGCCTCACGGACGGCAGCGTCGTCCAGGTCACCGAGGGGCTCGCCGAGGGCGACGAGGTCCTCGAGTTCGTGCCGGGCCAGGACGTCGTGCCGGTCATGGACGGCATGGTGGGCACCGACGACAGCGGAGAGGCCAGCTACTGATGAGCCTCCTGGAGATCAACGGGGTCGCCCGCTCGGTGCTGCTCCCCGACGACCGGGAGCTCGAGATCCTGCGCGGCATCGACCTCACCGTCGCCGCGGGCGAGCACGTCTCGATCGTCGGGCGCTCGGGCACCGGCAAGTCCACCCTCCTCAACATCCTCGGGCTCCTCGACACCCCGACGGGCGGGGAGTACCTGCTCGACGGCGTCCCCATCGGCCGGCTCTCCGGCCGCGCCCGGGCGCGGCGCCGCGGCACGGACTTCGGGTTCGTGTTCCAGCAGTTCAACCTCCTCCAGGGCCGCACGGCGCTCGAGAACGTCGTCGCGCCGCTTCTCTACGCGCGCGGACGGCAGTTCTGGCAGCGCAGGACGCTCGCCGCGGAGATGCTCGAACGGGTCGGCCTCGGCGACCGCCTCGACACGCGCCCGGAGAAGCTCTCGGGCGGGGAGCAGCAGCGCGTCGCCATCGCCCGCGCGCTCGTGCGCGTCCCCCGCGTGATCCTCGCGGACGAGCCGACGGGCGCGCTCGACGTCGACACCGGCAGCGAGGTCATGGACCTGCTCGACACGATCGCGCGCGAGAACGGGTCGGCGCTCATCGCCATCACGCACGACCTTGCCGTCGCGTCGCGCGCGGCCCGGCAGTTCCGTCTCGCCGACGGCGTGCTCGCACCGATCGCCATCAGTGCGCGCAGCGCGGGGTCGCTCGCCGCGCTCGAGGCGACGAGCGGGGACGGCGCGAGCGCGGCCACCGACGGCGTCGGCCCCTACGGTCCGGCCGCGCACGACGACACCGCGCCGCACGCGCTCGAGGCCGGCGACGACCAGGCGGAGCACGTCGCCCGCCCGCTCGTCGCCTCGCACGGCGCCTCCCCGCGGTCGGGGGACGCCGCGTGACCGGGATCGTCGGCGCCGTCCTCGAGGCGTGGGACGAGCTCCGCGTCCACAAGGTGCGCGTCCTGCTCGCGCTCGTCGGCGTCGCGGTCGCGGTCTGCGCGATCACCGCGATCTCCGCGGCCGGAGAGATGCTGCGCCAGGTCTCCGCCGAGCAGAACGACCGGTGGAACGGGCGCGCTGCGACGCTCCAGGTGTCGGCCTGGCCGACGGGCGAGGGCGGGAGCGTCATGCCCGCGCCCGAGGAGTACGAGCGCGTGTTCGACGAGGTCGTCGAGCGCTACGCGATCGGCTACTCGTCGATGCTGCGCGACGCGCCCGCGCCCGTCCGCTTCCCCGACGGCACGCGCGAGGTCTACACGACCGGCGTCGAGGCCGACTGGGCCACGATGCACCGCTTCGAGGTGACGTCGGGCCGCTGGTTCACCGACGCCGACTCCGACCGCCTCGCGCCCGCGCTCGTCGTCAACCAGGCGTTCCTCGACGCGCTCGGCGGCGTGACCGTGGCAGAGCACCCGACCGTGACGATCGGCGGTGACAACCCGGTGGTCGCCACCGTCGTCGGTGCGTTCCCGGACGACTGGCCGCAGGCCGAGCCACAGGCCTACGTCCTCGTGGACGCCCAGTCGGCCTGGGTCACGCCGGAGACGCTCGAGATGACCGGCCCTCCACGTCTCGAGCTGTGGGTTCCCGACGACCTCGCCGACGGGCTCGTCGAGGCGATCCAGCGCGACGTCTCCGGGGCGCTCAGCGGCACGCAGGCCGACGTCTACCGGTCGGACTCGGCGGGCTACGCCGTCGTCGACGGCGCGATCCGCTGGGTCGTGCTCGGCGTCAGCGTGATCGCGCTCCTGCTCGGCGGGCTCGGTCTCGTCAACATCGCGCTCGTCACCGTGCGGTACCGCATCCGCGAGATCGGGATCCGCAGGAGCTTCGGCGCGAGCTCGGGGCGCGTCTTCTTCTCCGTGATGATGGAGAGCGTCGTGGCGACGACCGTCGCGGGCGTGCTGGGCGTGACCGTCGCGGTCGTCGCCCTGCACAACGTCCCGCTCGACGCGCTCATGGGCTCTGCGGTCCAGGACGCCCCCGGCTTCCCGTTCTCCGCCGCGGTGACCGGGATGCTCGCCGCCGTCGGGATCGGAGCGCTCGCCGGCCTCCTCCCGGCGCTCGTCGCCGTCCGGGTCAAGGTCATCGACGCGATCCGCTACTGACCCTGGTGGCCGGTCCGGCACCCGCCGGGCCGGTCACCACCGTGGATGTTCGGTCGTGTTCGATCATGTTGGATTTCTCGGCGATGTGGACAATACTGTTCGCATGCTCGCCTCACAGCGCCAGGAGCGCATCCTCGCGGAGATCCGGGACCACGGTGCGGTCCGCATCGGGGACCTGACCCGGGAGCTCGGCGTCTCGGACATGACGATCCGGCGCGACCTCGTGGAGCTCGCCGACCAGGGTCTCGTCCGCAAGGTCCACGGCGGCGCCGTCGCGCCCCACACGACAGCGCACGAGCCGGGCTTCGCCGCCAAGAGCTCGCGCGAGGCCGCGGAGAAGGAGGCCATCGCGACGGCCGCCGCTCGCCTCATCACCGCGAACGCGTCGGTCGCGCTGAGCGCCGGCACGACGACCCACCTGCTCGCCGCCCGCATCGCCGCGGACCCCGCGCTGCGCCCCCTGACGGTCGTCACGAACTCCCTCCCGGTCGCCGAGATCCTGCACCGCGCGAACGACCCACGCCTGGAGACGATCCTCACGGGCGGCAGCCGCACCCCGTCCGACGCGCTCGTCGGCCCGCTCGCAGAGGCCGCGCTCGCGGGCCTGCGCGTCGACCTCGCGTTCGTCGGCGCGCACGGCGTGGACCCGGAGATCGGGCTCACGACCCCCAACCTGGACGAGGCCGCGACCAACCGTGCGCTCATCGAGTCCGCGGGTCGCACCGTCGTCCTCGCCGACCACACGAAGTGGCACACGACCGGTCTGCGCGTCTTCGCGACGTTCGCCGACGTGGACGTCCTCGTCACCGACGCCGGGCTCGCGGAGGACGAGCGCGCCCGGGTCCAGGACCTCGTCGAGCAGCTCGTCGTCGCCTGACGACGGTCCCGCAGCCGCCTCTCCCCTCCCCGCACCGCGATCGGACCCGCACGCATGAACCCGCACCTGCGCCGCACCTCGACCCGCCTCGCCGACGGCCGCGAGCTCGTCTACTTCGACGACTCGCCCGCGTACGTCTCGGGTGAGCGCTCACGTCGGCTCGACGACCCGCGGCCGCTGCCGGACCGGTTCGCCCCGGTCCCCGGTCCCGACGGCACGTCGCGCCCGTACGTCGGCCCCGAGATGCGCCGCGACCCGCTCACGGGCGACTGGGTCCCCCTCGCCGCGCACCGGATGAACCGCACGTTCCTCCCCGCCGCCGACTCGTGCCCGCTGTGCCCCGCCCGTCCGGGCGCCGCCTACTCGGACGGCGAGGTCCCCGACACCGACTACGACGTCGTCGTCTTCGAGAACCGCTTCCCGTCGCTCCAGCGCGTGCCCGGCGTCGCCGACGCCGTGGTCGAGGACGCGCCGCTCCAGCTCCACGCCCCGGCCGCGGGCCGGTGCGAGGTCGTGTGCTTCTCGAGCGACCACCGCACCTCGTTCGGCGCGCTCTCGCCGCAGCGTGTGCGCACGATCATCGACGCGTGGGCCGACCGCACCGCGGTGCTCGGGGCAGAGCCCGGCGTCGAGCAGGTCTTCTGCTTCGAGAACCGGGGCCAGGAGATCGGCGTCACTCTGCACCACCCGCACGGGCAGATCTACGGCTACCCCTACGTCACACCGCGCACGCGCGCGCTGCTCGACGAGGCGCGCGAGCACCACCGCCGCACGGGCCGCAACCTGCTGCGCGACGTGCTCGACTCCGAGCTCGCGGACGGGCGTCGCGTCGTGCTCGAGACCGAGCACTGGGTCGCGTACGTGCCGTTCGCGGCGCGCTGGCCCGTCGAGGTCCACCTCGCCCCGCGCCGCGACGTCCCCGACCTCCCCGCGCTCACCGACGCCGAGCGCGACGACCTCGCCACCGCCTACCTCGAGCTCCTGCGCCGCCTCGACCGGTTCTTCGAGACGGCCGACGGCGACCCCATCCCGCTCCCGTACATCGCCGCGTGGCACCAGGCCCCCGCGCACGAGGGCCGCTCCGTCGCGGACGGCGGCACGGACGACGTGACCCTCGCCCGGCTCCACCTCCAGGTCTTCTCCATCCTGCGCGCACCGGGCAAGCTCAAGTACCTCGCCGGCTCGGAGTCGGGCATGGGCGCGTGGATCAGCGACACGACGCCCGAGCGGATCGCGGCGCGCCTCCAGGAGCTCGCCCCGTCCAGCGCCGCACGCGGGTGGGTCCGGTCGTGGTCGGACGACGACGGCGCGGCCCGGGCGCGCGCGGTCCTCGCCGCCGCGTTCGGCGAGGACGCCCCCCGAGACGGCGACGCGCCGACCGGCGAGGACCCGGACGAGGTCCACGTCTGGGCCGCGCCGGGTCGCGTCAACCTCATCGGCGAGCACACCGACTACAACGCGGGCCTGTGCCTGCCGATCGCGCTCCCCCACCGCACGTACGTCGCGCTGCGCCCGCGCCCGGACTCGGCCGTCCGGCTCGCGTCGGCCCAGGCGCCCGGCGAGACGTGGACGACGACGCTCGAGGACGTCGCCCCGGGCACGGTCTCCGGGTGGGGGTCGTACGTCGCCGGCGTCGCGTGGGCGCTGCGCGAGCACCTCGTCGCGCAGGGTGCCGACCCCGGCACGGTCACGGGCTTCGACGCGGCGGTCGACTCGAGCGTCCCGTTCGGCGCCGGGCTCTCCTCGTCGGCCGCGCTCGAGTGCGCGGTCGCGGTCGCGCTCGACGACGTCGCCGGGCTGGGCCTGGCCTCGACCGACGCCGGCCGCGCCGCCCTGGCCGCCGCGAGCATCCGTGCCGAGAACGAGATCGCCGGCGCCCCGACGGGCGGGATGGACCAGTCCGCGTCGCTGCGAGCGCACGCCGGGCACGCGCTGCTCCTCGACTGCCGGCCCGGACTCGACCCCGTCGAGTCCGCCGAGCAGGTGCCCTTCGACCTGGACGCCGCGGGGCTGGCCCTGCTCGTCGTCGACACGCGCGCCGAGCACCGGCTCGTCGACGGCCAGTACGCGGCGCGGCGCGCCACGTGCGAGGACGCCGCCCGCACGCTCGGGCTGGATTCCCTGCGCGAACTCGCCGACGACGTTGCCGCGAGCGACGACCCCGCCGGGGCGCTCGCCGTCGCCCTGGAGAAGCTGCCCGACGACGTCGCGCGCCGCCGTGTGCGTCACGTCGTCACGGAGATCGGCCGGGTGCGCGACCTCGTCGCGCTGCTGCGCGACGGCCGGCCCGACGCGGTCGGGCCGCTCATGAACGCGTCGCACGCGTCGCTGCGCGACGACTACGAGGTCTCGAGCGTCGAGCTCGACGTCGCCGTGGACGCCGCACGCGTCGCCGGCGCCCTCGGCGCGCGCATGACCGGCGGCGGGTTCGGCGGCTCCGCGATCGCGCTCGTCCGCGCCGACCAGGTGGAAGCCGTCGCCGACGCCGTCCGCGGGGCGTTCGAGCGCGAGGGCCTCGGCGCCCCCGGCTTCCTCCTCGCGACCCCGTCCGCACCGGCCGAGCGCGTCGCCTGACCGAGCACGACCTCACACGCCGCCGAGCACGACTCGAGGGTCGCTGTGCCGCCACATGGCGACCCTCGTGTCGTGCTCGGCGGGGGCGGACCGTCTCAGACGTCGTAGGTGACGACGAGCGGCGCGTGGTCGCTCCAGCGATCGTCGTGCGACGGTGCGCGGTCGACCTCGACCTTGACCGCGCGCTCGGCGAGCGCCGGCGTGGCGAGCTGGTAGTCGATGCGCCAGCCGGAGTCGTTGTCGAACGCGCGCCCGCGCCACGACCACCACGTGAACGGGCCGGGGCCCTCGCCGCCGTGGACACGACCGAGGTCCACGAGGCCGACCTGGTCGAGCCAGACGTCGACGTACGCGCGCTCCTCCGGGAGGAAGCCGGCGCTCTTGAGGTTGCCCTTCCAGTTCTTGATGTCGACGTTGTGGTGGGCGATGTTGAGGTCGCCCGCGAGCACGACCTTCTCCCCCGTGGCCGCGAGCTCGCGCAGGCGGGCCGTGACCTTCTCGAGGTAGGCGTACTTCGCGACCATCGTCTCCGGCTGGCTCACGGTGCCGGAGTGGATGTACGCGGAGATGACCGTGACCCGGCCGCCGTCGGGCAGCTCGAGGTCCGCCTCGACCCAGCGGCCAGTGTCGACGGGCGGCTCCGGCTCGCCGGCGCCCAGGCCGACGCGCACGGCCGAGACGGGCAGCCGCGAGGCGACGGCGACGCCGGCCCGGCCCTTGAGGTCGCACGCCTGGTGCGCGACGTGCCACCCGTCGAGGAGGTCGTTCACGACCGAGTCGGGGGCACGGACCTCCTGGAGCAGCAGGACGTCGGGCGTACGGGACGCGATCCAGGCGTCCATCCCGCGGCGGTACGCGGCGCGGATCCCGTTGACGTTGGCGGTGGCGATGGTGAGCAAGTCGGCTCGTCCTCCCTCGATGACGGTCGCGCGCGGCCGTCAGACGGTCGCGGCACGCCGGCCATCCCATCACACGCCACCGACAGGACGGGTCCCCGGCGTCACGCGGGCGGCGTGGCCTCGCTCACGCTCACGAGGGCGACGCGGGCGGGCCGGAACGCGCCGGCGAGCACCGCCGACACGGCGGCGAGCACGGCGAGGGCGACGAACCCGACCCGGAGGTGATGGGCGGTCGCGAACACGCCCGTGAGCACGCCGCCGAGCACGGCGCCCGCGTAGGTGAAGACGTTGAGGCGCGCGACCGCGCGGTCCGTGACCGTCGCGACGACCCCGGCCGGCGGCTCCGCCGACTCCCTGCCCGTGCCCGTCGCCACCGCCTCACGGGCGCGGTCCCCGATCGCGGAGAACGCGAGCGGCGCGACGACGCCGAGCCCGAGCCCGGTCGCCGCCAGCCCGAGCACCGCGACGGGCCAGGCGGGGGCCGCGGCCACCGCGACGAACCCGAGGGCGCCGAGCGTGCCTCCCCAGCGCACGACCCGCACGCGGCCGAGTCGTTCGACGAGACCGTCCCCGACGAGCCGCGACACGATGAGAGCCGCCTGGTACGCCGCGTACCCCAGGGGTGCGGCGGCGGCGCTCGCCGCGAGGACGTCGCGCAGGAACGTCGCGCTCCAGCTGGACACGGCCGAGTCGGCGACGGGGAACGCGAGCATCCCCGCGCCGAGCAGCGCGATCGTGCCCGCCGCGACCCAGGTCACGGTCCCGAGCTGCGCGGGGCCGCGGTCGTCGCCCGCCACCCCGACCGCCACCGGTTCAACCTCGGTCGGTCGTTCCGCGCCCGGAGTCCCGCCCGTGGCCACCGCACCCGGGACGGTCGTGCCGCCGTCGGGCAGGCGCACCGCGAGCCAGACGGCGCCCGCGGCCACGAGGAGCGCCACGAGTGGGAGCGCGACGGGCTGGCCGAGCCCGACGAGCGCGCTGCCCGAGACGGCGAGCGCGCCCAGCACGCCCCCGGCGGCGTTGGCCGCGTAGAACGACGCGAGCAGGCTGCGGCCGTGCGCGCGCTCGACGTCGATCCCGAGCATGTTCATCGAGGCGTCGACCGCGCCGAGCGCGAGCCCGTACAGCCCGATCGCCACGAAGAAGACCGGCCACGACGGCGCGAGCCCGACGCCCGCGACCGCGAGGGCGGCGAGCAGCAGGCCGCCCACGACCACGACGCGGGCGCCGCGGAGCGCCGCCACGACGCCGGACAGCGCGCTGCCCAGCCCGGCGAAGACGCACACGCCCAGCACGACGAGCGTGACGACGTCGTCGCCCATGCCGAGCCGTTCCTTGTACCCGGGGATGCTGGTGAGCACCACGGCGAACCCGAAGCCCTGCACGGCGTACGCCGCCGTCGTCGCGATGCGCGCCCTCGTCACCCGCGCAGACTAGCGCCTGCGGGTCGTCCCGGGAATGCCGCAGGGCGCGGCCGTGCTGGTCCACGGCCGCGCCCTGGGAGGAGGTCAGGCGGAGGCGCGCTCCGCCGCGTCGACGACGTTCGCGAGGAGCATCGCGCGCGTCATGGGCCCGACCCCGCCGGGGTTCGGCGAGATCCAGCCCGCGACCTCGGCGACGTCGGGCGCGGCGTCGCCGACGACCCGGCTCTTGCCGGTCTCCGGGTCGACCTCGCGCGAGACGCCGACGTCGATGACGACGGCGCCCGGCTTGACCATGTCGCGCGTGATGATGCCCCGGACGCCCGCGGCCGCGACGACGACGTCGGCGCGGCGGACGAGGTCCGCGAGGTCCGTCGTCCCGGTGTGCGTGAGCGTCACGGTCGCGTTGACGGCGCGGCGCGTGAGCAGCAGGCCGATCGAGCGGCCGACGGTCACGCCGCGGCCCACGACCACGACCTCCTTGCCCGCGAGGGAGATCCCGTGCCGCTCGATGAGCTCGATAATCCCGCGCGGCGTGCACGGGAGCGGCGAGGTGACCTCCTCGTTGACGCGCAGGACGAGGCGCCCGAGGTTGGTCGGGTGCAGCCCGTCCGCGTCCTTGGCCGGGTCGATGAGCTCGAGCACGCGGTTGGTGTCGATGCCCTTCGGGAGCGGGAGCTGCACGATGTACCCCGTGCAGGCGGGGTCCTCGTTGAGGCGGCGGACGGCGGCCTCGATCTCCTCCTGCGTCGCGTCGCCGGGCAGGTCCTCGCGGATCGAGGACAGGCCGACCTCGGCGCAGTCGCGGTGCTTGCCCGCGACGTACCACTGCGAGCCCGGGTCGTCGCCGACCAGGAGCGTGCCCAGGCCGGGCACGACGCCCTTCCCGGCGAGGACCGCGAGGCGGTCCTTGAGCTCGGCCTTGATGGTGGCGGCGGTCGCCTTGCCGTCGAGGAGCTGGGCACTCATCCGGGGGCTCACTGCTGCAGGCCCGGGTACAAGGGGAAGTCGGCCGTGAGCTTCTGCACGCGGGCGCGCAGGGCGTCGGCGTCGGTCGCGGCGCCCTCGCGGAGCGCGGTCGCGATGATCTCCGCGACCTCGGTGAACTCGGCGTCGCCGAAGCCGCGCGTCGCGAGCGCGGGCGTGCCGATGCGCAGGCCGGACGTGACGCGCGGGGGGCGCGGGTCGAACGGCACCGCGTTGCGGTTCACGGTGATGCCGACCTCGTGCAGGAGGTCCTCGGCCTGCTGGCCGTCGAGCGCGGAGTGGCGCAGGTCGACGAGCACGAGGTGCACGTCGGTGCCGCCCGTGAGGACGGAGACGCCGGCCTCGGCCACGTCGGCCTGGGCGAGGCGGTCGGCGATGATGCTCGCGCCGCGCAGCGTGCGCTCCTGGCGGTCGCGGAAGTCGTCCGAGCCCGCGATCTTGAACGACACGGCCTTGGCCGCGACGACGTGCATGAGCGGGCCGCCCTGCTGGCCCGGGAACACGGCGGAGTCGATCTTCTTGGCGTACTCCTCCTTGCTCAGGATGAAGCCGGAGCGCGGTCCGCCGATCGTCTTGTGCACCGTGGAGGACACGACGTCCGCGTACGGCACCGGGGACGGGTGCAGGCCCGCGGCCACGAGGCCCGCGAAGTGCGCCATGTCCACCCAGAGCTTCGCGCCGACCTCGTCCGCGATCTCGCGGAACGCGGCGAAGTCGAGGTGACGGGGGTACGCGGACCAGCCCCCGATGATGACGTCGGGGCGCGTCTCGAGCGCCTGCTTGCGGACCTCGTCCATCTCGATGCGGTAGGACTGCGGGTCCACGCCGTACGCCGCGACGTCGTACAGCTTGCCGGAGAAGTTGATCTTCATGCCGTGCGTGAGGTGACCGCCGTGCGCCAGCTCGAGGCCGAGGATCTTGTCGCCCTTGTTGATGAGCGCGTGCAGCACGGCGGCGTTGGCCGTGGCGCCCGAGTGCGGCTGGACGTTGGCGTGCTCGGCACCGAACAGGTCCTTGGCGCGGGCGATCGCGAGGTTCTCCGCGACGTCGACCTGCTCGCAGCCGCCGTAGTAGCGGCGGCCCGGGTAGCCCTCGGCGTACTTGTTGGTGAGCACGGAGCCCTGCGCCTGCAGGACGGCGCGCGGGACGAAGTTCTCGGACGCGATCATCTCGAGGGTGTCGCGCTGGCGCGCGAGCTCCCCGTCGAGGACGGCCGCGATCTCGGGGTCGAGCTCGGCGAGCGGGGTGTCGAGGACGTTGTCGGCTGGCTGGGCGCTCATGGCGTCTCCTCCGCGGGTGCTTGGCAGTGTGTCGTCGGTGGTCACGTTCCCGGCTCGCCGGGTACGCCCCACCAGGGGGTGACCCGGGGCCCAGGCGAACGACCCGTCGTCTGCACAGCGTGTCGCTCCCCGGTGGTGATCCACCCTGCCCGGGCGGAGTTCCACCGGGCGGCGCCAGTCACGACGCGTCGATCCTAGCGCACGGCCCGTCGCCGGGTCCCGGGCTCTCGCCCGGGCCCGGCCTCGCCTGCTCCTGCCCGGCTACTCCTGCCCGACGGCGTCGGACTCGTTGCGCGCCTCGGCCTCGCCCAGGATGCGGCGCAGGTAGGTGTAGGTGAGGTCGCCGGCGGCCTTGTCGTACTGCTCCTCGTAGCCGTGCTTGGTGTACATCGCGAGGTTCTGCTTGGAGTCCTTGCCCGTGAAGACCCAGATCTCCGACGTCTGCTCGGGCAGGTAGGGCAGCACCTCGAAGAGCATCTGCGTCCCGATGCCGCGGCCCTGCATGTCCGGCGCGACCGCGAGCCGGCCGAGCGTCGCCTTGCTGTCCTCGATCTCGACGCGGACCGAGCCGACCAGGCGCGGGCCGAGCCACGCCCCGATCGTCACGACGTCCTCGCGCGCGAGGTCCTCGCGCAGCTCGTGGAGGGTCTGGGTCAACGGGGGGATGTTGGGGTCCTGGTAGAGCTGCGCCTCGGTGACGAACGCCGCCCGCCGCAGGGTCAGGAGCTCACCGGCCTCGGCGTCGTCGACGAGGCGGGTCGTGATCTGCGCGTCGTTCATGAAGACATCGTGTCAGACATCGCGCGGCGCGACCGCGCGTGTCCGGGTGATGTCAGGCTGCCGGACGGCGGCCTCGTCAGCGCCGGGACGCGGCTACCCTCTGAGGGGTGTCCACGACAGATCCCCGTGGCGCCGACGTCCCCGACACCTCGGCGCTCCGCACCGCGCAGCCCCCGACCGGCGACCCCACGCACTGGGTCCTCACGCTCTCGTGCCCGGACGGGCCGGGGATCGTGCACGCCGTCGCCGGCGCGCTCGCCCGCCTCGGCGGCAACATCACGGAGTCGCAGCAGTTCGGCGACCCGCTCTCGGGGCTGTTCTTCATGCGCGTGCAGGTCACGGCGGCCGCGGAGCGCGCCGAGCTGGAGCGCGCGGTCGAGGAGGTCGCGGCCCGGTTCGCCATGACGTGGCAGCTCGACGTCGTCGGGCGCCGGGTCCGCACGCTCCTCATGGTCTCCAAGGCGCCGCACTGCCTCGTCGACCTGCTCTACCGCGAGCGCTCCCAGGGCATGCCGATCGAGGTCGTCGGCGTCGTCGGCAACCACCGCGACCTCGAGGACATCGCCACGTTCTACGGCAAGCCGTTCCACCACGTGCCCGTCACGCGCGACACCAAGGCCGACGCCGAGGCACGCCTGCGTGGGCTCGTCGCCGAGCTCGACGTCGAGCTCGTCGTCCTCGCGCGATACATGCAGATCCTCTCGGACGAGCTGTGCCGCGAGATGCCCGGTCGCATCATCAACATCCACCACTCGTTCCTGCCGAGCTTCAAGGGCGCACGCCCGTACGCCCAGGCGCACGACCGCGGCGTCAAGCTCATCGGCGCGACGTCGCACTACGTGACGGGCGACCTCGACGAGGGCCCGATCATCGAGCAGGACGTCGAGCGCGTCGACCACTCGCGCCGCGTCGAGGACCTCGTGGCGATCGGCGAGGACGTGGAGCGGCAGACGCTCGCGCGCGCCGTGCGCTGGCACGCGGAGCACCGCGTGCTCCTGGACGGGCACCGCACCGTCGTCTTCCGCTGAGCCGCGGGCTCCCGCCGGGCTTCCCGGCACCTCTCCCTGCACGACGGCGACCCCCGCCACGTCCGAGGACGTGACGGGGGTCGTCGCGCGGCGGCGTGCCGGTACGCCGTCGCCTCCCGGTCGCTCAGAGCGAACGGGTCACTTGGTGAGCTCCTCGAGGGTGGGGTCACCCGCGTAGACCTCGGCCGCGTTCTCCTGCGTGACGATGACCGGCTCGAGGAGGAAGGCCGGGACGACCTTGACGCCGTTGTCGTAGGACTCGGTGTCGTTGATCTCCGGCTCCTCGCCCGCCTGGAGCGCCTTCACCGCGTTGATCGACTCCTCGACGAGCTTGCGCGTGTCCTTGTAGATCGTCGAGTACTGCTCACCCGCGACGATCGACTTGACCGACTCGACCTCGGAGTCCTGGCCGGTGATGACCGGGGTCTCCTTGCCGGCCTGCTTGGCCGACGTGAGCGCCGCGCGGGCGAGCGTGTCGTTCGGCGACAGGACGCCGTCGATCTCCTTGTCGGAGTAGCTGCCCGACAGCACGGTGTCCATGCGCTTCTGCGCGTTCTCGGCCTTCCAGCCCTGCGTCGCGACCTGCTCGAACGACGTCTGGCCGGACGGGACGACGAGCGTCCCGTCCTCGATCTTCGGGTCGAGCACGCTCATGGCGCCCTCGAAGAACGGCGTCGAGTTCGCGTCGTCGGGCGAGCCGGCGATGAGCTCGATGTTGTACGGGCCCTCACCCTTGCGCTCGGCGAGGCCCTGCAGCAGCGCCTCGCCCTGGAGCACGCCGACCTGGTAGTTGTCGAACGCGATGTACTCGTCGACGGCGTCCGTGTTCTTCACGAGACGGTCGTAGGCGATGACGGTCGCGCCGTTGTCCTTCGCGTTCTTGAGCTGGGTCCCGAGCTGCGACCCGTCGATGGCGCCGACGATGATGACCTTCGCGCCCTGCTCCACCATGGCGTCGATCTGGCTCTGCTGCTCCGAGACGCCGCCGTTGGCGAACTGGACGATCGGCTTGAAGCCGGCCTCGGTGAGCCCGTCGTTGAACAGCTGCTCGGCGAGCACCCAGTTCTCCGAGGTCTTCTGCGGGAGGGCGACACCGATGGTCGCGCCCTCCTCGAAGCCGGCAGCCGCGGACTCGCCGCCGCCGGTGGAGTCGCCACCGGCGTCGCCCCCGCGGTCGGAGGAGCAGCCGCTGAGCACGAGCGCGCTCGCGGCGGTGAGCGCCAGGAGCGTCGTGGTGAGCTTCTTCATGGGTACCACTTTCTTGTCGGGCATCCGTCGTCGGATGCGGTCAGGGGTCGTGCGGTGGGTGGGACGTGAGGGATCGGTCAGGTCAGCCCTTGGCGGCGGTGGCCCCGGCCTCGACCGGAACCTCCGGCTGGGCGTCGTCGGCGCCCGTGACGGCTCCGGTGCCCTTGTCGCGCCGCGACGGGAAGATCAGCGCGATGATCGACGGCCGACCCTGCACCTTGTTGTAGACGTCGAACGCGACCGCGATGAGGAGCACGAGGCCCTTGATGATCTGGGTCATGTCGGAGCCGACGCCCATGAGCTGGAGACCGTTGTTGAGGACGGCCATGACGAGGCCGCCGATGACCGAGCCGACGACGGTGCCCACGCCGCCGGAGACCGCGGCCCCGCCGATGAAGACCGCCGCGATCGCGTCGAGCTCCCACATGTTGCCGTCGAACGGGCCGGAGGCCGTCGAGCGGCCGATGAAGATCATCCCGGCCAGCGACGCGAGGATCGACATGTTCATCATGACGAAGAAGTTGGTGCGCTTGATGTTCACGCCGGACAGCGCCGCCGCCGCCCGGTTGCCGCCCACCGCGTAGACGTGGCGACCGGTGATGGTCCGCGACGCCACGAACTGGTAGACGACGACGAGCAGGACCAGCACGAGCGCGGGGACCGGGAACGATGTGCCGACGCGGCCCGAGCCGTAGAGGTACGTGAGGTAGGCGATCACGGCGCTGAAGAGCACGACGCGCGTCACGGCGACCGAGGTCGGGACCGGCTCGGCGCCGAGCTTGCGGGCGCTCGCGCGGCGGCGGAACTCCGACCAGACGACGGCCGCGATCGCCAGGACGCCGAGCAGGAGCGTCGAGTTGTTGAGGCCGGTGTTCGGCCCCCACTCGGGCAGGTAGCCGCCACCGAGGGTCTGGAGCTCCTGCGGCACGGGCACCGTGTTCGACTTGCCGATGAACTGGTTGAGGCCGCGGAAGAGCATCATGCCGGCGAGCGTGGTGATGAAGCCTGGGATGCCGACGTAGGCCACCCACCACCCCTGCCAGGCGCCGATGACCGCGCCCACGCACAGCCCGAGGAGGATGCCCAGCCACCACGGGATGCCCCAGTCCCGGATGGCGATGGCCACGATGATGCCGGTCACGGCGGCCACCGACCCGACCGACAGGTCGATGTGGCCCGCGATGATCACGAGGACCATGCCGATCGCGAGGATGAGGATGTAGGAGTTGCCGTTGAGCAGGTTCTGCGCGTTGCTCGGCGTGAGGACCCGCCCGCCCGTGGCGATCTGGAAGTAGATGACCAGGGCGAGGAGCGCGAAGAGCATGCCGAACTGGCGCGCTCCCCCGCTCAGCAGCTGCTTGATGGACGACATCGTCGGTGGTTCCTTCTCGGTTGCGATGCGGTGGCTGGTTGGGGGGACGCGCTCAGGCGGCGGCGTCGGAGGGTGCGTCGCCGGGCGTCCCGGTCATGAGGCGCATGAGCCCCTCCTGGGTCGCCTCCGACCCGGGGACCTCGCCCGTGATCCGCCCCTCGAAGACGGTGTAGATGCGGTCGCACAGGCCGAGGAGCTCGGGCAGCTCGGACGAGATGACCACCACGCCGCGGCCCGCGTCGGCGAGCTTCTGGACCAGGCCGTAGATCTCGTACTTGGCGCCCACGTCGATGCCGCGCGTCGGCTCGTCGAGGATGAGGAGCTCGGGCTCGGTGTACATCCACTTGGCGAGCAGGACCTTCTGCTGGTTGCCGCCCGAGAGCTTGGCGACGCCCTCGTGCACGCTCGGCGCCTTGATGGAGAACGCCTTGCGGTACGACTCGGCCGCGACGAACGCTGCGTCCTGGTCGATGACGCCCGCCTTCGCGATGCGCGGCAGGTTCGCCGCCTGGATCGTGCCGAGGATCGTGTCGAGCAGGTTCAGCCCCAGCGCCTTGCGGTCCTCGGGGACGTAGGCGATCCGGTTCTCGATGGCCGAGAGCACCGTGGGCATGGACACCTCGCGGCCGTCGATGCGCACGACGCCGGACTTGTAGCGCCCGTACGACCGCCCGAAGAGCGACCGCGCGAGCTCGGTGCGGCCGGCGCCCATGATCCCGGCGAAACCGACGATCTCGCCGCGGCGGACGTGGAACGTCGAGCCCTTGCACACGTAGCGGCCCGGCACCTCGGGGTGCTCCACGGTCCAGCCCTCGACCTCGAAGAAGGTCTCGCCGATGGACGGCGTGTGCGCCGGGAAGCGCGACTCGAGCGAGCGGCCGACCATGCCGCGGATGATGCGGTCCTCGTCGACGGCGTCGCCCTGGACGTCGAGGGTCTCGATCGAGCGACCGTCGCGGATGATCGTGATCGAGTCGGCGACCTCCTCGATCTCGTTGAGCTTGTGGGAGATCATGATGCTCGTCAGCCCCTTGGACCGCAGGCCGCGCAGCAGGTCGAGCAGGTGCTCGGAGTCCTCCTCGTTGAGCGCGGACGTCGGCTCGTCGAGGATGAGCAGGCGCACGTCCTTGGCGAGGGCGCGGGCGATCTCGACGAGCTGCTGCTTGCCGACGCCGATGCTCTTGATCTGGGCGTCGGGCGACTCCTGGAGGCCGACGCGCGCCATGAGCTCCTCGGCGCGCTGGCGGGCCGCGCCCCAGTCGATGCCGAACGCCCCCTTGACCTCGTTCCCGAGGAAGATGTTCTCGGTGATCGAGAGCTCGGGGATCAGGGCGAGCTCCTGGTGGATGATGACGATCCCCGCGTGCTCGCTCGACCGGATGTCCTTGAACTGGACCTCCGCACCGTCGTAGTAGATGTCGCCCGAGTACGTCCCGTGCGGGTACACGCCCGAGAGCACCTTCATGAGCGTCGACTTGCCGGCGCCGTTCTCGCCGCAGATCGCGTGGATCTCGCCGGCTCGCACCCGCAGGTTCACGTCGTCGAGGGCGCGCACGCCCGGGAACTCCTTGGTGATGCCTCGCATCTCGAGGATCACGCGCTCGTCCGTCATCGGACCTCCTCCTGCCGAGGACAGCTCGCCGCGCACCGACGCGCCGCGTACCCGGACACCCTCAGCGCCGCCCGAGCGGGCCTGACGTTATGCCGGTCACGTTCTTGGCGTCAACTCCTGAACGCAAGGATCGCCAGAACCGTGACCAAACAGCGACCTAAGTCCTGACAGCGCTGTCTGTTTCGTGGCGATGTGAGCGCAAACATCGCGATAGCGCTCCCATGGAGTCAGGCCATGAAGTCGCGAGAGCGCTCCCGCGATGTGACAGCGCTAACACCGCGGTGTGGGTGGTGCAACGTCGACGGGGGTGCGGGTCCCGCCCGCGCTACGCGCGGAGCAGAGGGAGCTTGAAGCCCTCGTGCGACTGCTCGTAACCGAGCGACCGGTAGAACCGGTGGGCGTCGGCCCGCTGCTTGTCGGACGTGAGCTGGGCGAGCGTGCAGCCTCGCGCGACGCCCCACGCGTGGGCCCACGTCATCATCGCGCGGCCGACGCCTTGCCCGCGGAGACCGCGGTCGACGCGGACCGCCTCGACGAGGAGCCGAGACGCCCCGCGCCGGGAGATCCCCGGGATCACGGTGAGCTGCATCGTGCCGACGACCTCCCCGTCGAGCTCGACCACGACCAGCTCGTTGTTCGCGTCGGCGTCGATCGCCGCGAACGCCGCCTCGTGCTCGGGACCGACCTCCCCCGTCCGGGCGCGGGCGATGGCGTCGTCCGCGATGAGCGCGACGACCCGCGGCAGGTCGGCCGCCACGGCCGTACGGAACGAGAGACCCGTCATCGGGCCGGGGCCGGTCGAGGACATGCTGCTCACGCCTCGTGACCGTACCAGCCGTGGAACGAGCCACCGCGGCGGGCCCGAGGCCGGACGAGCATGCGGTCGTCGCCCGTCCTGAGGCCAGGACGGGCGACGACCGCATGGTCGGCGGGTGGAGAGTCAGGACGACGCTTCGCCGTTCAGGAGCAGGTGAGCCCCTCGTGCTCGACGGTGAAGGACGAGGTGACCTCCTCGCCGTCGACCACCGCGGTGGCCGTGACGACGGCCTCTCCCGCCGCGACGGTCTTCGCCCGCGTCGCGAACGACTGGTAGGCGTTCTTCCTGGCTGCGACCTTCGTGAACGCCCTCTCGCCGAACGGCGTGGAGAGCGTCAGGTCCACCGTGACGGCGCCGTCGTTCGTCGCGCGGACCGCGACGTACGCCTTGCCCGCGAGGCAGCGGGGCTGCACCTCGACGGAGACGGGCAGGTCGCCACCCGCCTGCGGCTCGACGAGCACCGCGACGGTGCGCGCCGGGACCGTGACGGTCCCGGAGGCCGCGTCCCACGTGGTGCCCCGCACGACGGCGTCGCTCCCCTCGGCCTGGACCGGCGAGAGCACGTACTCGCGGCCCGCCAACGCGGACAGCGGGACGGTGACCTCGTCCGGCGAGGCGTTGAAGACGGCGAGCAGCCCGTCGAGCGCCGGGTCGACGTCGTCGCCCGCCGTGTCGTCGACCGACATCGCGATCACGCCGGGCACCTGGTCCGGACCGGCGTCGGGGAACGACACCTTCTCCCGGATCAGGTCCGCGTCGCCGAGCCGGAAGAGCTCGGAGGAGTGCCGCAGCCGCAGGAGATCCTCCGCCTGCGCCGACGCGGTGGCGATGTCGTCGGGCGACGGCTCGAGCGCCGGATCCGCGAGGAGCGGGGCCATGAGCGGCCACTTGTCCTCGTTGTCGGCCGCCATCGGCAGGCCCTTGCCGAACCCGTTGTCCTGACCCGTCCAGTCGATCGCGTTGAACCAGTCACCCGAGTCGTAGCTGTTGCGGTCGAGCGACTTCGACCGCAACAGGTCCGTGCCCGCGTGCCAGAACGACGGCGTCTGGGAGAGCGCCGCGGTCGCGAGCGAGACCGTGTTCATCCGCACGCGCTCGTCCATCGGCGTGTCGGCCGGGAGCTTGAGCGTGAGCAGGTCGAACAGCGTCTCGTTGTCGTGCGCGTCGACGTACGTCACGACCTCCTCGGGTGAGTCGGCATAGCCGGCCGGTGCCCCGCGGTAGTCGATCTCGTCGCCGCGCTTCTCCTCGCCCGTCGACGTGACCAGCGTGTAGTCGCGCAGGTTGCCGGCGAGCCCGAGGCGCACGAGGTCGGTCTGATGGCCGAGGTCGGCGAGCTCGTCCGCGGAGCCGTCGTTCACGGTCCCCGGCTCTCCCGCCCGGGCGGGCTGCCCGTTCGGGTCGGTCGCCAGGCCCGTGCCGAAGCCCTGCGTGAACGTCGAGGCGCCGTCGACGGGCGAGCCGCCGTGCACGGCGTCACGCAGCCGGTCGGAGAACGTCCCGATGCCCGTGCCGCCGAGCTGGCCCTGCGTGGCCTGCTCGAACAGCGCGTTGCCCGCGACCTCGCCGAAGTCCCAGCCCTCGCCGTACAGGTAGACGCTCTTCCCGTCGACGCCGTCCTCGGCGAGGGTGAGCTCGTCGAGCGCGGCCCGGACGTCGAGCATGTTCTGCTTCGAGTGGTGCCCCATGAGGTCGAAGCGGAACCCGTCGACCTTGTAGTCCTGGGCCCACGTGACGACCGAGTCGACCATGAGCTTGCCCGCCATCGCGTGCTCGGTCGCGACGTTCTGGCAGCACGTGCTCGTCTCGACGGAGCCCGTGGTCGGGTTCTGCCGGTGGTAGTAGCCCGGCACGACCTTGTCGAGGACCGACTTCGCGTCCTGCCCGCTCGCCGCGGTGTGGTTGAACACCTGGTCGAGCACGACCTGCAGCCCGGCGCCGTGGAGCGACCCGACCATGGTGCGGAACTCCGCCACGCGCGCGCCGCCGTCCGCGTCGACCGCGTACGACCCCTCCGGCGTGCTGAAGTGCCACGGGTCGTAGCCCCAGTTGAAGCCGTCCTGCGCCTGCACCGCCGCGACCGCGGCCTGCTGCTCGGTCGAGTCGGGAGCGAACCCGGAGAGGTCGCCCGTCGTCTTCTGGGCGGCACGGTCCTCGGGGATCGACGCGATGTCGAACGTCGGGAGGAGGTGCACCGTGGTGAGGCCCGCGTCCGCGAGCTCGCGCAGGTGCGTCATGCCGGCCGAGTCCCGCTCTGCGAACGCGAGGTAGGTGCCGCGCCGCTCGGCGGGGACCGTCTCGTCGGAGATCGAGAAGTCGCGCACGTGCAGCTCGTAGATCGTCTGGTCCACCGCGCGCTCGACGACCGGGGCGGGCGTGCCCTCCCAGGCGCTCGGGCGGAACGCGGGGTCGTCGAGGTCGACGGCCACCGAGTGCGTGGAGTCGAGGGTGAGTCCCACCGAGTACGGGTCGGTGACGACGTTCGTCTCCACCTTCCCCGTGCTCGGGACGTAGACCCGCACCTCGTAGAGGTAGCGCGCACCCTTCCAGCCGACGTCGGCGCCGCCGAGCTTCTTGTCGGCGGCCCTGCCGTCGAGCGTCCACGTGCCGTCGGACTGGCGCGCGGCCTCGAACCGGCGCGGGTCGTCGTCGAGCGACGCCCCCGCGGGCCACGCGAGCACCGAGACCGCTTTCGCGGTCGGGGCCCACAGCGCGAACGACGCCCACTTGCCGTTGGCGTGCCACGAGACGCCGAGCTCGCGCTCGGCCGCGTCCTGCGCGAACAGGTCGTCGACGACGCCCGGCACCTGGACGCCGGTCGCGGCCGTGAGGACGCCGTCGTCGGCCCGGGTCACGAGGAGCTGGCCGGTGAGCGCGGCCTCGGCCGCGGCACGGTCGAGCGGCTCGCCGTCGTCGAGCACGCGCAGCGCGGTGTGCCCGGCGAGCGCCGGGAACTCGGCGGCGACGTCGTCGGGCAGGCCCGCCGGGTCCACCTCGAGCGTGTACGACGCCGTGCCTTCCGGAGCCTGCACCTCACCCTCCGTGCTGCCCGGGGAGACGGTGATCCCGCCGTCCGGCGCGGCCCAGAAGGTCCACTCCTCACCGGTGCCGAGGTCCCCGGGCCAGGCGACCAGGTCCGCACGGACCCAGTGCGCCGCCTGCTGACCGGTCCCCGGCAGCGGCGGGTTCGCCACCTCGATGGTCAGGACGTGGGTCGCGAGGTCGTACGAGAACGTCACGTTCTCGCCGTCGCCCACGGAGAACTGGTAGTTCGCCCCGTCGGGTGCGCCGCCCACGCCGTAGTTCTCGGCCCAGCTCAGGCCGTGCGCGACCTTGCCCTCGTATGCGCCGGCCGCGAGGCGGTCGGTCGACCAGGTGTAGGTGCCGTCGCCGTCCGGGTCCTTGAGCCAGGACGCGAGGCAGTCGGGCGCCCACGAGGCGGGGCAGCCGACCTGGTCCTGGAAGGAGCCCGGCAGCGTGACGATCGGCCCCTGAGCGGTGCTCGAGAAGTCCTTGCTCACCGGGTCCCAGTAGAACGTGACCGGGCCGCCGGTCGTCGTGTACGTCGCGTTGCCGCCGTCCTGTACGCCACCGACGCCGTAGTTGACGGTCCACGACCCGTTGAGCGCGACCTTGTACTCGTACGTCCCGGCCGGGACGTCGAACGTGCCCGCGTAGACGCCGTCGGCGCGCTGGGTGAGCTTCGCGGCCTCGCACGCCGGGGCCCAGTCGCCCGCGCAGCCCATGGCCGCGTTGTGGCTCCCGGGAACGGTCACGAGGTCGATCTCGGGCTCGGGCTCCTCGCCCACCACCCCGCTCACGTCGACCCCGACGCTCGCGAACGTCGACGCGGCGGCACGGTCGCCGTCGGCGTCGGTCGTCACGGCGCGGTACTCGACCAGGGTGCCCTCGGCCAGTCCCGCGACGTCGTGGAAGACGCGCGGTGCCGTGTCCTCGGCCGTGCCGAGCGGGTGCCACTCGGCGCTCCCGACCTCGCGCCACGCGAACGACGTCTCGGCCCACGCGTCCGTGTCGACGGTGGCCGCCACGGGAGCGACCCCGGTCACCGCTCCCCCGGCCCGCGGCACGCTGACCGCGATCTCGCCGGACGAGTCCGCGCCGACCTCGCGGTCGGCCCGCAGCACGACCGTGCCCGTCGCCGGGACGGTCAGCGTGACGGTGCCGTCGGCGTCCGCCGTGACGGGCTGGGCAGACTCGCCGTAGAGCGCCTCGTACGAGGCGCCCGGCGTCAGGGTCGTGAACGTCGCCGAGCGCTCGTCGGCCGCGTTGTTCAGCGCGACGAGGTGCTCGACCTTCTCCGTACGGTCGACGCGGCTGAAGGCGTACACGCCCGCGCCGTTCTCGACGTAGCGCTCGACCTGAGCCCCGTCGGCGAGCGCCGGGTGCGCCTCGCGCAGCGCGGCGAGCTCGGCGATGTGCGCGTAGAGCGGGGCGTCGGTGCCGAAGCGGTCGACGCTGCCGGCCTGCTCGCCGGTGACGAGCGGCTGGGCGGCGTACTCGTCCACCTGCGTCGCGAACAGCGTCTGGCGCGCGTCCTTGTCGCCGCCCTTCCCCGCGAAGCCCTGCTCGTCGCCGTAGTACACGACCGGCTGCCCGCGGGTCAGGTACATGAGGTCGTGCGCGAGCTCGTCGCGCGCGAGCGGGTCGTCGGTGCTCGCGAGCATGTACCCGACGCGGCCCATGTCGTGGTTGCCGAGGAACGTCGGCAGCGCCTGCGCGTTCGTCGTGGGCGTCGTGTACATGTCGTCGCTCGCGAAGAGCGAGGCGAGGCCCTTGGCGCTGTTGCCGCTCGCAAAGCTCGTCGCGGCGGACTGGAACGTGAAGTCCAGCGTCGAGCTCATGTCGGTCTTGCGCACGTAGGGCGAGAGCTTCGCCGCGTCGGCGTCGTACACCTCGCCGAACATGAAGAAGTCGTCCTTGCCCTGCGCGTGCGCGTAGTCGAGGACCTCGGTGGTCCACGTCTCCCAGAACTCGAAGTTCACGTGCTTGACGGTGTCGATGCGGAAGCCGTCGATGCCGAGGTCGATCCAGTCCTGGTAGACGTCGACGAACCCGTCGACGACCGTCGGGTGCTCAGTCATGAGGTCGTCGAGGCCGTCGAAGTCCCCGTACGTCACCGACTCCCCGGTCCACGTCGAGTTGCCCCGGTTGTGGTAGAGCGTCGGGTCGTTGAGCCAGCCCGGGACCTTGAGGTCCTCCTTGCCCGCGGGCACCACCGGCGTGTACGGGAACGACGTCGCGGCGTCCAGCGCCGGGAAGTCGCCCGTGCCCGCGTGGTCCGCCGGGTCGAACACCGTGCCGTCGGCGTCGCGGTACGGCGACGTGGCCTGGTCGACGTACGAGTACTGCTTCTGCTCGTTGTCGATCACGTCGGCCGTGTGGTTCGTGATGATGTCGAAGTAGACCTTGATCCCGCGGTCGTGCGCCTCGTCGATGAGCGCCTCGAGCTCGGCGTTGGTGCCGAGGTGCGGGTCGATCTGCGTGAAGTCGGTGATCCAGTAGCCGTGGTAGCCCGCGGAGGCGTCGGCGCCGGTGCCCTGGACCGGCTGGTTCTTGAACGACGGCGTGAGCCAGATCGCCGTCGTGCCCAGGCCCTCGACGTAGTCGAGGTTCTGCCGCAGGCCCGCGATGTCGCCGCCCTGGTAGAAGCCCTTGTTCGTCGGGTCGTACCCGGAGACGAGCGGGTCGTCGCCGAGCCCGGCGGTGTCGTTCGACGGGTCGCCGTTGGCGAACCGGTCCGTCATGACGAAGTAGAAGCGCTCGTCGGACCCGGGCTGGCGCACGGGCGGCACCACGAGGTCGGCGTCCTGGGCCTCGTCGTAGCCGCCGGCGAGCCCGAGCGGCGTGAGGGCGATGCGGTGCGTCGCCTCGTCGAACGTGACGCGGACGGTCGCGTCGCCGCCGAGCACGAGCGGCGCGTTGTCCTGGCCGCCGTCGCGGCCGTACGCCTCGTCCCAGGCGTCGTCGAACGCGACCTTGTACTGGTACGTCCCAGCGGGTAGGTCGAAGTCGGCGGACCACACGCCCGCGGCGTCGGTGGGCGCGAGCTCGGTCGCGTCGCACGCGGGGTCCCAGTCGGCCGCGCAGCCGAGCTCGGACTGGAGGTCGCCCACGAGGGCGAGCGTGCGCTCGTCGGCCCCCGCCGCGGGGGCGGCGAGCGCGGCGAGCGTGACGCCCGCCAGGCCGGAGGTGGCGAGCGCGACGGCGGTGACCGACGCCGTCGTACGGGACCCGCGCGAGCGACGGGCCGGAGGGTCGGATGGGTGGGGCGACGGTGTGCGCGGGACGCGGCGACGTCGCGGCGTGGAGGTCATGAGGACTCCCTCGTCCGGTGGCTGGTGCGGGGCCGCAGGCATGAGCTGGCACGAACCGGTGGACGCGGACGACGGAGACCGACAGCGGGCGACGTCGACCGCGGCTTCTCAGCGTACGGCTGAGCCGAACTGTACTGCTTGCAGAAAGTTGCAGCAAGGTTTGGCAACCAGGGCGCGCACCTCTCCTGCACCACCTCCTGAAGACGCCGAACCCGGGGTCGCTCCTCTCGGAACGTGTCCGGTGAGGAGCGACCCCGGGTTCGGCGGGGAGCGAGGTCAGCCCGCCAGGTGACCCCAGCGTGGCGCGAGGTCGCTCCACGGCCCGACCTCGGCGACCCGGCCCTCGTCGAGCACGACGACGCGGTCCGCGCGCGCGAGCGCGGCCCGCTTCGACGTCGCACCGATGACGGTGGTGCCCCGCTCCCGGAGCGAGGTCCACAGCTCGATCTCGGTCGCCGCGTCGAGCGCGCTCGACACGTCGTCGGCGAGGAGGAGCTCGGCGTCGGTCGCGAGCGCCCGCGCGAGGGCGAGCCGCTGCACCTGGCCGCCCGAGAGCCGGACGCCGCGGTGCCCCACCAGGGCCTCGTGGCCCCCGGCCTCGACGACGTCGCGCTCCAGGCGCGCGGCCGCGACCGGTCCGTGCACGTCGCGCTCGTGCCCGAGCCGCACGTTGTCCGCGAACGACCCCGAGAGCACGCGGGGGACCTGCGCCACGTGGGCGACCTGCCCCGGCCGCAGGAACGTCTGGGCGTCGACGACGTCGGTCCCGTTCCACCGGATGTGGCCCGTGTGCTCCATGAGGCCCGACAACGCCGAGAGCAGGCTCGACTTGCCCGCCCCGACCTGCCCGAGCAGGAGGACGAGCTCACCGCGGCGCACCGCGAGGTCGACGCCCTGGACGCCGATCGTGCCGTCGTCGTGCAGCGCGGTGACGTCGGCCAGCTCGAGCCGCTCGAGCGGTCGGCGCGGGCCCGGGTCGGGCACGGGGGCCTCGCCCGTGAGGAGGTCGACGCCGGGCGGCAGGTCCATGAGGTCCGTGCCGGCGGCGAACCGGCTCGTGGCACGCTGCCACGAGCGCGTGCCGGGCGCCTCCGTCACGACCGCCCCCGCGACCACGCCGAACCAGCCGAAGCCGGTCACCGCGTTGGCGACCAGGAGCGCCGTCGCGAGGTCCCACGTGCCGGTCAGCAGCCCCGCCCACGCCGCGACCACGCCGAGCTGGATCATGACGAGCGGGACGCCGTCGAGCGCGGCCTGCACCCGGTGCTCGAAGATCGCGGCCCGCACGCGGCCCCCGTCGACGTCGCGCAGGTGCGCGTGCACCTGCGGCGTCCGCGCGGCGAGCTTGACCGTGCGCGCCGAGTCGAGCGCCGAGACCAGCGCGCGCCCGAACCGAGCACGCGCCGCGGACGACCGCGTGGCCGACCGGCCGGCGATCGGGCGCCCGAGCGCCGAGGCCGCCGCGGACACGACCATCACCGCGAGCAGCACCGCGCCCGCGAGCCACGACCCGCTGAGCAGCGCCGTGACCCCCGCGATGACGAGGCCGTTGACGAAGTCGACCCACCGGTCCGCGTACCGGACGAAGCGGTCGGCGTCCATGGCGCGCGCGACCACCTCGCCCGGTGGCGTCGCGGTGAGCCGGTGCTGGCGCGTCTGGCCGGCCATGACCGCCATGCGCACGCGCAGCAGCACCTCGATCCACCAGCGGGGGTAGACGTACAGCGCCCAGGCGAGGCACAGCGGCGCGAGGACCAGGAGCACGGCGAGCGGCACGAGAAGCTGTGCCGGGAAGCCCTCGTCCAGGTCCTGCACCGCGCGGCCCCAGAGGAAGCCCGTGACGGCGCCCTGCGCCGACACGAGGCTCGTCGCCAGGAACAGCAGGGCGCCCACGACGCCCCACGCGGGGCGCACGAACAGCGCGTGCAGCACCCCGCGCGCGAGGCTGGGCCCGTCACCGGGGTCCGCGAGGGCCGGCGGTTCGCCTCGCCGTCGGCGACCCCCGACCGCCTCCGCGGCACGGTCCTGGCCCGAGGTCTCGACGCCCTCGGGGACACCTGACCCGTCGGGTCCGCCGGATGCGTCGGCACCGTCGAGCAGGTCGGCGCCCGTACCGGCAGGCGTGCCGAAGGCGTCGGTCGCGGCCTCCTCGGCGACGCTCGCCGCGAGAAGGTCGCGGTACGGGCCCGCGACGCGCGCGAGCGCGGCCCGCTCGCCCTGCTGCACGACCCGGCCGTGGTCGAGGACGGCGAGGAGACCGGCGCGCTCGATCGTGGTCAGGCGGTGCGCGACGAGCACGCCCGTCCGCCCCGCGAGCAGCCGCTCCGAGGCCGCGACGACCCGCGCCTCCGTGAGCGGGTCCATGCGCGCGGTCGCCTCGTCGAGCACGACGACCTGCACGTCGCGGACGAGCAGCCGTGCGAACGCGACGAGCTGCTCCTCCCCCGCCGAGAGCGACGTCCCGCCGGGGCCGAGCAGCGTGTCGAGGCCCTCGGGCAGTCCCGCGACCCAGTCGTCGAGCCGGAGCTCGCGCACGGCGGCCTCGACGTCGGCACGCGGCACGTCCGCGAAGAGCGCGACGTTCTCGGCGAGCGTGCCCGCGAGGATCTCGGTCCGCTGCGTGACGACCCCGACCGCGGCGCGCAGCGCCTGGAGGTCGAGGTCGCGCACGTCGACCCCGCCCAGGAGCACCGCGCCGCGCGGTGGCTCGACCGCACGCGAGAGCAGCGACGCGAGCGTCGACTTGCCCGAGCCCGTCCGTCCCACGAGCGCGACCGTCTCGCCCGCAGGTACCCGCAGGCTCACGCCGTCGAGCGCGAACGTTCCCTCGGCGTAGGAGAAGTGGAGGTCGCGCAGCTCGATCCCGACCGGCCCGGCGGGCAGCGAGCGCCCGCCCGTCGGCTCGGGCTCGACCGCGAGCATCTGCCGGATACGCGTGAGCGCGCCGATGCCCTCCTGGATGTCCGGCAGGTGGTGGACGAGGTTGTCGACCTGCCCGACGAACATCGCCGTCACGAGGAACAGGGTGACGAGACGGTCGACGCCGAGGTCGCCGTCCGCGGCGAGCGCGGCGCCCGCGACGGCGACGCCGGCGAGCAGCGACGCGAGCACGAGGCCCGCGCGCCGGAGCATGCGCGACTCGACGACGAGCACGGCCCCGAACTTCCGGTGGACGGCGGCCGAGCGCTCGGCGAGGCGCCGGACCGCGAACGACTGGCCGAGGCTCGTGCGCAGGTCGTCGCGCGCGGCGACCGACTCCTCGAACGCGGCGGCGTGGTCCGTCCAGGCGGCCTCCTCGATCACCTTGCGGCGCGCGATCTCCCCGAGCATGGGCCGCACGATCACGGCGGCCAGGGCGCCGAGCGCCGGGAAGAGGATCCAGGCCGGCCACCAGGTCAGGCCCGCGACGACCCACATCGGCAGGACGCCGACGACCGTGCGGCCCGCGCCCCAGAGCTGGCGGCGCACCAGCGTGCCCACCGCGTGCGTGTCGTCGTCGACACGGTCGAGCACCTCGCCGACCGCCTGCTCCGTGAGCGTGGCGAGCGGCTGGTGCAAGGCCGCCGTGAGCAGGTCGCCGCGCAGTCGGCCCTCGGCCCGGTCCACGACCCCGGCCCACACGACCTGGCCCACGGTGTCGAGCAGCGCCGCGCCGATGACGCACACCGCGAGGAGCTGGAGCGTCGCCGTCGTCGGGTCGTCGGCCAGCCAGCCCGCGATGACGGTCCCGAGCGCGGCACCGACCGCACCGAGCGTGAGCGCGACGAGCGCGACGACTGCCAGCGGCCCGCGCAGCCGCCGCCAGTCCAGACGGCGGGCGGGGTCGACGGGTGCGCGCGACGCACCCGCCGCCGGGGTGGGGTTCGGGGTGGCCGGGGGGTTCGGGGGCTGCTCGGTCGGCAGGGTGGCGTCGATCATGGCCCGTCGACCCTACGGCGCCCCACCCCCGCGGGCGCAGCGATTTTCCGCCCGGTCACCCGCCCCCGAACACCCCGCACCGTCGCCCCCGTCCGGCCCCCGGACCGTCCCCGGTCCCGCGGTCCGGACCGTGCCTCGGACCGCGCGACCGGAGCCGGGCTCAGACGAGCCCGAGCTGCTCCACGGCCTGTCGCTCCTCCTGGAGCTCCGCGACCGACGCGTCGACGCGCCCGCGCGAGAACTCCGACAGCTCGACGCCCTGGACGATCTCCCACGACCCGCCGCGGGACACGACCGGGAACGACGAGATGAGGCCCGTCGGGACCCCGTACGACCCGTCCGACACGACGCCCGCGCTCGTCCAGTCGCCCTCCGGCGTGCCGAGCACCCAGTCGCGCACGTGGTCGATCGCCGCGTTCGCGGCCGAGGCCGCCGAGGACGCCCCCCGCGCGTCGATGATCGCCGCGCCGCGCTTGGCGACCGTCGGGATGAACGTCTCCTCGAGCCACCCGCGGTCCTCGGCGAGCTGCGCGCCCGGCGTCCCCGCGACGTCCGCATGGAAGATGTCCGGGTACTGCGTCGCCGAGTGGTTGCCCCAGATCGTCACCTTGCGCACCTCGGACACCGGGACGCCCGCTCGCTTCGCGACCTGCGTCAGCGCGCGGTTGTGGTCGAGGCGCGTCATCGCGGTGAACCGGCCCTTCGGCACGTCCGGCGCGTTCGACGCCGCGATGAGCGCGTTCGTGTTCGCCGGGTTGCCGACGACCAGGACGCGGACGTCGTCCGCCGCACCCGCGTTGATCGCCTGGCCCTGCGGCTTGAAGATGCCGCCGTTGGCCTCCAGGAGGTCACCACGCTCCATGCCCGGCCCGCGCGGTCGCGCACCCACGAGCAGCGCCACGTTCGTCCCCTCGAACGCGGCGGTCGGGTCGTCGAAGATGTCGATGCCCGCGAGGAGCGGGAAGGCGCAGTCGTCGAGCTCCATCGCGGTGCCCTCCGCGGCCTTGACGCCCTGCGGGATCTCCAGGAGGCGCAGGCGCACGGGGGTGTCGGGGCCGAGCATCTGGCCCGACGCGATCCGGAAGAGCAGTGCGTAGCCGATCTGACCGGCCGCGCCGGTCACCGTCACGTTCACGGGGGAAGTCATGCGCTCACTCTCCCACAACGCGCCCAGGTCGGAGGCCCGTCGGCCTCACCGCGAGCGGGGCCGCCGAGGAGGGAGCCGCTCATCACGACCCGAGCACGAGGACGACGAACGGCGACGCCCCCTGCGAAGGGGGGCGCCGCCGTCGGGCAGGCTCTGACCGAGGCTCAGGCCAGGCGCGCCTTGAGGTTCTCGTCGAGCGCGGCGAGGAAGTCCTCGGTCGTCAGCCACTCCTGGTCCGGGCCGACGAGGAGCGCGAGGTCCTTGGTCATCTGGCCGGCCTCGACGGTCTTGATGACGACGTCCTCGAGGGTCTGCGCGAACTCGGTGACCTCGGGCGTGCCGTCCAGCTTGCCGCGGTGCATGAGGCCGCGGGTCCAGGCGAAGATCGACGCGATCGGGTTCGTCGACGTCGGCTTGCCCTGCTGGTGCTGGCGGTAGTGGCGCGTCACGGTGCCGTGCGCGGCCTCGGCCTCGACGGTCTGGCCGTCCGGGGTCATGAGGACGGACGTCATGAGGCCGAGCGAGCCGAAGCCCTGCGCGACGGTGTCGGACTGGACGTCGCCGTCGTAGTTCTTGCAGGCCCAGACGTAGCCGCCCTCCCACTTCATGGCCGAGGCGACCATGTCGTCGATGAGGCGGTGCTCGTAGGTGAGGCCCTTCGCGGCGAACGCCTCGGCGAACTCGGCGTCGAACACCTCCTGGAAGATGTCCTTGAAGGCGCCGTCGTAGGCCTTGAGGATCGTGTTCTTCGTCGAGAGGTACACGGGGTACTCGCGCTGGAGGCCGTACGCGAACGAGGCGCGCGCGAAGTCGCGGATCGACTCGTTGAAGTTGTACATGCCCATCGCGACGCCGCCCTCCTCGGGCATGGTCACGACGTCGAACTTCTGCGGCTCGGAGCCGTCGGCCGGCTCGAACGTCATCGTGATCTTGCCGGGGCCCGGGACCTTGAAGTTCGTCGACTTGTACTGGTCGCCGTGGGCGTGACGGCCGATGATGATCGGCTTGTTCCAGCCCGGCACGAGGCGCGGGATGTTGGAGATGATGATCGGCTCGCGGAAGACGACGCCGCCGAGGATGTTGCGGATCGTGCCGTTGGGCGAGACCCACATCTTCTTCAGGCCGAACTCCTCGACGCGCGCCTCGTCGGGCGTGATCGTCGCGCACTTGACGCCCACGTTGTACTGCTTGATCGCGTGCGCGGCATCGATGGTGACCTGGTCGTCCGTCGCGTCGCGGTTCTGGATCGACAGGTCGTAGTACTTGAGGTCCACGTCGAGGTACGGGTGGATGAGGCGGTCCTTGATGAACTGCCAGATGATGCGCGTCATCTCGTCGCCGTCGAGCTCGACGACCGGGTTGACGACCTTGATCTTGCCCATGCGCAGATCGCTCCAACTGTCGGGGACTGGTGCCCCCGGGAGCCGGACGGCGACCGTGCGGCCCGTGGGGCCCGGTCCGTCGCACGCAGGGGCGTTGCTGACCGCGGTCCAGGGTACTCGACTTCTCGACATCAAGATACTTTCGCGGGCCCCGGGCGAACCGACCGCATCGTGAGACGGGACGTCCGTTCTCAGGTGGAGCACCGCTGATTTCCACACATCTCCCGGGTGGTGGTGGCAAGATGCCCCCAGATGCCGGAATGGCCGGGCACTCGGTCAGGCATCGTGCCGTCGTCCCGACCGCCTCCCCGGTGCCGCACCGTGGCGGCCGGGCCGGGACTGCCCGAAGTACCCACCGAACCAGACAGGATCATCATGTCCCAGGACACCACCGCTCCCGGCGCACCGGAGGGCTTCGTCGACGACCCGCGCCCCGCGCCGACGGAGACCGTCGCCGTCGTCCAGCCGAGCCTCCTCGCGCGTCTCGGCGCCGAGGTCTTCGGCACGTTCTTCCTCGTCCTCGCGATCGTGGGTGTGGCGCTCTACACGTTCGTCAGCCAGCAGAACGCCCTGGCCGTCGGCCTCGCCGGCGGCATCGCGGTGATCGCGGGCGCCGCGGCCGTCGGCAACGTGTCGGGCGGCCACTTCAACCCGGCCGTGACGCTCGGCGCCGCGATCGGCGGCCGCACCGCGTGGCGCGACGTCCTGCCGTACTGGGTCGCCCAGCTCGTGGGCGCGATCCTCGCCGGGCTCGTCCTGCTCGCGACGGTGCCCTCGACGCTCCCGCAGCTCCTCGGGCAGGAGGGTCGGGGCGGCGTGTTCGTCGCGACCGCCAACGGGTACGGCAGCTTCTCCTCGCTCGCGACGGCGTCGCAGGGCGGCACGGAGTTCGGCCTCGTGCAGGCGCTGCTCGTCGAGACCATCGTCACCGCCGTGTTCGTGGGCGTGATCCTCGGCGTCACCGACAAGCGCGCGAGCGTCCAGTACGCGCCGGTCGTCATCGGCCTCACGCTCACCGCGCTCATCCTCGTCGCCGCGCCGATCACCAACGCGTCGCTCAACCCGGCCCGCTCGATGGCCTCGGCGGTCTTCGCCGGCGACGGCGACCTGTGGAAGCAGCAGTGGGTCTTCTGGGTCGCACCGCTCCTCGGCGCGGCGATCGCCGGCCTCTTCTACCGCGCGTTCGCGTTCGCCCCGAAGCAGGACGACCTCCTCGGCGAGGACCAGGTCGTCACGCTGACCGAGGCCGAGGCCCCGGCGTACTCCGCGGCGGCCGGCGCCGCCGGTGCCGCCGGTGCGGGTGCCGTCGCCGCCGTCGTCGAGGAGGAGGTCGTCGTCACGGACGAGAACGGCGACGTCGTCGCGGTCGAGGAGGTCGTCGAGGTCGTCGAGGTGGACGAGCCCGAGGCGCCCGCGGCGGGCGAGGCCCCCGGCACGGACGAGGCCCCCAAGGCCTGACGTCCCGCACGCCCGACGGGCCCGGACCGCGACCGCGGTCCGGGCCCGTCGTCGTCTGCCGTGCCGAGGGGTCAGATCTCGCCCTGGTCGAGGCTCAGCGCGAGGAACGCCATGGCGACGGCGGGCGCGAGGAAGAAGAAGACGTCCAGGCCGCGCGAGCGCACGGTGATCCCGACGGGGCCGGGGCCCGGGATGGCCGCCCGGCACACCCCCGCGACGGCGAGCAGCGCGGCGAGCGTGAAGCAACCGGCGCGCGCGCCGACGAGCACGGCGACGAGCGTCGAGACCGCGACGCCCGCGAGCACGAGCCACATCGCCGGCTGGCGCGACGGGGCGAGGCTCGCGGGGGGTTCCGGGACCGGCGGCCGGGTCTCGTCGTCGGGCCGCGCCCGCACGGGGTGCTCCCGGTCTCCGGGCTCGTCGTCGACGTGGTGCCACGCCGGCGCGAGCGTCGTCGGCGGGCGGTGGCGCGTCCCCCCGTCCGCGGTGACGTCGGTCACGCTGCTGCACCTTCCACGCCCGGAAGCCTACCGTCGTGGCCTA
This sequence comes from Cellulosimicrobium sp. NPDC057862, assembly GCF_042797035.1. Lineage (NCBI taxonomy): Bacteria > Bacillati > Actinomycetota > Actinomycetes > Micrococcales > Promicromonosporaceae > Cellulosimicrobium > Cellulosimicrobium sp. NPDC057862. Next base: position 48,717 of record NZ_JBHVMH010000021.1, read on the forward strand.
GCGTGACGTGCATGTCGTCCGCCGAGCCGCCGGTCCTCCCGCCCCCCGCTCCGCACCGCGGAGACCGCCCCGCGGCGGTCCCGGAGCCGCCCTCGTCGGTCGTCGTCGTGGGCGGCGGCCTCGCGGGCGCCCAGACCGTCGGCGCGCTCCGACGTCGGGGGTACGCCGGACGGGTGACGCTCCTCGGCGCCGAGGGTGTGCCTCCCTACGACCGGCCGCCGCTGTCGAAGGAGCTCCTGAGCCGCCCGCGGCCGGCATGGCTGGCCGAGGACCTCGGCGTGGACGTCGAGGCCCTCGCCGACGAGGTCCGCCTCGCCGACCCGGCGGTACGGCTGGACCGTCGCTCCGCGCCCGAGGGCGGCTCGTGGGAGGTCACGACCCGGTCGGGCGAGCGCCGCGCCACCGACGCCGTCGTGCTCGCGGTCGGCTCCACGCCCGTGCGGCCCGCCGGCTGGGAGCACGCCCGCCTCCTGCACACCGCGCGGGACGCCGAGGACCTGCGCGGCGCGCTGCGGCCAGGCCTCCGCCTCGTGATCGTCGGCGCGGGCTGGATCGGTGCCGAGCTGGCCGGGGTCGCGACCGGCGCGGGCGCGCGCGTCACGGTCCTCGAGGCGGCACCGACCCCGCTCCGGCGCCAGCTCGGACCGGGCGTCGGCGCGCACCTCGCGCCCTGGTACGCCGCCGTCGGCGCGGAGCTCGTGACCGGCGCCGCGGTCGCGGAGGTCCGTCCCGACGGCGTCCGGCTCGCCGACGGGCGCGAGCTCGCGGCCGACCTCGTGCTGGCCGCCGTCGGCGCCCGCCCCGCCACGGACTGGCTCGACGGCGCGGTCCCGCGCGACGTGCGCGGCAGCGTCCCCGTCGACGCGACCGGCGCCGTGCGCGGGCTGGACGGGCTCTGGGCCGTCGGCGACTGCGCGACCCGCGAGCACCCCGTGCTCGGTGCCGTCCCCGGCGGCCACTGGTCGGCCGCGCTCCACGACCCCGACGCGACGGTCGCCGCGATGCTCGGCGACGAGGACACCGGACCGGGGCACGCCCCGTACGTGTTCTCCCAGCAGCTCGGTCACGACCTCGCCCTGTTCGGCGTGCCCGACGAGGCCGACGACGTGCTCTTCCGCGGCGACCCGTCGGGCGGGACCACCAGCCACGAGGGCTGGGCCGCGTTCTACCTCCCCCCGGGGTCGCACGTCGGCGCGACGTCGGACGCCGCCCCGGACGGTCGGGTCACCGAGGTCCGGGCGGTCCTCCTGGTCGACTCGCCGCGCGACGTCGGCCCCGTGCGCAAGGCGATGAACCGCACCGGCCGCCTGCGCGTCGACCTCGACGTCGCGCTCGACCCGACCCGCCGCCTGCGCGACGCGCTCGCCTGACGCCCGGGACGCGACGGCCCCGCGGGTCCGAGGACCGGCGGGGCCGTCGAGCGAGGGTTCGTCTCAGTGCGCGAAGTGGCGCGTCCCGGTGAAGTACATCGTCACGCCCGCCGCCTGCGCCGCCTCGACCACCTCGGCGTCGCGGATCGAGCCTCCCGGAGCGACGACGGCACGCACGCCGGCATCGAGCAGGATCTGGAGACCGTCGGCGAACGGGAAGAACGCGTCGGACGCCGCGACGGCGCCGCGTGCCCGCTCCTCCCCCTCGGCGAGCGTGTTCGCGCGCTCGACCGCGAGGCGGCACGAGTCGACGCGGTTGACCTGCCCCATCCCGACGCCGACGGCCGCGCCGTCGTGCGCGAGGAGGATCGCGTTCGACTTCGCGGCGCGGATCGCGCGCCACGCGAACGCGAGGTCGGCGATCGTCGCGTCGTCGGCGGCCTCGCCGGTGACGAGGTTCCAGTGCTGCGGGTCGTCCCCGCCGGTGACGTTCCCGTCGGCGTCCGTCACGACGGCGTCGACCCGGTCGGTGCTCTGCACGAGCAGCCCGCCGCTCACCGGGCGGGTCTCGACGGACGTCGTCGGCGGGGTGTCGACGACGAGGAGCCGGATGTTCTTCTTCGCCTGGAGGACCTCCAGCGCCTCGGGCTCGAAGCCCGGCGCGACGACCACCTCGGTGAAGACGGGCGCGATCTGCTCTGCGGCCGCCTTGGTGACCACGCGGTTCGCGGCGATGACGCCGCCGTAGGCCGAGACGGGGTCGGTCGCGTGGGCGCGGGCGTGCGCCTCGGCGATGTCGGTGCCGACCGCGATGCCGCACGGGTTGGCGTGCTTGATGATCGCGACGGCGGGCGCGTCGTGGTCGTGCGCAGCACGCCAGGCGGCGTCGGCGTCGACGTAGTTGTTGTAGCTCATGGCCTTACCGTGGAGCTGCGCCGCCTGGGCGAGGCCGCTCGCACCGTGGCCCTGGGTGTAGAGCGCGGCGCGCTGGTGCGGGTTCTCGCCGTAGCGCAGCACGTCGGCGCGGTCCCACGTGGCGCCGATCCAGGCCGGGAACCCGGTGCTCACGGTCTCGCCGTCGGTCTCGACCGCGTCGGTCGGCGCCACGACGCTGCCCATCCACGACGCGACCGCGACGTCGTACGTCGCGGTGTGCACGAACGCGGCGGCCGCGAGCGCCTTGCGCTGCGCGTAGGTGAAGCCGCCCGCCTGCACGGCCGCCACGACGTCGTCGTACCGGGCCGGGTCGACGACGACGGCCACGCTCGGGTGGTTCTTCGCGGCCGCGCGGACCATCGAGGGCCCGCCGATGTCGATCTGCTCGACGACCTCGTCCGGGCCCGCGCCCGACGCGACGGTGGCGGCGAACGGGTAGAGGTTGACGACGACGAGCTCGAACGGCGCGATGCCGAGCTCGTCGAGCTGCGCGAGGTGGTCGGCCTTGCGCGAGTCCGCGAGGATCCCGGCGTGCACGCGCGGGTGGAGCGTCTTGACCCGGCCCTCGAGGCACTCGGGGAACCCGGTGAGGTCCTCGACCTTCGTCACGGGCACACCCGCGGCGGCGATCGTCGACGCGGTGGAGCCGGTGGAGACCAGCTCGACGCCTGCCGCGTGGAGCGCGGTCGCGAGCTCGACGAGGCCGGTCTTGTCGTAGACGCTCAGGAGCGCCCGCCGCACGGGGCGCTGCGCGTCGTCGGCGAGCTGGACGTCGGGGGCGGAAGGCACGTGCGGGGCCGGGTGGGACATGACGAGGGGCTCCTCTGGGTCGCGGTCGCGGTCCGGCGGTGCACCGGTACCGAGTGGCTGAACCCAGGCGCCCAGGCGGTCGACGCACCAGCAGGTTGATCCGGCCGCTCCCCGGTGGTCGTTCCCACCCTCGCCAGTCGCGGCCGGGACGAGTCTACCGGCCCGGCCCGGCCGGCGCGGGCTCGCCCGGCACGACGCCCGACGCGGCGAGGGCGGCCGCGTCGTCGGCCCAGGTGTCCGGGGTGCCGACCCGCCAGAGCGACCGGACCGTGCTGAGGACGGCGACGGTGACGACGAGGAGCCCTGCGAGCACCACGAGCGCCGTCCCGAGCCCGAACCGCTCGAGGAGCCCGCTCCCGACGAGCGGCACGAGGGGTCCGGCGGCGAGGCCGGTCAGCCCCAGGACCGACGAGAGCCTCCCCTGGAGCTGCGGCGGGGTGATCGCGGCCGCGTAGCCGGACAGGCAGGCGTTCGCCGCGGGGACCAGGAGGAGCGCCGGCGGGAGCAGGAGGACGTACCCGACGTACGTGTTCAGCGCCGCCATCGCGACAGCACCGGCCGCCAGCGTGCCGAGCGAGCCGACCACGAGGACGCCGGCCCGGAGCCGCGCGACGAGCCGGGGCGCGAGGACCGCGCCGACGAGGACGCCGAGGCCGACCGCGAGGTCGACGAGGCCGATGAGGAGCGGCGCGGTGCCCGTGCGCACGAGCTCGAGGTTGATGCCGACCATGAGGCCGCCGAACGCGACGTTGATGACGACGAACAGGCCGAGGAGAGCGCGGAAGAGCGGCACGGACCACACGAAACGGAGCCCCTCGCGCAGCGCCTCCGCGGGGCGGGTCGCGCGCGCCGCGGCGACGTCGCCGTTGAGCGGCTCGCGCACGAACCCCGTGCAGACGGCGGTCGCCAGGTGCCCGATCGCGGCCGCGGCGAGCGGGACGGCGTGCGCGACGGCGTAGAGCACGCCGCCGAGGGGCCCGGCGAGGAGGCTCGCGACGGCGTCCCGGCCCTGCACGGCCGCGAGCGCGGTCGGCAGCTGCGGGACGGGCACGACGGAGCGGAACGCCCCGCTCGTGGCCGGGTCGACGAGCGCCCCGACGACCGACGCCCCGAAGAGCACGGCCGCGAGGTGCCAGGCGGTGAGCGAGCCGAGCGCCGCGGCGAGCGCGACGGTCGCCCATAGCGCCGCGCCGACGCCCGCGGCCACCGTGATGAGCCGGCGCCGGTCGACCCGGTCCGCGACGACGCCGGCGGGCAGCGTCGCGAGGAGCGCCCCGAGCTGACCGACGGCGGCGACGACGCCCGCCTGCACGACCGATCCCGTGATCCCGTAGGCGACGAGCGGCACGGCGAACAGCGCGACGCCCGCACCGAGCGACTCCGCGGTCATCCCCGTCATGAGCAGCATGTACGACCGGTTGCGCAGGAGCGACGGCGGGACCGCACCGCCCGGGGCGACGCCCGGCACGACGGCGTCCGGCACGACGGCGTCCGGGGCGGCAGGGTCCGGGACGGCGGGATCCGCCGCCGTCGACGACGGGCCGGTGGGCGGGTGGTCCTCGACCGAGGCGGCAGGCGGGTTCGTCATGGCACGAACCTAGGTGCGCAACTCTTCTTGCGCAATAGCCGTTGCGCACTTGTCTCTGCGCACCATCGCGTGCACAGACCCGGGCGTTGCTAGCCTCGGCCTGTGCTCGAGACCTTCCGCGTCCAGGACCCCGCGGCGCTGCGGGCGATCGCGCACCCCCTGCGGCAGCGCATCCTCGTGGAGCTCGCCGTCCTCGGGTACGCGCGCGCGGCGGACCTCGCCCAGGCGACGGGAGAGCCCGCGAACTCCGTGAGCTTCCACCTCCGGGTGCTCGCCAAGGCCGGGATGATCGTCGAGGCGCCCGAGCACGCGCGCGACCGCCGCGACCGGGTGTGGAAGAACGTGGCGCAGAGCTACGCCGTCGAGCCGGGGACGCCCGACGCGGTGCGCCACGTGGTGCGCCCGGCCCTTGCCTGGGCCGAGGAGACGTTCCGGCGCGGGAGCGAGACCGGGGCGCGCGACGACCGGATCCTCGCGCTCAGCACGCTCGTGCTCACCGCCGAGCAGGCGGCGACGATGTCCCACGAGATCGCGGAGCTGCTCGAGCGCTGGACCACGCGCTCGCTCGAGGAGGGGCGTGCGGCGCCCCAGGAGCGCCGCGAGACCTACCAGGCCCTCGCCGTGCTCGCGCCGCGCGACCTCCCGCCCGCGGACAGCACTCCGGAGGAGGAGCCCGGCGCCTAGCCGAGCAGGGCCCGCCGGCCCTCCACGCGCAGCCCCTCGCGCGCGACCCGGCCGACCGTCTCGACGAGCAGCGCGCGCTCCGCGACCTTGATGCGCTCGTGGAGCGACGACTCGTCGTCGCCGTCCTCGACCGGGACGGCGACCTGGGCGATGATCGGCCCGGTGTCGACGCCGTCGTCGACCACGTGGACGGTGCACCCCGTGACGCGCACCCCGTACGCGAGCGCGTCCCGCACGCCGTGGGCGCCGGGGAAGGACGGCAGGAGCGCCGGGTGCGTGTTGATCGTGCGGCCCGCGAAGCGCCCGACGAACGCCGGTCCGAGGATGCGCATGAAGCCCGCGAGCACCACGAGGTCCGGCCGGAAGACGTCGACCGCCTGCGCGACCGCCTCGTTCCACGCGGACCGGTCGTCGAAGTCCCCCGGGGCCACGACGACGGCGGCGACCCCGGCCTCGCGGGCGAGGTCGAGACCGCCCGCGTCGGCCTTGTCCGACACGACGCCCACGACGCGCGCCCCGTAGGCGGCGTCGTCGTGCGCGGCGAGGATCGCGGCGAGGTTGCTGCCCGCGCCCGAGACGAGGACGACGACACGGGAGGCGGAGGTGGACTCGACGGGGTGGCCGGACGGCGTCTGCACGGTGCTCCTGCGGGGTCGGGGTGGCTCGGGGCGGCTCGAGCGTCGGGCTCGGCGGGAGGGGCGGGGCACCCTCCCGGGCACCCGGCCTCCGATGGGAGAATGTACCGCGAGCCGCCCGACCGACCGAGGAGCTGCCCGTGGGCAACCCGTACGCACCGCCCCGTCCCGACGCGCCGCAGCAGCCCCGTCCCGAGCCGCCGCAGCCGCCGGAGGAGGGTCCGCGTCCGGACGCACCGGTCCCGCCGGGTGCCGGCCCCGGCCCGGGTGCCCCGCTCCCCCCGCCCCCGCCGGGCTGGCCGGACCTGCAGGCGCCCGCCGACGCCCGGCCTCCGGCACCGCCCGAGCCGCCGGAGCCGGACCCCGAGCTCGCACGGCAGGCGACGCGACGCGTGCTGCACTTCGGCCTGCTCCTGCTCGCGGTGATCGTCGTGAGCACGATGCCGTTCCCGTGGCAGGCCGTGAGTCTCGCGCTCGCGCTCGGGGCGATCGTCGTGGGCATCCGGGCGCTCATGGCCGTCTGGCGTGCTCGCGTGCGCGGGGCGCTCGTCCCGGCGCTGGGCATCGGGGTCGGCCTCTCCGCCATGCTCGCCCTCCAGATGGTGTCGACGCTCGTCACCTGGGACGTCGCGCTGGCGCACCAGCAGTGCCTCGACGGTGCCATCACCGTCTCGGCGGAGAAGCGCTGCGACGTCGAGCGGACCCAGGCGCTCGAGGAGAAGTTCGCCCGCTGGTTCCCCACGCCCGCCCCCGCGTCCTCCTGACCGCCTGCGACGCGCCGGGTTCGTCCGCCGACACGGCCTGAGACTCCGTCACCTGCTCGTGACATGGAGTCTCTAGGGTGAGCGCATGACGACCGCCTCCGTGTCCCCCCGGCCCGGTGCCGACGAGCGCCTCGCCCGGCTCATCCGGATCCCCACGGTGTCCGCCGAGCTGGAGCAGCGCGGGCTCGCGCCCTTCGACGAGCTCGTCGACCTCCTCCCCGAGCTCTACCCCCTGGTCCACGAGCACCTCGACCGCGAGCGCATCACCGACCTCGGTCTGCTCTACCGCTGGCGCGGGCGTTCCGGCGAGCCGCCGGTGGTGCTCATGGCGCACTACGACGTCGTCCCGGTCGACGAGAGCGACGACTGGACCTACCCACCCTTCGAGGGGCGCGTCGCCGACGGCTGGGTCCACGGGCGTGGCGCGCTCGACGACAAGGGGCCGCTCGTCGTCGTGCTCGAGGCGGTCGAGAACCTGCTCGCGGCGGGCTTCACGCCCGCGCGCGACGTCTACCTGTCGTTCGGTGGCAACGAGGAGTCGCACGGCGCGGCCGCCGCCGCGATCGCGGCGACGCTGCACGAGCGGGGCGTGATCCCGTGGCTCGTGCTCGACGAGGGCGGGGCGGTCACGGACTCCCCGCTCCCCCTCGTCCCCGGGAGCGCCGCGATGATCGGCGTGGGCGAGAAGGGCGTGCTCACGCTGCGCCTCACCGCGCGCGGCGAGGGCGGCCACGCCTCCGCCCCGCCCACGACGACGGCGGTCCGGCGGGTCGCGCGCGCCGTCGAGCGCCTCGGCCCGCGGACCTTCCCGGCGCGCGCGCCCGTCGCGATCTCGCGCATGCTCCGCCTGTTCTCCGACCGTGCGACCGGGCCCGCGCGCACCGCGCTGCGCGCCCTGGCCGCAGCGCCGCCCGTGTCCGCGCAGACCTTCGCCGCGATGGGGGGCGAGGCCGCGGCGATCGTCCGCACGACCGTCGCGCCGACGATGCTCTCCGGCGGCACGGCCGCGAACGTGCTGCCGTCGCAGGCGTCCGCGACCGTCAACCTGCGGATCGCGCTCGGCGAGACCCTCGCGGGCTCCGTCGAGCGCGTCCGCCGGCGCGTCGACGACCCGCAGGTCCAGATCGAGGTCGTCGAGGGCAGCGAGCCCTCCCCCGAGTCCCCCGTCGACGACGAGCGGTTCGCCCTCCTCGCCGCGTGCGTCGGCGTCTCGCACCCCGACGCGCTGCCCGCCCCGTACATCACGATGCAGGCGACCGACGCGCGGCACTTCCACCGGTTCTCGCCCGCCGTGTACCGGTTCGCGCCGCTCGCGATGTCCGCCGAGCTGCGCGCCACCATCCACGGCGTCGACGAGCGCGTCGAGGTCGCCGAGCTCGAGCGGGGCGAGCGGTTCCACCGCGCGCTCCTCGAGCGGCTACCCTGACGCTCCCCCACCTCCGGGGCGCGTGACGACGCGCGCCTCCCCACGCAGAAGGAGCAGCGATGGCTCGCTCGCTCACCGGGCGCCTCGCGGGTTCGACCCTCGCCGGCGTCGTCGGGTTCCTCGCCTTCGTCGAGCTGACGAGCGGCGTCCTCCAGGGCTACTACACGCCGATGCTCACGGACATCGCGCGGCACCTCGGCGTGCACGACGCCGACGTGAACTGGCTCGAGGGCTCCCAGCTCATGCTGTCCGCGCTCGTCGTGCCCCCGCTGGCCAAGCTCGGCGACATGGTCGGCCACCGCCGCATCCTCCTGTGGTCGACGGCGGTCACGGCGGCCGCGTCGCTCGTCCTGCCGTTCACGGACTCGTTCGCGGTGTTCCTCGTGGCGTGGGCCGTGCAGGGGTTCTACGTCGTGTGGCTGCCGCTGGAGATCGCGCTCGTGTGGTCGCGCGCCCGGCGCCTGGCGAACCCCGCCGCGGTCACCGCGCGGGCGGCCGGCATCCTCGTCGCGGCGCTCGAGACCGGCGCGATCCTCGGCGCGCTCGCGGGCGGTGCGCTGGTCGACGCGCTGCCGCTGCGGATCGTCCTCCTGGTGCCCGCGCTGCTCGTGGTGGTGTGCTTCGTCGTCGTGCTCCTGGGGGTGAAGGAGTCGCCCGACCCTGCGGGCGGGCGCTTCGACACCGTCGGCCTCGTGCTCGTCTCGCTTGCGCTCCTCGCGCTCACCGGCGGCCTCAGCCTGCTGCGCCTCGAGGGCGTCGCCGCGTTCGCCCCGTGGGCGCTCGTCGTGCTCGGCGTCGCGCTGCTGTGGCCGTTCGCCCGGTGGGAGCTGCGCCAGGACGACCCGCTCGTCGACGTGCGCATGTTCCGCTCCCCCACGCTCGGCCCGGTGTTCCTCACCGCCGGCCTGTTCGGCGTCTCCGTGCTGGGCGCCCAGGCGCCGCTGTCGACGTTCGCGCGCACCGACCCCGCCGAGCACGGGTACGGGCTCGGCACGACCGGCTTCCAGACGTCCCTGCTCATCGGCGTCTACCTGATCGGCATGATCGTCGGCGCGCTGTCCTACCCCCGGGTCGCACGCCGCGCGACGCCGCGCCTCACCCTCGTGGGCGCCTCCACCCTCGTGGGAGTCGGCTTCCTGCTCTTCCTGCCGTTCCACGCGACGTACGCGAACGTGCTCACCAACATGGTCGTCGTGGGGCTCGGCTCCGGCGCTCTCGTCGCCGCGCTCCCCGCGGCCGCCGCGGCGGCCGCTCCCCCGACCCTCACCGGTGTCGCGACCGGCCTGACGAACTCCGTGAAGACCGTCGGCGGCGCGATCGCGTCGTGCGTCTTCGGCATCGCGCTCGCGGGCGCCGCGCTCCAGGGCGGCGCCACCGAGAGCACGGCCGGCTCGTTCGGCGGGTACGTCACCGTCTGGGTCGTGTGCGGCGCGACGGCGCTCGTCGCCGCCGTCCTCCTGCTCGCCGTCGTGCCGCGCCAGGCCTTCACCGACCCCGCCGCCGCGGCCCCCGTCGAGGGCGTACCTGCGACCACGTCACCGACCGCCTAAATCTCCCGAGAAAGAACCTCGCTCAGCCAAAGGGAGAACCGCAGTCCGCCGAAGCAGAACGCTGGTCGGCCGAGAGAGAACCGCGGTCGCGCGAGGTAGAACCGTGGTCCTGCCCGACGGCGGTCTGGTCACCTTGGGTGGTCGGGGCGGGTGGTGGTGCCGCGTCTACCATCCGCCGCTCGTTCCTCGCGGCTCCCGCCAGGCCCGCCACGACGCGGCACCACCACCCACCCCGCCCGGCGTCGTC
>NZ_JBHVMH010000022.1:0-56688 GCF_042797035.1 Cellulosimicrobium sp. NPDC057862
GGCTCGAGAGCCCGATCCGCGGGAGATGAGCCCTCAGGGCCTCTTGCTCAGACCCACCCCGCCACGACAGGATGATCTTTGCGAACGGTCGTCAAGACCACGGTCACGGGGAGGATGAGGAAGACGACCGGGATCATCATCGCCACCTCCTTCTTGCCGCCCGCCTCCATGAGTGCGCGACGCCCGGACTCGCGCACGTCCTGCGCCTGGGCGCGCAGGACGTCGGCGAGCGGGGTCCCGCGCTCCACCGCGACGGCGACTCCCTCCGCGAAGCGGGTGAGGCTCGGCAGGGCCGTCCGGTCGGCGAGCTGCTCGAGCGCCCGCGCGAGGGGTGTGCCGGAGCGCACCGACGCCAGGGTCGCGCGCAGCTCGCTCGAGAGCTCCCCGCGGGCCGCCGTCGCGACCCGCTCGAGCGCCGCGACCGGACCCTCGCCGGCGTTCACCGCAAGGGCGAGAAGCTCGGCGACGGTCGGGAACTCCGCGAGCATGCGCTGCTCGCGGCGTCGCACCGCACGGGTCAGGGCGTGGTCGCAGGCGAGGACTCCTCCCACCCCGCACAGCAGCGCGAGGAGCACGAGGAGCACGACGGACGAGCCTCGCGTCGTGGCGAGGACGATCGCGAACAACGTGCCCAGCGCGAGCCCGACGACGCCCCACACGACCTGGCGTGCACGGAACTGCTCGACGCTCTGACGACGACCCGCGCGCTCGATCCGGCGGCGGACGTCGGAGGACGTGGAGCCGAGCCGCTCGAGGCCCCGGCCGGCGTCGGCGAGCACCGGCGCGACCAGGCGCTCGACCGTCGGGAACGGCGTCCAGGTCGGCTGGTCGCGAAGGAGCACCGACGTCTTGTCGTGGGTCCGCAGGTAGGGCGCGAGGCGCTCGTCGAGCCGGATCGCACGACCGCGGACGCCGGCCGCAACGAGCAGCACCCCCACCCCGCCGAGCGCCCCGATCGCGGCACCCGTCAGTGATACGTCGAGCACGCTCATCGCAGCACCCTCTCCTCCTCGGGCAGGCGCCCGATCCGCAGCATGAGCTGGTACGCCGCGGCCGAGCAGGCGGCTCCGACGCCGAGGACGAGCGCCCCCGTCAGCGAGTTGTAGGCCGCCGCCGTCTCGGGCCGTGACGCCAGGAACCCGAGCACCACCCAGGGGCCCGCGACGGCGAGCCGCGCGCCGTTCACCGTCCAGGACTGGCGCGCCTCGAGCTCGCCGCGGGTCCGCGCGTCCTCCCGCAGGAACGCCGAGAGAGTGCGCAGGAGCCGCCCCAGGTCCGTCCCGCCCACGTCGCGCGTCAGCCGCAGCGACTCCACGATGCGATCGGCCACCGGGTCCGCGAGGCGATCCTTGAGCCGGTCCAGACAGTCCCCGAAGCGCCCCGAAGCGCGGTAGTCCACCGCGAACCGGGCGAACGGTTCCCGCAGCTCCGCCGGACCACGCTCGCCCAGCTGTCCGACGGCCTCGGGCAGCGACAGGCCAGCGCGGACGCCGGAGGCGAGGTGGTCCAGCACCTCGGGCCACACGTCGCGCAGCCGCGCCCTCCGGCGTCGGGCGCGGGAGCGCACGAGGAGCACCGGCAGCGACGCGGCGATCGCCCCGAAGCACGCGGCGATCGTCACCGACCCCGCGAGGACCGTCGCGACGAGGAGGACCACGAGCCCCACGCCCGCACTCGTCGTCACCAGAGCGCCGGGCGTCACGGAGGGCGCGCCCGCCTGTACGAGGAGGTCCTGGGTGCGCGCCGCCCAGCCGTCCGTACGGCGCTCCCGGGGCGGACCCGGCATCCAGAACGACCACCAGACGCAGAACAGGCCCGCTCCGAGCAGGAACCCCACGACCACGCCCACGTCAGCTCGCCCCCGACCACGTCGAGGCGTCCGCGACGGGCGCCCGCTCGGTGTGCAGCACGGCCGCCAGGTCGATCCCGGCACGCGCGAACCGGTCCGCGCCGGGCGGGAACCCGTCGGCCCGCACCAGGCGGTCCCCGGTGCGGACGAAGATCTCCGCGGCCTCCACCACGCCCTGCTCGACCCGCCCCGTGACCCCCAGAACCTCGCGCACCACCCTCCGCCCGTCGACGTCGACGCCGAGGTGGACGACGAGGTCGATCGCGGACGCGACGGTCGGCACCACGAAGCGGTCGGAGACGTTCTCGCCCGCCAGCAGCGGCAGCGTGCACATCTTGGTGATCGCCTCGCGGGCCGAGTTCGCGTGCACGGTGCACATCCCGGGAACTCCGGCGTTCAACGCGACGAGGAGGTCGAAGCTCTCCGCCTCGCGGACCTCACCGATGACGATCCGGTCCGGGCGCATCCGCAGCGCCTCCTTGACGAGGCGTCGCAGGGGGATCTCGCCGGTCCCCTCCAGGCTCGGCTGACGACACTGCATGGACACGACGTCTCGCACGGCGAACCGGAGCTCGAACACCTCCTCGCACGTGACGACGCGCTGCGTGGGCGGCACCGAGCCCGCGAGGGCGTTGAGCATCGTCGTCTTGCCCGCCTGGGTGGCGCCCGCGACGAGGATGTTCAGCCCGGCGCGGACCGAGGCGTCGAGGAACGCCGCCGCCTGCGGGGTGAGCGACCCGAGGCGCACGAGGTCGTCGAGGTGCGACGCGCGGACCACGTGCTTGCGGATGTTGACCGCCCAGGCGGTGCGCGTGACGTCCGGGATGACCACGTGGAGCCGCTCGCCGCCGGGCAGCGAGGCGTCGACGAACGGGCTGGACAGGTCCAGCCGACGACCGGACGAGCGCAGCATCTGCTCGACGAGGTCGCGCACCTGCTCGGCGGTGAGGATCGTCGTCGTGAGCTCGGACCGACCACCCCGCGCGACGAACACCTGCGAGGGCGCGTTGATCCAGATCTCCTCGATCTCCGGGTCGTCGAGGTAGGGCTGGAGCGGTCCGAGGCCGGCCACGGAGTCGACCACCGCGCGGCCCGCCGCCGTCGGGTCAGCGAGCGGCACGACGGCGCCGAGCGCGCTGCGCGTCTCGTAGTCGGCGACCGCCTCGCGGACGAGCTCGTCAACCGCCGCCCGGTCCCGCACGGGGTCCACCCCGCGCCGCCGGACGAGCTCGCGCACCTCGCCCTCGAGCACGCCGACGGCGTGCGTGTCCGTAGACATGTCGAGCATTCCCCCTGCTCTGCTGGCCGGCTGCCCCGCCGGACCGAAAGACCTGACCGAGAGAGTAGGGCATCCGCGCGTCTCGCGGCAGTGCCCTGTGGACACCGGCGGCGGGAGCCTCGGGATCACGGCACGCACCCACCGGGAACCCGCTCGCGGCGTCCCACATCGTGGGCGCGCGCACGGCTAGGGTCGGGTCATGACCGACCTCCCGCCCGGCCGCTGGCAGGCCGCCGCCCGCGCTACCGGCCTCCTCGGGGCGGACGGCGCGGTGGCGGCGACGGTCTTCGCCGAGATGACCGCCCTCGCGCACCGCACGGGGGCCATCAACCTGGGGCAGGGCTTCCCGGACGTCGACGGCCCGGCGACGGTCAAGCACGCGGCGGTCCGCGCGATCGAGGAGGGCCACAACCAGTACCCGCCGGGTCCGGGCATCCTCGAGCTGCGCAACGCGATCGCGAGCCACCAGTACCGGCACTACGGGCTGGACCCCGACCCGGAGTCCGAGGTCCTGGTGACCACGGGCGCGACGGAGGCCCTCGCCGCGACGATCCTCGCGCTGGCCGGCCCGGGGGACGACGTCGTGACGCTCGAGCCGTTCTACGACTCCCACGCCGCGTGCATCGCGCTCGCGGGGGCAAACCACGTCACCGTCCCCCTCGTGCCCGGCCCGGAGCGCTTCCGCCTCGACCTCGACGCCCTGCGCGCGGCCGTCACCGACCGCACGCGCCTCATCCTGGTGAACTCGCCCCACAACCCGACGGGCACGGTGCTCGACCTCGACGAGCTCGACGCGATCGCGGCCGTCGCGCGCCGCCACGACGCGGTCGTCGTCACGGACGAGGTCTACGAGCACCTGACGTTCGACGACGCCCGGCACGTGCCGATCGCGACCCTGCCCGGGATGCGGCAGCGCACGATCACGATCTCCTCGGCCGGCAAGACGTTCTCCTTCACCGGCTGGAAGGTCGGCTGGCTGCACGGGCCGGAGCCGCTCGTCACGGCCGTCCGGACGGTCAAGCAGTTCCTCACCTACACGTCGGGCGCGCCGTTCCAGCCCGCGATCGCCGACGCGCTGTCCGACGACGAGACCCCGCGCGCACTGGCGGACTCGCTCGCCGCGCGTCGGGACCTGCTGTGCGAGGGCCTGGTCCGGGCCGGGTTCGACGTCGTCGTGCCGCAGGGCACGTACTTCGTCATCGCCGACGGCGCGCCGCTCGGCTTCGAGGACGGCACCGCCCTGTGCCGCGAGCTGCCCGCCCTCGCGGGCGTCGTCGCCGTCCCCGTGAGCGCGTTCTGCGCGCCGGGGTCGACGACGGCCCGTGCGCTCGCCTCGCGCGTGCGGTTCACCTTCGTCAAGCGTGACGACGTGCTGCGCGAGGCGGTGGGACGACTCTCCCGTCTCAGCGAGGCGCCCCGCGCCTGACCGGGTCTCAGAGCACCCGCGGAAGCGCGCTCGACACGCTCGGGCGGGCCGGCCGGCTCAGCCGCAGACGCCGGGCTGCAGCTCCTCGACCGGGGTCTCGGGCGTCGTGCCCGGGTCCGTCGTCCCTGGATCGGTCGTCCCAGGATCGGTCGTGCCCGCCCCCGGGTCGGTCGTGCCGGGGTCGGTCCCCGTCGCCGGGTCGGTCGTGCCGCCCGCGGGCGCCGTCGCGTCGTCGCGCGGGTCGACGGGCTCGTGGCCGGGCGCGGGCGTGTCGTCGATGAGCCGCTGCCAGATCGCGTCGGCCTCCGACGTCCACTCGACGCGGTTGCGGTCGCTCGCCGCCTCGACGACGGGCACCTGGGTGAAGACGACCTCGGAGGGCTTGATGGCCCGCAGGCTGAACGCGAGGCCCGCGAGCGCCGTCGGGTCCGCGATGGTGGGGTCCGCGCTGATCGAGCCGAGCACGGCCTCGATGACCCCGTAGAGCTGGGGCGAGTTGGTGATGATGTTCTGGGACAGCAGCTCGCGCACGGCCGAGTCGATGAACGCCTGCTGGCGCGCGATGCGCGTGAGGTCGGACCCCATCTCGAGCCCCATGCCCGTGCCGTGCCGGGCGCGCAGGAAGCTGATCGCCTCGTGGCCGTTGAGCGTGTGCTCTCCGGCGGGAAGGTCCAGGGTGCCGTACCGCGGGCTCTCCTTGACGGGCTCCGGGAAGCACATCGTCACACCGTTGATCGCGTCGACGACGCCGATGACCCCGGTCATCTTGACGACGACGTGGTTGGTGATCGGCACGCCGGTCAGGTCCTGCACCGCGGTGATCGTGCACGCGGCGGCATACGTCATGTCGTCGACCCCGCCCGACCCGATCTGGAAGGCCTCGTTGAACATCGTGTTGCGCCGCGGGGACGACATCGACCCGTCGGGGAGGTTGCACGCCGGGAGGTCGACGAGCGAGTCGCGCGGGATGGAGACGACCTCCATGCGCGTGCGGTCGCCGGACACGTGCACGATGAACGTCGTGTCCGACCGCATGCCCTCCTCCTCGCCCGCGATCGCGGCGTTCTCCGCGTCGCGGTAGTCCGTGCCCATGACGAGGATGTTGAGCGACTTGCCGGCGAACGGGTCGGACGGGTCCTTGGGCGGCTCGACCGTCGGTCCTCCGACGACGAGGCCCGACACGTCGCTCACGGTGATCTTCGACTTGAGGTCGAGGTACACGGCTCCGGCACCCACAGCGACGAACACGAGCGCCCCGGTGAGGACGAGCCCGACGGCCCGCGCGACGCGGTGCGAGCGCAGGGCGCGCGCGTGGTGCGGGCCGCCGGAGGGCTTGTCCTCCCCGCCCTTCCGGGAGTGCGTCGTCTGCGGCGCGCGGGGCCGCGAGCGCGGGGACGACGAGGCGGGGGCGGTCGTTGGCACGGTCTGAGGGTAAAGGGTGCGGCGTGGATGCGTGCGCCGAACCAGCAGGAGGACGTGTGAAAGGGCGGCGAAGGACGGACCTGCGGGGGTGTCAGCGGTCGTGCACGGCAGCGACCCCGAGGTCGGGCTGGTCGGTGAAGAACCCGTCCATGCCCGCGTCGAGGAAGACCTGGACCTCGCCGGCGAGGTCCCCGTGGGCGGTCGGGTCGGCGCTCGAGCGGTGCTCCGCGGGCAGGAACTGGTTCTCCGCCCGGAAGGTCCATCCGTGGACCTCCAGCCCCGCGCGGTGCGCGTCGCGGATGACCGACGTCGGTGCGCCGAGCGTCCCGTCGGCACGCCGCGGGATCATGACGTTCTTCTCGAGCCCGACGCCGTCGGCGTACCGTGCGATCTCGCGCAGGCCGGTGCGCGTGACCAGGTCGGCGTAGGTGCGCGGGTCGCCCGCGGCGACGAGGTCGTAGGGGGCTCCGGAGCTGCTGACGAGCTGCGCGAGGTCGACCTTCGTCAGGCGGTCGAGCTCGCGCAGGTTGCCCGTCTCGAACGACTGCACGATGACGGGCGCCGTGCGTGAGTCGAGCCCGGCGTCGCGCAGCGCGGAGACGAGCGGTTCCTCGAGCGACAGCCCGACCGAGTCGAAGTAGGTCGGGTGCTTGGTCTCGGGGTACACCCCGACCTGCTTCCCGTCGCACGTCTCGGAGTGCCGGGCGAGGTCGAGGACCTCGGCGAGGGTCGGGACCGGGTAGAGGCCGTCGAACGCCGTGTTCTGCGGGCGGACGGCAGGGATCCGCTCCTTCGCGCGCAGGGTGCGCAGCTCGGCGAGCGTGAAGTCCTCCGTGAACCACCCGGTGACGGCGGTGCCGTCGATCGTCTTCGTCGTGCGGCGGTCGGCGAACTCGGGGTGCTGCGCGACGTTCGTCGTGCCCCCGATCTCGTTCTCGTGCCGGGCGACGAGCACGCCGTCCTTCGTGGTGACGACGTCGGGCTCGATGACGTCGGCGCACTGGAGGATCGCCTGCTCGTACGCGGCGAGCGTGTGCTCGGGCCGGTACCCGCTCGCGCCGCGGTGCCCGACGACGGTCACGTCGTCGGTCGCGACGCGCTCGCGCCGCAGGTCGACGAGGACCATCTCGGTGTCGTCCGGGGTGCCGGGCACGCGCGCGTCGTTCCCCGGGTAGTTGTTGTCGTTCGCGAGCAGCAGGCGGCCGTCGCGGAGCTGGACGACGGTCTCGAACGACTGCACCGGGAGCGAGAACGGGTCGCCGGTGCCGTAGCCGTCGCCCGCGCCGAGGCCGTGCGGGTTCGCGATCTGCAGCGCGTCGAGCACGAGCTCCTTCTCGAGCCGGCCGGACCTGTCGGCCTCGCCGAGATCGACGCGGTAGACGCGCTTGGTCACGGACTGCTCGCCGTCGAAGTCGTCGCGCTCGACGAGCAGGAGCTCGTCGCCACGGACCAGGAACGCGTCGCCCACGACGTTGGCGTCGGTGTCCACGCGGTAGGTCCAGGTGCGGTCGGTGTACCGGCCCGCGCGCGTGTCGAACTGGCGCACGACCCGGTCGCGCGGGTCGTCGCCGACGAGCGCGCCCTCGAGCACGGGGTACAGGTAGCGGCCGTCGCGCGAGCCCGCGAGCGCCTCGAACCCGCGGCTCGACCCGACGAGCGGCGTCTCCCCGGGCGCGAGGTACGGGTTGGCGGGCGACTTGCCGTCGGGGAACGGCACGGGCGGGGCGAGGAGCGCGCCCGTCGCGTCGACGTGCAGCAGGAAGGGCCCGAACTCCTCCCCGATCCAGAAGGTGCCGTCCTGCGCCCGCACGACGGACTCGATGTCGAAGTCGGCGCCCGTGAGGAGCCGCTCGTCGGTGTCCTCGTGGACGATCGGGAAGTCGACGTGGTGGCCCGGGTCGCGCAGCGAGAGGTGCTCGCCCACCTCGATCTCGCCCGCACCACCGCGCGCCGACTGCCAGTGGGGCGTGACGCGGTAGAGGCGCAGGAGGAAGTCGGCCGAGTTGCCCTTCGCGCCGAACCCGTTGTCCGGCTGGGCCCAGAAGGTCCCGTCGCCGTTGTCGATCATGGCCGAGAAGCCCGGGATCACCTGCCCGTCGAAGGGCCCCTGGCGGCCGTTGGCGGGGGTCGCGAGCGCACCGGACGGCGGCCCGTCCTCCAGGTGGTCGGCGGACAGCGTCGCGCGGGCGACGAGCGTGGGGACGACGGCCGTCGCGCGGCCGGGTCCGGCCCCCTCGCCCGGGCGGGCGGCGAGGGCGCCCGGTGCGGCGGCGAGCGCTGTCGCCGAGGGCGTCAGCGCGACGGCGACGGCGGCGGTGAGCGCGGCGGCGACCTTGAGCACGGCTGTGGGTCTCATGGGAGCCAGCCAAGCGCCGCCCGGCGACGCGGGGGTTGCGGACGAGCGACGGGTGGTCGACGAGCGCGTGGCGCGCCGGTGACCGTCAGACCGGCGTGTGCCAGCCGCCGCGGCGGAACGCGGGCGTCGCGAGGGCGAGCACGAGGAGCGACGCGACGACGGCGCCGAGCATGACGGTGGCCATCGCCACGGCGTCGCCCCCGAGCACGCCGACGAGCGGGCTCACGAGCCCGGCGACGCCGGACTGGAAGGCACCGATGACGGCGGCCGCCGTGCCCGCGATCTCGCCGTGCCGGGTGAGCGCGAGCGCCGACGCGTTCGCGGGGATCATGCCCTGCATCGACAGGACGAGGAACAGGGCCGCGACGATGCCGACGATGCCGCCCGCGCCGGTCAGGGCGACCACGAGCAACCCCACGGTGAACACTCCCTGCACGACGAGCGCGACGCGCAGCAGGCGCATGGGCGCCACGCGACGCACGAGCGCGGCGTTCGCCTGCGCGGAGAGCACGAGGCCGACGCCGTTGACCGCGAACAGCAGCGCGAACTGGCCGTGGCTGAGCCCGTACCCCTCCTGGAGCACGAACGGCGAGCCGACGACGTAGCTCATGAGCACGGCCTGGCCGAGCCCGGGCAGGACGGCGAGCGCGACGAAGTGGCGGTCGCGCAGGAGGCTCGCGTAACCACGCAGGACGGTGCGCGCCCCGGCGGGGCGCCGCCGCTCGACCGGGAGCGACTCCGGCATCCAGAGCAGGACGACGGCGGCGAGCGCCAGCCCGGCGGCCGCGAGGACCCAGAACACCGCGTGCCACGACGCGTGCGCGCCGATGAACGACCCGAGCGACGGCGCGAGGAGGGGCGCGAGCCCGATGACGAGCATGAGCCGCGAGAGGATGCGCGCGGCGTCGGAGCCGGTGAAGCGGTCGCGGATGGCGGCGATCGCGACGACGGACGCGGACGCGTTGAAGAAGCCCTGGAGCACGCGCAGCCCGATGAGGATCCCGATGTTGGGGGCCATCGCGCACAGGATCGAGGTCACGACGTGCAGCGACAGGCCGACGAGGACGGGCAGGCGGCGGCCGTACCGGTCGGAGAGGGGACCGATGACGAGCTGCCCGACCGCCCCGCCGACGAGCATGGCGGAGAGCGTCAGCTGCGCGAGGGAGTCCGGGGCTCCGAGGTCGGCGCCGACCTCGGGCAGCAGCGGGAGGTACATGTCGACCGTGAGCGCGGGGAGCGTGGCGAGCGCGCCGAGGAGCAGCACCCAGCGTGCGGACGATCTCGGTCGGGGCACGGCGGGGTCGACCGAGGAAGAGGGCATGGCGTCCATCGTATCGATTCGATCGTGCGGGACACGGCGCTTCGGGCGTGAGCCTGCTCTCCCTCACGGCCCGTGCGTGGGTGGCGTGCGGCAGGCTGGAGGCATGTGCGGACGCTATGCCTCCTTCCGGGACGCGCAGGACCTCGCGGACGAGTTCGCGATCGCGGACGTGGCCGACGACGCGCGGCTCCTGCCGCCGTCGTGGAACCTCGCGCCGACCGACCCGGTACGGATCGTCGTGGAGCGCGCGGCCAAGGACACGGGCGAGGTCCGGCGCTCGTTGCGCCTCGCGCGCTGGGGCCTCGTGCCGTCGTGGTCCAAGGACCCCAAGGGCGGCGCGCGCATGATCAACGCGCGCGCGGAGTCGATCCTCGACAAGCCGGCGTTCGCCAAGCCGTTCGGCGTCCGCCGGTGCCTCGTGCCCGCGGACGGGTACTACGAGTGGCGCGTCCTGCCCGACGGCGCGTCCCCGGCCGGGTCCGCGCCCGTGCGCCGGGGCAAGGTGCCCAAGCAGCCGTACTGGATCGCGCCCGGCGACGGCGAGAGCGCCGCGTTCGCCGGGCTCTACGAGTTCTGGCGCGACCGGACCAAGGCGGACGACGACCCCGACCGCTGGCTCGTCTCGACGACGATCATCACGACGGACGCGGCGCCGTACCTCGCCGAGATCCACGACCGCATGCCGCTCGCCCTGCCCGCCGACGCGTGGGACGCGTGGCTCGACCCGGCGGTCGACGCTCGCGGGGCGGCCGACCTGCTCGGGCTCGGCGGTCCGCACGACGACGTCCCGATGGTCGCGCGCGAGATCTCGACCCTGGTCAACTCCGTGACGAACGACGGTCCGGGCCTGCTCGAGGCCGTCTGAGCGGGCCGCGAGGTCGGCAGGGCGTCAGCCGCGGTAGGCCCACTGGAGGCGCACGGGCTCGATCGTGCCGAGCCCCTGCACCTCGGTCTCGGGCTGCGCCGTGAGCGCGAAGCGCTGGTCGCCCGCGAGCAGGCCCGCGGTCTCGCGGTCGACGAGGACCGTCGTCGGCTCGGCGATGTCGACGAGGCGGGCGGCGAGGTTGACGCTCGGCCCGAACACGTCGCCGAACCGCGAGAGGACCCGGCCCCACACGAGGCTGACGCGGACGGGCGGGACGTCGACGTCCTCCTCCCGCCCGCCGGCCTCGGCCAGGCCGAGCGCGACGCGTGCCCCGGTCGCGACGTCGTCGGCGACGTAGAGCACCGCGTCGCCGATCGTCTTGACGACACGCCCGCCCGCGGCGGTGATGACGTCGCGCGCGCTCGTCTCGAAGAGCTGGACGAACTCCGCGAGCTCGCTCGACCCCAGCCCGCGCGTGCGCTGCGTGAAGGAGACGATGTCCGCGAACCCGACCGCGCGCGGGAGCGGCAGCTCGTGCTCGTCGACCGCGGTGGCGCGCGCGTCCGAGAACTCGACCGCGAACCTCCCGGCGACCGCCGCGAGCTGGCGGCGCCAGGCGTGCAGGAGCTGCTCCTCGAGGACGGGTGCGAGCTCGGGCAGCCGGTCGAGGACGAGCAGGCGCGCGCTCGTGTCGTCGAGGTCGAACCGGCGCGTCAGGTGCTCGACGAGCGCCTCGACCTGCCAGAGCACGAGCCGCTCGGTCGTGTGCCCGGTGGACCGGATGAGGGTCGTCAGGGCGCGCTCGTCGAGCCGCTCCGTCTCGGCGAAGGCGAACACGTCCGCGAGCGCCTGCGCGTCCTTCTCGGTGAACGCGTGCTCCTCGCCCTCGGTGACGGGGAGGCCCAGCGCCTGCCAGTAGGCGCGGACCAGGTCCTCGCCGACGCCGGCGCGCTCGGCGAGCCGCTCGATGGTGAGGGTGCGGGGGCCGCCCAGCAGCGCCTCGTCGAGCACCGCCTCCGTCGCCTCGGCGTCCGGGGCCGGCTCGCCGCCCTCCCCGCCGTCCGGGGACGGGATGGCGGTGACGGGCTCGTTCTGCTCAGGGTCCACGGGCACCCGGCGATCCTATTCCTCGGCCGCGGCGGGCGAGATCAGTCGTGCCGGCGCAGGTGGTGGACGTCGCCGCTGTGGTGGACGCTCGTCGTCCCGTCGTCCTCGCGCACCACCAGGCCGCCGTCGGGAGCGAGCCCGGTCGCGAGCCCGACGACGTCGCCGCCCCCGACGCGCTCGACGCGCACGCGCGTCCCGAGCGTGGCGCTGACCTCGGCGCAGTCGGCGTCGAGCCCGGCCGCGTGGGCGTCGCCCCCGGCGTCCTGCCAGCGCGCCAGGACCTCGCCGAACGCCTCGTGGAGGGCGACGAGCACGACCTCCCGGTCGGTCGTCGCGGCGCCCGCCAGGGCGAGCGAGGTGGCCGTGGGGACGGGCAGCTCGTCGCGCTCCTGCGAGACGTTGAGCCCGACGCCGACGACGACGCCGCCGTCGGGAAGCACCTCCGCGAGGATGCCGGCGACCTTGCGCAGCGGCGCCTGGTCACCGGCTCGCGGCGTCGCGACGTCCGGCGACCCCGGCGCGGCGCCCGGGTCCGGCACGAGGACGTCGTTCGGCCACTTGACGACGGCGTCGACCCCGGCGGTCGCGCGCAGCGCGCGGGCCGTCGCGAGCCCGGCGAGGAGCGGGAGCCAGCTCAGGGCCTCGCGCGGCACCTCGGGGCGCAGGAGGAGCGAGCCGAGGAGCGCGGCGCGCGGCGGGGTCGTCCACGAGCGGCCCAGCCGGCCGCGCCCTCCGGGCTGGTGCTCGGCGACGAGGAGCGCCGGCGCGGGCCAGGCGCCCGGGTCGGCGGCGACCGCACGGGCGAGCTCGGCGTTCGTCGAGGCCGACTCGGGGACGACCTCGAGCCGGGCGAGCGGCCCCGCAGGCGTCACGAGCAGCTCCCGCAGGAACTCCGTCCGGAGCGGGGGACGCCCGTCGCCGTCGGGCCTGGTCTCGTCCTCGCGCGCGCTCGCCATGCCCGCCATCCTCCCGCACGCGGACGGTCCGGCACGAGGGCGGCCCGGCGGTCCGGGCACCCGGCGGCACGGCCCTGGCGCCCGCGGCGGGTTTGTCGACACCCACCAAGACCCGCCCCGGCCGTGCTGGCGTCGCCCGCATCGAGTTGGCGCCACCCGCCAACTAGGCTCGGGTCCGTGACGGACTCTGCGACCACCTCGCCCGCGACGCCCGAGGCACCCCCGACATCGCCCGACGCGCCCCACCTCGTGGGCACCGCGGCCAAGCTCGCCGACCTCGACCGTCGCCGCGCCGAGGCGACCGAGCTGCCCGAGGACGCGGCGCGGACCAAGCAGCACGCGCGCGGCAAGAAGACGGCGCGCGAGCGCATCGAGGCGCTGCTCGACGAGGGCAGCTTCGTCGAGCTCGACGCGTTCGCCAAGCACCGCTCGCACAACTTCGGCCTGGAGAAGAAGCGCCTGGCGGGCGACGGCGTCGTCGTCGGGCACGGCACGATCGACGGCCGCCAGGTGTGCGTGTACTCGCAGGACTTCACCGTGTTCGGCGGGAGCCTCGGCGAGGTGCACGGCCAGAAGATCACCAAGGTGCAGGACCTCGCGCTGCGCACGGGCGTCCCGCTGATCGGCATCTCCGACGGCGGCGGCGCGCGCATCCAGGAGGGCGTCGCGGCGCTCACGCAGTTCGCGGAGATCTTCCGCCGCAACGTCGCGTCGTCCGGCGTGATCCCGCAGATCTCGCTCATCCTCGGCCCGAGCGCGGGCGGCGCGGTGTACTCCCCCGCCCTGACGGACTTCATCGTCATGGCGGACAAGACGTCCAACATGTTCATCACCGGGCCGGACGTGATCCGCGCCGTGACGGGCGAGGACGTGGGCTTCGAGGAGCTCGGCGGCGGCCTGACGCACAACGAGAAGTCCGGCGTCGCGCACTACCTCGGCGCGGACGAGGACGACGCGATCGACTACGTGCGCCACCTCGTGTCCTACCTGCCGCAGAACAACCTCTCGGACGCGCCGTCGTTCCCGCCCGACGACGTCGAGCTCGACGTCACGGAGGTGGACCTCGAGCTCGACGCGCTCGTGCCCGACTCGGACTCGCAGCCGTACGACATGCGCACGGTGATCGAGCACGTGCTCGACGAGGGCGCGTTCCTCGAGGTGCAGCCGCTGTTCGCGAAGAACGTGCTCGTCGGGTTCGGGCACGTCGAGGGCCAGTCGGTCGGCGTCGTCGCGAACCAGCCGCTCGCGATGGCGGGCACGCTCGACATCGACGCCGCGGAGAAGGCGGCGCGGTTCGTGCGCACGTGCGACGCGTTCAACATCCCCGTGCTCACGCTCGTCGACGTCCCGGGCTTCCTCCCGGGCGTCGACCAGGAGCACCAGGGCATCATCCGCCGCGGCGCCAAGCTCATCTACGCCTACGCCGAGGCCACGGTCCCGCTCGTCACCGTCATCACGCGCAAGGCGTACGGCGGCGCCTACATCGTCATGGGCTCCAAGCAGCTCGGCGCCGACGTCAACCTCGCGTGGCCGACGGCGCAGGTCGCCGTCATGGGCGCGGGCGGCGCGGTGAACATCCTCCAGCGCGCGGCGCTCAAGCGCGCGGCGGACGCCGGCGACGACGTCGAGGCGGAGCGCGCCCGGCTCGTCGCCGAGTACGAGGACGCGATCGTCAACCCGTGGGACGCCGCCGAGCGCGGGTACGTCGACGCGGTCATCCGTCCGTCGGAGACGCGCGTACAGGTCGTGCGCGCGCTGCGGGCGCTGCGCACCAAGCGCGCGACCCTGCCGCCCAAGAAGCACGGGAACATCCCGCTGTGACCGCGGGCGAGCACCAGCGCCCGAAGAACCTCGCGAGGAAGGACCACGCATGAGCCACGACGACGCCACGCACGGACCCGTGCCGCTCGGGTCCGTGGACCCGGCGCCGCTGCACGCCGCGGTCGACGCGCTCACGGCGGCGCTGCACGAGTACGTCGAGACGGCCGTCGGCGTGCGGGCCGAGTTCGGGGCGTCCGAGGCGGACGAGGACCCGCGCGTCCTCGCGCTCGAGGGCCGCATCGGCGCGCTCAACGCGCGGCTGTTCGACGAGCTGCACGGCGCGCTCGGCATCCACGCCGACCTCACGACGTCGGTGTGGGACCCGGGCGCCGACGAGGAGGTCGACGACGACGCCTCGCCTGCCGACGTGCAGGACGACACGTTCACCCTCGACTACGTCGTCATGACTCACCCCGGCGGGCCGGACCTCGACGACGTCGTCGGGCTCCTGGACCGGTGGGGGCACGAGGCACGCGAGCGGCTCGTCGAGGCGGGCTACGCCGTCCCCGAGTGGGGCGTGGGACGCGGGGCGGACGACGACCACGAGCACGACGAGGACGACGAGTGAGCACGCCGCGGCCCGACGCCCCGAGCGTCCGCGTCGTGCGGGGCGCGCCGGACGAGCTCGAGGTCGCCGCGCTCGTCGCCGGCCTCGCCGCGGCCGCCGCCGCGAGCGGCCTGCCCGACGACGTCGCGCCCGTCGACGAGTGGACCAACCGCGCGCGCGGGCTGCGCGGGACCGGGGACGGCGCGACCGCGAAGAACTTCGGCGGGCGCTCCGGCCGGCACAACGCCGACTCGTGGCGCTGGAGCCAGCGGTCGTGACCGCGCCGAGCGCGTCGCCCCGCGTGCGCCGCCTGCCCGAGCGGGGCGTGCTCGTCGAGCTCCCCGCCTCCGCCGACGCGGTCGAGGCGGACCCGACCGGTCTGCCGGCGGTGGAGCCCGTGCCGGGCTGGCGCCGCTGGGCCTGGGCCGTGGCGTTCGTGCCGACCGTCGCGCTGCTCGTCTACCAGCGCCTCGCGTCGGGCCGCGGCTGGCCCGTGCCGGACGCCGTCGTGGTGGTCGCGACGCTGGGGCTCCTCGTCACGGCCCTGCTCGCGCTCGTGCGCTACCAGGACGACCGGGTGGTGGCGGGGCTCGCCCGCGGCCGCGACGCGCTGCTCGCCGCGCCGGTCCGGGCGACCGGGACGCTCGTGCTCCCCGGTGTCGGTGTCGTGGGCTCGACCACGGGCACCGGCGAGGACACCGCTGCGGACGGCGCGCGGGGCTCGGCGACGAGCGCCACGACGGCGGGTCCCTCGGTCGTGCGGGCGACGCTGGTCGTGACCACCGCGTCCGGCGCGAGGACCGCACGCCCGGCGCGCGTCGTCGTGCCCGACGGCGCGGCAGGTCCGCGGCCGGGCGACCCGGTCGCCGTCTGGCACGCCGCGGACGACGCGGACGCGACGGGCGTGCTCCTCGTGCGCTACCACCGCGCCTGGGCGGACGACCTCGCGGCGGCGCTGCGGGCCCTGTCCGACGACGCTTCTTCCGAGGGCCCGGCCACGGATCCGACCGGGGGCGACCGCGGCGAGACCCCGGGGAATCCGGCAGACCCGCGACCGGGCGCCGAGTAGTCTCGACCGGGTGAGCGACACCACCACCACACCCGCCGGCGCATCCGCCGGGACCCCCGACCGCACACCCACGCCGATCGACGCCGTCGCCGAGGCCTACGTCACGCGGATCGCCGAGCTCGACCCGATCTCCGCGACCGCGATGGGGCTGTCCGGCTACGACCACCTCGTCTCCGACCTCTCGCCCGCCGGGCACGACGCGCGGGCCGACGCCGACCGCGCGGTGCTGCGCGAGCTCGAGGGCCTGGAGCCGGCCGACGACGTCGACCGGGTCACCCTCGCGGCGATGCGCGAGCGCGTCGGCCTCCAGCTCGAGCTGCACGAGGCGGGCGAGCCGCTCGCGAGCCTCAACAACATCGCGTCGCCGGTGCAGGAGCTGCGCGACGTCTTCGACATCATGCCGACCGGCACGGTCGAGGCGTGGGAGAACATCGCCTCGCGCCTCAACGCCCTCCCCACCGCGATCGACGGGTACATGGCGTCGCTCACGGAGGCGGCCTCCCGCGGCAACGTCGCCGCGATCCGCCAGGTGCGGATCGGCGTGCAGCAGTCGCGCGAGCTCGCGGACGCGAAGGGCTCGTTCTTCACGACGTTCGTCGCCGGCCCCGAGGCGAACGCCGTCCTCGACGACTCCTCGGCGTGCTCGCTCGTGCGCAAGGAGCTCGAGCACGGCGCCGCCGCGGCGCGCGAGGCCTACGGCCGCCTCGCGGACTTCCTCGAGACGACGCTCGCCCCGCAGGCCCGCGAGCAGGACGCCGTGGGCCGCGAGCGCTACGGGCTCTTCTCGCGCACGTTCCTCGGCGCGCAGGTCGACCTGGACGAGACCTACGCGTGGGGGCTCGAGGAGCTCGCGCGCGTCGTCGCCGAGCAGGAGGAGATCGCGGGCCGCATCGCGGGTCCCGGCGCGAGCGTCGAGGACGCCGTGGCCGCACTCGACGCCGACCCGGCGCGCACCCTGCACGGCACGGACGCCCTGAAGTCGTGGATGCAGGAGACGTCGGACGCCGCGATCGGCGCGCTGAACGGCGTCCACTTCGACATCCCGACGCCGGTGCTCGACCTCGAGTGCATGATCGCGCCGACGCAGACGGGCGGGATCTACTACACGCCCCCGAGCGACGACTTCTCCCGGCCGGGCCGCATGTGGTGGTCCGTGCCGTCGGACGTCACGGAGTTCAACACGTGGCGCGAGAAGACGACGGTCTACCACGAGGGCGTCCCGGGCCACCACCTCCAGTGCGGCCAGGCCGTGTACGCGCGCGCGACGCTCAACACGTGGCGCCGCCTGGCGTGCTGGGTCTCGGGCCACGGCGAGGGCTGGGCGCTGTACGCGGAGCGCCTCATGGCGGACCTCGGGTTCCTCGACGACGACGGCGACCGCCTCGGCATGCTCGACGCGCAGCGCATGCGCGCGGCGCGCGTCGTGCTCGACATCGGCGTGCACCTCGGCCTGCCCGCGCCGGAACAGTGGGGCGGCGGGACCTGGGACGCGGACAAGGCGCTCACGTTCCTGCGCGCGAACGTCAACATGCCCGACTCGTTCGTGCGGTTCGAGCTCGACCGCTACCTCGGCTGGCCGGGGCAGGCGCCGTCGTACAAGGTCGGGCAGCGCCTGTGGGAGGCCACGCGCGACGAGGCCCGCGCGGCCGCCTCGGCACGCGGCGAGGCGTTCGACGCGAAGGCGTTCCACGCGCGCGCGCTGAACCTCGGCTCGGTGGGCCTGGACGTGCTGCGCGACGCGCTCTCCTCGTGACCCGGTCGTCGGCACGGCCCGGGTCGGCCTCGCGCCGGCCCGGGCCGACCGGCGTCGGTCCCGCCTCGAGGACCTGACGCATGGGCGCCGTCCTCACCGGTTTCGCCATCATCGCCGTGGTCGTCGCGGCCGGGTACGTCACCGCGCGTCTCGGCATCGGGGGCCCCGACGCCCGGACGGCGCTCAACCGCATCGGGTTCTTCGTCGCGAGCCCCGCGCTGCTGTTCACCGTCCTCGCGCGGGCCGACGTCGGCGCGCTCGTCCAGGCGCCCCTCGCGGTCGCGGCGACGGCGGCCGTCGTCACCGCGGGCGTGTTCGTGCTCGTCGACCGGCTGTGGCTCCGGCTCCCCGCCCCCGAGGCGACGATCGGGGCCGTCGGCTCCGGCTACGTGAACGCGAACAACATCGGCTTGCCCGTCGCGGTGTACGTGCTCGGCGACGCGACCGCGGTCGTGCCGGTGATCCTCCTCCAGCTCCTCGTGCTCGCGCCCGTGACCCTGCTCGTCCTCGACGCGACGACGAGCGGGCGGCTGTCCTGGCGCTTCGTGCTCGCCCAGCCCGTGCGCAACCCGATCATCCTCGGGTCGTTCGCGGGGGCCGCCGTCTCGCTGGCCGGCTGGACGCCGCCCGTGGCCGTCATGGCGCCGCTCGAGATCCTCGGCGGCGCGGCGATCCCCATGATCCTGCTCGCGTTCGGCATGTCGCTGCACGGCACGAGGCCGCTGCGCCGCGGCGAGCCGCGCGCGGCCGTCGGCGTCGCGAGCGTCGCGAAGCTCCTCGTCATGCCGGTCGCCGCATTCGTCGTGGCCCGGCTCGTCCTCGGGCTCGACGAGGCTGCGGTCGCCTCCGCCGTCACGCTCGCCGCGCTGCCCACCGCCCAGAACGTCTACAACTACGCGGCGCGGTTCGGCAGGGGCGAGATCCTCGCGCGCGACACGATCCTCGTCACCACGCTCGGCTCGCCGGTCGTCCTCGTCGTCGCCGCGCTCCTCGTCGCGTAGCGGACGCGTCGCGTCCCGGCGCTCCGGTGCGTCGGGCCTCGGCGGGTAGTCTGCGCGGGTGCTCCGACTCGTGCTCGCCTCCCGCTCCCCCGCCCGCCTCGCGACGCTGCGCGCGGCCGGCGTCGAACCCCTCGTCCGCGTCTCCGGGGTCGACGAGGACGCGGTCCTGCGGGCGGCCGCCGCGGAGCGCGGCGGTCTCGACCCGGTGGACGCGGTGCTCGTCCTCGCCCGCGCGAAGGCCGAGGAGATCGTGCGCGCCCTCGCCGAGGACGGGACCGGCGCCCCGATCGACGACCCCACGCTGCTCGTCGGCTGCGACTCGATGCTCGAGTTCGACGGCGAGGTGCTCGGCAAGCCCGCCGACGCCGACGACGCCCGCGCGCGCTGGCGCGCGATGCGCGGCCGGGCCGGCGTGCTGCACACCGGCCACTGGCTCGTCGACCTGCGACCGGAGACGGACGGCGGGACGGGCACCGCCACGGGGGCCACGAGCTCGACGACCGTGCACTTCGCCGACCTCACCGACGACGAGATCGACGCGTACGTCGCGACGGGCGAGCCGCTGCACGTCGCGGGGGCGTTCACGGTCGACGGACTCGGCGGGCCCTACGTCGAGCGCATCGAGGGCGACCACCACGGCGTCGTCGGGATCAGCCTCCCGCTGCTGCGCTCGCTGCTCCGCGAGGCCGGGGTCGCCTGGCACGAGCTGCGCGCCTGACCCGACGCGGCCGTCGTCCGTCGTCTGCGCTCGTTGTGGGTGCCGGACAACCCCACGGGCCGGGCGAGGCCCAGGAGCGTGCCGCTATGGAGGTTTCCTCCAACCGCCCCGCATGCGCCTTGGCATCTTCTCCAATCTTGTCCGGTACCCGGCCCGGGAGCGTGATCGGCGCGGCGCGCACGCGTTACCGTGAGCCGTGCCCGCGAACCCCACCCGCCCCCTGAGCAAGGTCCTCGTCGCCAACCGTGGCGAGATCGCCGTCCGGATCGTCCGTGCCTGCGCCGACGCCGGCATCGCGTCCGTCGCGGTCTACGCCGACCCCGACCGGCAGGCGCCGCACGTGCACCTCGCCGACGAGGCGTTCGCGCTCGGTGGTGCCCGGGCGGCCGAGACGTACCTCGACATCGCGAAGCTGCTCGACGTCGCGCGCCGCTCCGGCGCGGACGCGGTGCACCCCGGGTACGGCTTCCTCGCCGAGAATGCGGAGTTCGCCCAGGCCGTGCTCGACGCCGGCCTCGTCTGGATCGGCCCCCCGCCCGCCGCGATCGACGCCCTCGGCGACAAGGTGAGCGCGCGCCACATCGCGCAGCGCGCCGGCGCCCCGCTCGTGCCCGGCACGCCCGACCCGGTCGCCGACGCGAGCGAGGTGCACGCCTTCGCCGCCGAGCACGGCCTGCCCGTCGCGATCAAGGCGGCGTTCGGCGGCGGCGGGCGCGGCCTCAAGGTCGCGCGCACGGCCGACGAGATCGACGAGCTCTTCGAGTCCGCGGTCCGCGAGGCCACCGCCGCGTTCGGGCGCGGAGAGTGCTTCGTCGAGCGCTACCTCGACACGCCCCGCCACGTGGAGACCCAGTGCCTCGCGGACGAGCACGGGACCGTCGTCGTCGTGTCCACGCGCGACTGCTCCCTCCAGCGCCGCCACCAGAAGCTCGTCGAGGAGGCCCCCGCGCCCTACCTCAGCCCCGCCCAGGAGGCCGAGCTCTACAAGGCGTCCGAGGCGATCCTGCGCGAGGCGGGCTACGTCGGCGCGGGCACGTGCGAGTTCCTCGTCGGCGCCGACGGCACCATCTCCTTCCTCGAGGTCAACACGCGCCTCCAGGTCGAGCACCCCGTGTCCGAGGAGGTCACCGGCATCGACCTCGTCCGCGAGCAGCTACGCATCGCCGCGGGCGAGCCGCTCGGCTACACGTCGACGCAGGTGCGCGGCCACTCGATCGAGTTCCGCATCAACGGCGAGGACCCCGCCGCGAACTTCCTGCCCGCCCCCGGCCGCATCACGCGCCTGCGCTACCCGTCCGGCCCCGGCGTGCGCGTCGACTCCGGCGTTGCCGAGGGCGACACGATCTCCGGCGCGTTCGACTCCATGATCGCCAAGGTCATCGTCACCGGCGCCACGCGCGAGCAGGCCGTCCAGCGGGCCCGCCGCGCGCTGCGCGAGCTCGAGGTCGAGGGCATCCCGACGGTCGTCCCGTTCCACCGCGCCGTGCTCGACGCCGAGGCGTTCGTCCCCACGGACGACGAGCCGTTCCGGGTGCACACCCGCTGGATCGAGACCGAGTTCGCCGACCAGCTCGCCGCGCTCGCGCCCGCCCCGGCCGCCTCCGCCGACGAGGACGACGAGCCGCTCGCGACCGAGCGCGTCGTCGTCGAGGTCGGCGGCAAGCGCCTGGAGGTCGTCCTCCCGGCAGGCCTCGGCATGGCCGCGGGCCGTGCCCGCACCGCCAACGCCGCCCGGCGACCCGCGCGCCGCAGCGCTGCCAAGGCGAACGGTGGCGCGTCCGGCACGACCCTCGCCTCCCCCATGCAGGGCACGATCGTCAAGGTCGCCGTCGCCGACGGCACCCAGGTCGCCGAGGGCGACCTCGTGGTCGTGCTCGAGGCCATGAAGATGGAGCAGCCCCTCCTCGCCCACCGCGCCGGCACCGTCCGCTCGCTCTCCGCCACCGCGGGTGCGAGCGTCAGCTCCGGCACGGCCATCTGCGAGATCGTCGACTGACCCGCCGCGCCACCGTCGAGCCCGGTGCACGACCCGCGTGGTCGGGGCGCCGGGCCGGGCCAGTTCTCACGACCCGCGTGGTCGGGTCGGGTGGCCGGTTGTCAGCGCGCGCGATGACGAGATGCGAGACGTGGCCCCGCGGGCGCAGCCCGGAGGGGCCACTTCTCGCATCTCGGTGCACCGAATCTGCCGGACCCCGGCCGCAGGTCGTGCGTGCCGGGCAGGACGAGCGGTGGGATCGGACCATGGGCGAAGCACGTCAGAGGCGCGCTCCGAGAACTGCCACCCGACGGACCGACGTGACGGCGCACCAGTCCGAGCACACGGTCCGGCCCCACCGCGGACCCGACCACGCGGGCCCTCGACCCCGACGCCGCGGCGAACCCGACCAGACGGGTGCGAGACCCCACCGCGGGACGGACGAGACGAGCGCTAGCCGTGCTGGGCGGCCGAGCGCATGGCGCGGCGGCCCGAGGGGAGGGCGACGGCGACGGTGATGACGAGGAACATGAGGATCCCGGAGACGACGAGGAGCGACTCGACGGTGAAGCGGTCCGCCAGGGGGCCGAACACCACCATGCCGAGCGGCATCGAGACGGCCATGACGATGCCGACGAAGCCGAAGACGCGGCCCTGACGCTCGGGCTCGACGGTCTCCTGGAGGACGGTCATGGAGGTCGTCGAGAACGGCGGGACGGACAGGCCGAGCAGGAACATGAAGGCGAAGAACACCCACATGTTCGTGGAGAGGCCCATCGCGACGGACAGGACGCCGAACACGAACGTCGAGCCGACGATCATGGCGATGCGGTTCTTGAGCCCGCCCCAGGTCGCGAGGAGCACGCCGCCGAGCAGCATGCCGACGGAGAAGGCGACCTCGTTCACGGTGAGCTTCCAGACCTCCTCGCCGAAGGTCCGCGCGACCATGAGCGGGGTGAGGTACGACGGCGCGACGATGAGCAGGAAGACGACGGCGTAGAGGCCGAGGACCCAGCGCACGAACGGGTGGGAACCGAGGTAGCGGAAGCCCTCGACGAGGTCGTCGAAGTACCCGGCCCGCTCTCCCGCGGCGGCGTGCGCGAGCGTCGGGACGGGGACGAGCAGGAGCAGCCCGATCCCGATCACGGCGGTGACGACGTCGATGAAGAACACGGACACGATGGACGTGCTGGCGTACACGGCCGCGGCGACCGCCGGCGCGAGGAGCATCATCGCGGACTGGATCGACTGGTTGATCCCGTTGACGCGGAGCAGCTTGCTGGTCGGGACGATCTGCGGGAGGAGGGCCGCGACGGCGGGGGTCTGGATCCCGGCGCCCGTGGAGCGGATCGCGAGCGCCCCGTAGATGAGCCAGAGGTCGTCGGCGCCGCCGAGCATGAGCAGCGCGAGCGCGAGGGTCGTCACGGCGATCGTGCCGTCCGCGGCGATGACGAGCGCCTTGCGGTTCACCCGGTCCGCCCACACGCCGCCGAAGATCGAGACGACCGCCTGCGGCAGGAACCCGAAGAGCGTGCTCAGCGCGAGCACCGCCCCGGACTTCGTCTCGATCGTCAGGTGCCACATGACGGCGTACTGCACGAGCATCGAGCCGAAGAGGGAGACCGTCTGCCCGGAGAGGAAGATCGCGGTGTCCCGCCGCCACCGGGGCTTGGCGAGCGTGTCGTCGACGGGAGCGTCGGGCTCCGCGCCGTCGGAGACGTCGGCGGTGGGGGCGTCGGTGTTCTCGTACGGCGTATGGCTCACCCGCACATCCTGACGGCCGCCACCCACACGGTCCACGGAATTCGCCGACGGCGGACGGTCAGTCGGCCACGGGCACCTCGCCGGCGTGGGCGATGTTCCCGAGCCGGCGCCACACGAGGGCGAGCGTGATGCCCGCGCCGACGAACGCGAACCAGAACGGGGCGGTGATCCCCCACGCCTGGGCGAGGACGCCGCCCAGCGCCTGCCCGACGACGCTGCCGCCGAACACGCAGACCAGGTACACCGAGCCGACGCGACCCTGGAACTCCGTGGGCACGGCGCGCTGGCGGATCGTGTTGGACACGGTGCCCCAGACGAACGCGTACGCCCCGAACACGACCATGATCGCGAGCGCGACCCAGCCGGTCGTGGTGAGCGCGAGCGCGAGGTGCATGACGACCTCGAGCGAGAGGCACACGCGCATGATGGTCGACAGCCGCAGGTGGCGCTCGAGCCACCCGAACGACGCGATGCCGATCACTCCCCCGACGGCCGACGCCGTCGTGAGGAGGCCGAACCCGACCTCGCCCATGTCGAGGTGGTCCAGCGCGTACTTCACGAGGACGCCCCACGGCGCCGCCCAGGTGACGTTGAAGGCCAGGATGACGAGCGCGAGCGTGCGGACCGGCGCGTTCCCGAGGATCCACCGCACACCCTCGGCGATGTCCTGGCGCACGTGCGTCTGCGTCTCGCGCACCCCGCCGGGCTGCGTCGCGATGCGGCCCACGAGCACGACGGCGAGGGCGACGCACACGACCTGGACGACGAACGGCCAGACCGCCCCGAGCGCGAACAGGAACGCGCCGACGGGCGGCCCGAGGAGCTGGTTCGCAGTGAGGAACCCGGCCTGCAGCCGCGCGTTGCCGGTGCCGAGGTCGCGTGGCTCGACGAGCATCGGGAGCAGCGTCTGGGACGCGGAGTCGGCGAACACCTCGGCGACCCCGTAGAGGAACGTCACGGCGAGCACGACGCCGATGCTCACGTGCCCGGTCGCGATCACGACGCACAGGGCGACGACGACGAGTGCCCGCAGCGCGTTCGCGACCATGACGACGACGCGCCGGTCGAGGCGGTCGGCCAGCGCCCCGGCCCAGAGGCCGAACAGGAGCCAGGGCAGCTGCTGCAGGAGCGCCGCGAGCGCGACGAGGAACGCGGAGTCGGTCTGGGACGCGACGAGCAGGGGACCTGCCGCCAGGGCGATGCCGTCGCCGACGTTGCTGGTCCACGACGACGACAGCAGCCAGCGGAAGCCGGTACCCATGCGCCGGGGCGCGACGATCTCTCCGAGCCTGCTCACAAGCGGAGAAGCGTACGCGGTGCGGTCGTCCACCCGGGCAACCTCTCCGGGCACCCGCACCGGGTCCTGGCCGTACGCCGCCCCGGACCCCGCACCGAGCACCTCGGCAGGCCTGGCAGCATGGGCCCGTGACGATCCCCACCGCGCCGCGCGACCCCGGCGAGCCACCCCCGCGGCTCCCCCGCCACCTCCAGCCCGGGGACGGCTGGGTCGAGTGCGAGTGCGGGCGCCGGCACTGGGGCCTGTTCGGTGCGGCGGGGCTCCTGCTCGGGCGACGCGACGGCGAGGGGCGGCTGACCGACGTCGTGCTGCAGCACCGCGCCCCGTGGTCCGACCAGGGCGGGACGTGGGGCGTGCCGGGCGGCGCCGTCGGACCGGACGAGACGCCCGCGCAGGGCGCGCTCCGCGAGGCCCGGGAGGAGGCGGGCGTCGAGCCCGGGCACGTGCGTGTCCTCGGCGAGCACGTGCTCGACCACGGTCCGTGGCGGTACACGACCGTGCTGGCCGAGGTGGCCGACGGCGCGACATTCGAGCCGCGCGCGACCGACGCGGAGAGCGTCGAGGTGCGCTGGGTGCCGGTCGACGACGTCGCGTCCCTGGACCTGCTGCCCGCGTTCGCGGACGCCTGGCCCGGCCTGCGCGCGACGCTCGACCACGGCACGACCGGGGCCTGACGGCCCGCGCGCGCGGGACCTTCGTCACCGATCGGCGCCTGACCGGTCCCGGGACCGGTCAGGCGCCGGTGGGCCGGGGCACGATGGCGTCGTGCCCGAGGACACGTCGACCACCTACCGCGCCCTCGCCTCCGCGAGCAGGCTGACGCTCCTGCACGCGCTGCAGGAGCGAGGGCCGATGACGCTCGCGGACCTCTCGCGCGAGGCCGCGCTGTGCCCGAGCGCGACCCGGGAGCACCTTCAGCGGCTGACGGACGCGGGCTTCGTGCGTGGCGCGCCCGAGGTCCGCACGACGCGCGGGCGGCCCCGCATCTTCTACGAGGCGATCGTGGGCGAGCACCCCCCGCAGGACGACGGCGCGACGCGGCGCCTCGGGGAGTCGATCGTCCGGGCCGCGCTCGCGCGCGCGGTGCTCGGGTACGACGACGCCCAGGACGCCGCGGACGTCCTCCCCGCGCAGGACCGGCGCGGCGACGACCCGGCCGGGGCCACCGGACCGTCCCGGCGTGGACCCGGCGACCTCGCGGGACCGGCGCGCGCGGCGGGGCGCCGGCTCGTCGACGTGCTGCGGACCGCGGGCCAGGAGGCCCCCGAGCCCACTCCCGAGAACCAGCTCGCCGCGCTCGACGACCACCTGCACCAGCTCGGGCTCGACCCCGAGCTCGACCGCGGCACGATGCGCGTCCACCTCTACCGGTGCCCGTTCCTCGCCCTCGCCGCCGAGCGCGAGGACGTCCTGTGCGCTGTGCACCTCGGACTGGTCCAGGGCGTGCTCGCGGGCGTCGGCGGTCCGGTGCGCGCCGAACGGCTGCTGCCGTTCGTCGAACCGCACCACTGCGTGCTGCAGCTCTCGCGCGCGAGCTGATTTTTCACGGTCCGCGGCCCGCCGCGGCTCCCGACCGTCGGGTCATGCTGACGGCGCACCGGGTACGGACCCGGCGTCACGACGACGGTGGTCGTGACCTGCGACGACGGGAGGACGACATGACCGCCCCAGCCACCACCAGGCCCCCCTCGCTGCTGCGGGCGGTGCGCACGCCGTCGAGCGTGGACCTGTCGACGTGGGACCCCGAGGACGAGTCCCGCTGGGACCGCCGGTTCGCGTGGCGCACGCTGTGGATCACGACGTACAACCTCACGCTCGCGTTCTGCGCGTGGTACCTCGTGAGCGCGGTCGCGCCCCGGCTCAACGACGTCGGCTTCGACCTCACGACGGCGCAGCTCTACTGGCTCACGGCCGTCCCGGGCCTCGCCGGCGGGCTGTTCCGCATGGTCTACATGTTCCTGCCGCCCGTCGTCGGCACCAGGACGCTCGTGGGCGGCACGGCGACGCTCATCCTCCTGCCGATGCTCGGCTGGACGTTCGCCGTCCGCGACGCGAGCACGCCCTACTCGGTGCTCCTGCTGCTCGCGGTCGCCGCGGGGATCGGCGGCGGCGCGTTCTCCGGGTTCATGCCGT
This sequence comes from Cellulosimicrobium sp. NPDC057862, assembly GCF_042797035.1. Lineage (NCBI taxonomy): Bacteria > Bacillati > Actinomycetota > Actinomycetes > Micrococcales > Promicromonosporaceae > Cellulosimicrobium > Cellulosimicrobium sp. NPDC057862. Next base: position 26,660 of record NZ_JBHVMH010000022.1, read on the forward strand.
CGACGAGCTACTTCTTCCCCAAGCGCATGGCGGGGACAGCGCTCGGTCTCCAGGCCGGGATCGGCAACTTCGGCGTGAGCCTCATCCAGTTCCTCACGCCGTGGGTCGTCGGCTTCGGTCTCCTGGGCACGGCGGTCCTCACGCCCCAGCAGACGGCGACCGGCAGCCACCTGTGGCTGCACAACGCGGGGCTCGTGCTCGTGCCGTGGACCGTGCTCGGGGCGGTGCTCGCCGGCCTCTACCTGCGCCGCGTGCCGGTGAGCGCGAACCTCCGCGAGCAGCTCGACATCTTCGGCAACAAGCACACGTGGATCATGACGGCGATCTACCTCATGACCTTCGGGGCGTTCAGCGGTTTCGCGGCGCAGCTCGGGCTGCTCATCGTCGCGCAGTACGGCGGGTTCGCGAACGCGCCCGACCCGCTGCGCTACGCGTTCCTCGGCCCGCTGCTCGGCTCGGCCGCGCGCGCCGGGTTCGGGCCGCTGTGCGACCGGTTCGGCGGCGCGATCTGGACCCTCGTGGCCGGGATCGGCATGACCGTCTCGACCGTGTTCTCGCTGTTCTTCCTCGACCCGCACGACGTCGGGCAGTTCGGCTGGTTCCTCGCGGGGATGCTCGCGGTGTTCACCTTCGCCGGCATCGGCAACGCCGGGACCTTCAAGCAGATGCCGATGATCTTCCCGCGCCGCCAGGCGGGCGGGGTCATCGGCTGGACCGCCTCGATCGCCGCGTTCGGCCCGTTCCTCGTCGGCATCGGCCTGTCGCTCGTCCCCGCGCGCTCGTTCTTCATCGGGTGCGCCGTGTTCTTCGCCCTGTGCACGTGGCTCACGTGGCACTTCTACGCCCGGCCGGGCGCCCCGAACCCCTCCTGACCGAGCCGTCGACACGTCGCCCGCTGTCGATCCTGAGACGTCGACCCTGAGAACCGAGGAGCTGTCGTGCCCCCACCCGACGAGCGCACCCCCCGCGACCCTGCGGACACCCTGCTGCGCCTGGGCAGCCGCCTGCGGCGGGGGAAGGTGTCGGACGACCTGCGGCAGGTGTTCCTGACCGGCGGACGCCAGGGCGACGTGTTCTACCGCGACCGCTGGTCCCACGACAAGGTCGTGCGCTCCACCCACGGCGTCAACTGCACCGGGTCCTGCTCCTGGAAGGTCTACGTCAAGGACGGCATCATCACCTGGGAGACCCAGCAGACCGACTACCCCTCCGTCGGCCCCGACTCCCCCGAGTACGAACCCCGCGGCTGCCCCCGCGGCGCCGCGTTCTCCTGGTACACCTACTCCCCCACCCGCGTGCGCTACCCCTACGTCCGCGGCGCCCTGCTCGACCTGTACCGGCAGGCGAAGGACGACGTGGGTGGGGATCCGGTGCTCGCCTGGGCGAAGGTCACCTCCGACCCGGAGTCGGCCCGTGCCTACAAGAGCGCGCGCGGCAAGGGCGGTCTCGTGCGCGCGACCTGGGACGAGGCGGCCGAGATCGTCGCCGCCGCCCACGTGCACACCATCAAGACCTACGGCCCCGACCGCGTCGCCGGTTTCTCCCCGATCCCGGCGATGTCGATGGTCTCCCACGGGGTGGGGTCCCGGTTCGTCCAGCTCCTGGGCGGGAGCATGCTGTCGTTCTACGACTGGTACGCCGACCTGCCCGTCGCCTCGCCGCAGGTGTTCGGCGACCAGACCGACGTGCCCGAGTCCGCCGACTGGTGGAACTCCACCTACTGCATCATGTGGGGCTCCAACGTCCCGGTCACCCGCACACCGGACGCCCACTTCATGGCGGAGGCGCGGTACCGCGGCCAGAAGGTCGTGACCGTGTCGCCCGACTACGCGGACAACACCAAGTTCGCCGACGAGTGGCTCGCGCCGCACCCCGGCACCGACGGCGCCCTCGCCCAGGCCATGGGTCACGTCATCCTCTCCGAGTTCCACGTGCGCGACCGTGCCCCGCGGTTCCTCGACTACATGGCCCGGTTCACGGACGCGCCGTACCTCGTGACGCTCGAGCGGCGCGGCGACGCCTACGTACCCGGGCGCTTCCTCACGGCGGACCGGCTCGCCGGGACGACCGCCGCCGACCAGGCCGGTGCCGCGAACGCGGCGTCGAAGACGGTGATCCTGTCCCGCGAGGGCGACGTCGTCGTCCCCAACGGGTCGCTCGGTCACCGCTACGGCGACCCGGGGCGCTGGAACCTCGACCTCGAGGGCGTCGAACCCGCGCTGTCGGTCGCGGACCTGACGGGCGGTACGTCGGACGCACCGGTCGCCGTCGACCTTCCCCGGTTCGACCTCGCCCCTGCGGAGGGCGCCGAGCACCAGGGCGGCGCGGGCTCGGTGCGGCGCGGCGTGCCGGCGCACCGCGTGGGCGAGCACCTCGTGACGACGGTCTACGACCTGCTGCTCGCGCAGTACGGCGTGGACCGCCCCGACCTCGGCCTGCCGGGCACGTGGCCGACGGGCTACGACGACCCCGCGACGCCGGGCACCCCGGCGTGGCAGGAGGAGATCACCGGCGTGCCCGCCGCCGCGGCGGCGCGCATCGGGCGGGAGTTCGCGCAGAACGCGCTCGACTCGGGCGGCCGGTCGATGATCATCATGGGCGCAGGCACCAACCACTGGTTCCACTCCGACACGATCTACCGCACGTTCCTCGCGCTCGTGACCATGACCGGCTGCCAGGGCGTGAACGGCGGCGGCTGGGCGCACTACGTGGGGCAGGAGAAGGTCCGCCCGATCACGGGCTTCCAGCAGTACGCCAACGCGCTCGACTGGGTCCGCCCTCCGCGTCTCATGATCAGCACGGCGTTCTGGTACCTCGCGACGGACCAGTGGCGCTACGACGGCCTGCCCGCGGACGCGCTCGCGTCCTCGCTGGCGCCGGGGAAGCTCGCGGGCCGTACGACGGCGGACACGCTGGTGGAGTCCGTCCGTCGCGGCTGGACACCGAGCTACCCGACGTTCGACCGCAACCCCCTCGACCTGGTGGACGAGGCGGAGGCCGCGGGCACGGACCCGGTGCGCCACGTCGTCGACCAGCTCTCCTCGGGCGAGCTCGACTACGCGTGCGCCGACCCCGACGACCCGGCGAACTTCCCGCGCGTCCTCACCGTCTGGCGCGCGAACCTGCTCGGGTCGTCGGGCAAGGGCAACGAGTACTTCCTCAAGCACCTGCTAGGGACCGACGCCGCGGTGCGCGCGCCCGAGTCCGGGCCGGACCGCCGCCCGCGGGACATCGCGTGGCACGACGAGGCGCCCCGGGGGAAGCTCGACCTGCTCGTCACCGCCGACTTCCGGATGACGTCGACGACGCTGTTCTCCGACGTCGTGCTGCCGGCCGCGACCTGGTACGAGAAGCACGACCTGTCCTCGACGGACATGCACCCGTTCGTGCACTCGTTCAACCCGGCGATCAGTCCCCCGTGGCAGACGCGCACGGACTTCGACATCTTCCACACGATCGCCCGGCGCATCTCCGAGCTGTCGGTGACGCACCTGGGCGTGCGCAAGGACGTCGTGGCCGTCCCCCTCGCGCACGACACCCCGGACGCCATGGCCACGCCCCACGGTGAGGTCCTGCCGCAGGGCGAGCTCGTGCCCGGGGTGACCATGTCCAAGCTCGTCGTCGTCGAGCGCGACTACCCGGCGTTCGCCGACCGGCTCGCCGCCCTGGGCCCGCTCACCCAGAAGGCGGGCATGGTCACCAAGGGCGTCGCGTTCGACCCCACGCCGGAGGTCGAGCGGCTCGCCGTCGCGAACGGCGTCGTCGCCGACGGCCCGACGGCGGGGCGCCCGCGCCTGGACCGGGACACCCACGTGTGCGAGATGATCCTCGCGCTCTCGGGGACGACGAACGGCCGGCTCGCGGTGCAGGGGTTCGAGGACCTGGAGCGTCGTACGGGACAGCGCCTGGCCGACCTCGCGCGGGACGAGCAGGGCAAGCGCATCACGTTCCCGGACGTGCAGTCGCGCCCGACGGCGGTCATCACCTCTCCCGAGTGGTCCGGCTCCGAGCACGGCGGGCGGCGCTACAGCGCCTTCGTCATCAACGTGGAGCGGCTCAAGCCGTGGCACACGCTCACCGGCCGCCAGCACTTCTTCCTCGACCACGACTGGATGACCGAGCTCGGCGAGCAGCTCCCCGTCTACCGGCCGCCGCTCGACATGCACCGCCTGTTCGGCGACTCGCGCGTCGGCGACACGTCCCCCACGGGCGCGCACGGGTCGGAGGGCTACGCGGAGGTCGCCGTGCGGTACCTGACCCCGCACTCGAAGTGGTCGATCCACTCCGAGTACCAGGACAACCTCTTCATGCTGTCGCTCTCGCGGGGCGGCCCCACGATCTGGATGAGCCCGCAGGACGCGGAGAAGATCGGCGTCGCGGACAACGACTGGATCGAGTCCTACAACCGCAACGGCGTCGTGGTCGCGCGGGCCGTCGTCTCGCACCGCATGCCTGAGGGCACGGTCTTCATGTACCACGCGAAGGACCGGACCGTGGACGTGCCGCGGTCGGAGACGTCCGGCCTCCGCGGGGGCATCCACAACTCCCTGACCCGCGTGCTGCTCAAGCCGACCCACCTCATCGGCGGCTACGCGCAGCTCTCGTACGGCTTCAACTACATCGGCCCGACGGGCAACCAGCGTGACGAGGTCACGGTGATCCGTCGTCGTTCTCAGGAGGTGACCTACTGATGTCTGGAACGGCGACGCGCATCGGCATGGACGAGTGCGGAACAGCGACGCGAAGGGCGAGGAACGAGTCCGCAGCGGAGCGTGACCTGGGTATCGGAGTGGAGCGTGACGTCCGGTGAAGGTCATGGCGCAGATGTCGATGGTGATGAACCTGGACAAGTGCATCGGGTGTCACACGTGCTCGGTCACGTGCAAGCAGGCCTGGACGAACCGCACCGGGGTCGAGTACGTGTGGTTCAACAACGTCGAGACCCGCCCCGGCCTGGGGTACCCCCGCACCTACCAGGACCAGGACCGGTGGCAGGGCGGCTGGGTGCGCACCAAGAAGGGCAAGCTCAAGCTCCGCGCCGGCGGGCGGCTAAAGAAGCTCGCCACGATCTTCTCCAACCCCGTCCTGCCCTCCATCCACGACTACTACGAACCGTGGACCTATGAGTACGACATGCTGCTGTCCGCCCCCCAGGGCGCCCACACCCCGGTCGCCCGCCCGAAGTCGCTGCTCACGGGCAAGGACATGAACATCTCCTGGTCGGCGAACTGGGACGACGACCTCGCCGGGTCCACCGCCACCATGGACCAGGACCCGATCCTGCAACACATGTCCGAGCACGTCGCGACCGAGCTCGACAAGACCTTCATGTTCTACCTGCCCCGCATCTGCGAGCACTGCCTCAACCCCGCCTGCGTCGCGTCCTGCCCGTCCGGGGCCATGTACAAGCGGGCCGAGGACGGCATCGTCCTGGTGGACCAGGACCAGTGCCGCGGCTGGCGCATGTGCGTCACCGGCTGCCCCTACAAGAAGGTCTACTTCAACCACAAGACCGGCAAGGCCGAGAAATGCACCCTGTGCTACCCCCGCATCGAGGTCGGCCTACCCACCGTGTGCTCCGAGACCTGCGTCGGACGCCTGCGCTACCTCGGCCTCGTCCTCTACGACGCCGACAAGGTCACCGCCGCCGCGTCCGTCCAGGACGAGCACGAGCTCCTGGCCTCCCAACGCGCCGTCTTCCTCGACCCGAACGACCCCCAGGTCATCGCCGCCGCACGACAAGAGGGCATCCCCGAGGACTGGATCACCGCCGCCCAGAACTCCCCCATCTGGGACCTCATCACCCGCTACGAGGTCGCCCTGCCCCTGCACCCCGAGTACCGCACCCTGCCCATGGTCTGGTACATCCCACCCCTGTCCCCCGTCGTCGACGTCATCACCGCGTCGGGCAACGACGGCGAAGACGGACGCACCCTGTTCGCCGCCATCTCCCAGCTGCGCATCCCCCTCGAGTACCTCGCCGGACTGTTCACCGCCGGCGACACCGCCCCCGTCGAGAAGGTCCTACGCCGCCTGGCCGCCATGCGCTCCTACATGCGCGACCTCAACCTCGACCGCGAACCCGACGAACGCACCGCCGCCGCCGTCGGCATGACCGGCACCCAGATCCAGGACATGTACCGCCTCCTGGCCATCGCCAAGTACGAAGACCGCTACGTCATCCCCACCGCCCACACCGAGATCGCCCGCGAGCTCGACGAGCTCTCCTGCTCCCTCGACTACGACGGCGGACCGGGGATGGGCGGCGCGGGGCCGACGACGGGCGAGTCCTTCCACGCGGTCGGCGCGGAGGAACGGGCGAGCAGCCCCTACACCCCGTCCACGTCGGGCCGGGTCAACCTCCTCAACTGGGACGGCGCCGGTGCGCCGGGCGGGCTCTTCCCGCCGTCGCGACCGGCGGGCGGCCCCGAGCCCTCAGGGGGTGCGGCATGAGGCGCGCGGCCCGGTCCCGGCCGGCGACCCCGGCATCGGCCGGTCCCCTGCCGGACGACCAGCGCCGAGCCGCGCACACGGTGATCTCGCTCCTGCTCGACTACCCCACCGCGGAGACCGCCGCCCACCGGGCGGACGTCGAGGACGTCGTCGCCGGGCTGCCCCCGGACGTGCGGCGGCCGCTGCGCGCGTTCCTCGACGCCACGGCGTCCGTGCCCCTCCGTGAGCTCCAGGCCGCCTACGTCACGACGTTCGACCTCAAGCGCCGGTGCTCGCTCTACCTGTCGTACTACGCGGCCGGGGACACCCGGAAGCGCGGCGCGGCGCTCGTCACGTTCGTCGAGGCGTTCCGCGCCGCCGGCTGGGAGACGGACGGCTCGGAGCTGCCCGACCACCTGCCCACGGTGCTCGAGCTCTCCGCGCGGACCGACGGCAAGATCGCCGGCATGGTGCTCGACGCGCACCGCGACGGCATCGAGGTCCTGCGCGCCGCGCTCGAGACCGTCGGCAGCCCGTACGCGCACGTCGTCGCCGCGCTCGTCGCGACGCTGCCCGCGCTGCAGTCGGAGACGGCCGCGCGCTTCCGCGACCTCGTCGCCGCGGGACCGCCCACCGAGCTCGTCGGCCTGAGCGACCTGTCCCACCTCACGCCGTTCGCCACGATCCCGAGCCTGACCGAGGAGACCCGACGATGAGCCCGCTCGACGTCCTGCTGTGGGTCGCCGTCCCCTACGCGGTCGCGGCGGTGTTCGTCGTCGGCCACGTGTGGCGGTACCGCTACGACCAGTTCGGCTGGACGACGCGCTCGTCGCAGCTCTACGAGAACCGCTGGCTCCGCCTCGGCTCGCCGCTCTTCCACGTCGGCATCCTCATGGTCATCGTCGGCCACGTCGTCGGCATCCTCGTGCCCCGCCCGTGGCTCGAGGCCGTCGGCGTCGACGAGCACGCCTACCACCTCGTCGCGACGATCGCCGGGACGTTCGCGGCCATCCTCACCGTCGTCGGGCTCGTGATCCTCGTCCTGCGCCGGAGGCTCTCTGGCGCCGTGTTCCGCGTGACCACGCGCACGGACAAGCTCATGTACGTCGTGCTGGGCGCCGCGATCGGGTTCGGCACGCTCGCGACGGTGCAGCACCAGATCTTCGGCGGCGGGTACGACTACCGCGGTTCGATCTCGCCGTGGTTCCGGTCGCTGCTCACGTTCCAGCCGGACCCGTCGCTCATGGCCGACGTCCCGCTCGCGTTCCAGCTCCACGTCCTGTGCGGCCTGGCGTTGTTCGCGCTGTGGCCGTTCACCCGCCTCGTGCACGTGTTCTCCGCGCCGCTCGGCTACCTCACGCGGCCGTACGTCGTCTACCGGCGCCGCGCCGTCGCGACGACGTCGCGCGCCCCGCGCCGCGGCTGGGAACCCCCGACGGCCCCCTAGACGAGGAGCGTCCTCGCCCGAGCGATGCATCCGCGCCCGGGTGCGGCGTCCCGACACGCAGCGCTCGGGCGACGACGCATCGCTCGATCCCGTGAGCGCGCGACGACGCCCGGCGGCCATCCCCGTGCCGCCGGGCGTCGTGCCGTCCCGGGCCGGTCGAGCCGGCCCGGGTTCTCAGCCCTGCGCGGGCACGGGCCGCCGCGTGAGGCGGAGGCTTACCTCGGTCGCCTCGCGCGACAGGTACTCGCGGTCGAACGCGCCGGGCTCGCGCCCCTCGAGCTGTGCGAGCAGCGGGAGCGGGTCGTGCGGCGCGACGAGGACGAGCCCGTCCCCGGGCGCGAGCGCCTCGAGCGCCCCGAAGACGACGCCGTGTCGCACCGCGTGCGGGATCGTGCGGACGTCGAGGACGATCTCGGCGTCGTCGTGCGCGCACCCGCAGGTGTGCCCCTCCTCGGGCCCTTCCCCGTGCACGGCCTCGTGGTGCGGGGGCTCCGTGATCTCGATCGGTTCTGCTGCCATGGTGGTCCTCCTGGTCGTGGCGCGAGCGCCGGGTGGGGTGCTGGGTTCGGGGCCCGCCGGCGTGGACGACCGCGCCGGCGGGCGGGACCGGTCAGGGCGCCACGGCGAACGCCCCCGACGCGCCGCGCTCGGCGTCGGACATGGCGTGCGTGACGAACGGGTAGGTCCCGGCCTCGGGGAACGCGAGCTCGACGAACCCGCCCTGCGCGGGCAGGAGGCCGAGCACCTGGCTGCCGCCCGCCGTGCCGGCCGGGAGCGAGTACGCGCCCTCGTGGTAGACCGTGTCGAACTGGCCGCCGACGACGTGGAACGCGCTCGGGCGGTTCGGCCCGGCGTCGAGCACCCACACGCGCACGCGCTCGCCGATGCGGGCGTCGAGGGGGTCGTACCGGTACTGGTTCGCGTAGCCGTTGAACGCGAGCAGGTCGGGCTCGGCGGCCGCGACCTTCGCGTCGTCGGCGGACGCGCCCTGCGCACCCAGGTAGAGCTCGGACTGCACGACGACGTACTCGCGGTCCACGGGGGCGAGGTCCGGCGGGTCGACGACCACCGCGCCGAACATCCCGTTCGCGATGTGCAGCGACATGGGCATCGTCGAGCAGTGGTACATCCAGATCCCCGCCCGGGTCGCCGTGAAGCGGTAGACGAGCGACTCGCCCGGCGCGATGGTCCGCATCGGCTCGTCCGGTGCGAGCGCGCCGGCGTGGAAGTCGACGGAGTGCCCGATCGTCCCGTCGTTGACGAGCGTGATCTCGAAGACGTCGCCGATCTTCCCCCGCAGCACGGGCCCGGGCGCGGTCCCGCCGAAGGTCCACACCGTCTGCTCGACGCCGGGTGCCACCTCCTGCACCGTCTCCGTCACGGTGAGGGTGCGGCGGTGCACGACGGGCTCGCCCGCGGGGTCGATCTCGGCCGGTGCGAGGGTCGCGTCGCGCGCGGTGAACCCGTCGCCCGGGTGCGTCATGAGGTCGACGTCGGACGCGGCCAGCGAGTCTTCCTCGCCCGAGCCCGCGCTCGTGTGCCCGTGGTGCGCGTCGGTGCCGTCGCCCGCCGCGAGCGTCCCGCCGGACCCCTCCGAGCCGGTGCCCTCGGCGTCGATCGTGAGCGTCATGCCCATGAGCCGGTGCCCGGCCACGGAGCACCAGCCGTCGAGGTCGCCGCCCACGACTCCGACGTCGACCGTGACGGTCTCCCCCGGTGCGACGCGGCCCGACGTCGTGCCGTCCTCGAGGACGAGGTCGTGCACGTCGTCGTCGGTGTTGGTGAGCTCGACGACGAGCCGGTCGCCCGCGGGCACGGTGATCGTGTCCGGGACGAACCGCATGTCGGCGGCCTCGACCTGCACGGTCGTCGTGCGGCCGGTCGCCGCGACCGGCACGCCGGCCCCTCCGGTCCCGGCGACGGCGCCACCCCCCACGACACCGGACCCGACACCGGCCGCGACCGGGTCGGCCGCGACGCCGCCCACGACGGCGAGCGCGAGCGTCGCGACGGCGGCCGTCACCGCGCCCGCGAGCGGCCGACGCGCCTGCGCGTCACGGCGGGCGGCGACGGCGCGTGCGGCGTCGCCGCGGCGCGTGCCCAACGGCGGAGCGGCCGTCGTGAGGCTCGCTGCACCTGGGACGGGCGGCCGGGCCGGGGACGGCGCGGCCGCCGGCAGGGACGCGTCGTCCCCCGAGACCGCGTCGCCCCGCGTGACCGCGTCGCCCCGCGAGACGAACACGGCGCGCAGCGCCAGCACGAGGAAGGCGAGGAAGGTCGCGAAGACGACGAGCGACAGGCCGACCCGCACCCACGACGGCAGCGGCAGGAGGTACAGCGCGAGGCCGCCGTTCGCGACGAGCACGCGGTACGCGCCACCCGCCCCGACGACGGCCTCGGTGCGGCGGCGTCGCGCCGGGCCGCCGCCGAGCACGACGGGGACGAGGTAGGTGAGGGCGCCGAGGAGCACCTGCGCCGCGAACCCGACGACGAACGGGAGCAGCAGCCCGCCGATCGCGTCCTGCGCCGCGGCCCACGACGGCGCCGCGGCGACCTGGATCCCGAACGCGGCCACGCTCCCGGCGAACCACCCGACGGACGCGGCGAGGCTCCACGCGGCGAACCCCCAGGCGCCGCGCTGCGCGGCCCGACCCTGCGACGCGAGATGCCGCCCGACCAGCAGGACACCGCCGAGCACGACGGCCGCGCCGGCCGCGACGACGGGCCGCCAGCCGACCGCGCACGCCGCGACGACGAGCAGGATCCCGGCGGCGAGGACGGGCAGCGCGCGGCGGGCCGCGACGTCGGCGTCGGGCTCGATGCGCGTGCGCAGCACGGTCGGCCACAGCAGCACGAGCGTGCCCAGCACGGTGAGGCCCACCCACCCGAGGACGTTGAGCGTCACGTGCGCCACGTACAGGCGGCCGTACGCCTCCGTCCCCGCGCCGCCGCGGGCCATGAGGACGCCGAGCGTCACGCCGACGGGCAGGCATGCGGCAGCGACCACGTAGTAGCGGACGAGCCGACCGAAGCGCGACGGCAGCGCGCCCCGGCCCTGGAGCACGAGCACGGTCGCGTGCGTGAGCGCCCCCGCGCCCACGAGCACCCCGCCCGCGACCACGAGCGACCAGACGTCGGTCAGCAGCCCCGCGACGACGAGCAGCGCGCCGACCGTGTGCGCGGCGAGTCGCGCGACGTGCAGCGGGCGCCCGCCCGGTGCCTGGCGACGCAGCATCGTGTCGGCGAAGTGCTGGCTCCACACGAGGATGGCCGTGCTCACGGCACCGAGCATGAGCACGTGGACCATGAGCCACACGGCCTCGGGCACGAACCGGTGCACGACGACAAGCACCGCCTCCGCGACGAACCAGCCGAGGACGAGGGCATGGAGCCACAGGTTCCGTGCGGTACCCCCGACCTTCTGCGTCCCGGGCAGCGGTCCAGCGGGTCGGGCGGTCAGGAGCGAGGGTCGCTCGGGCGAGGCGGGCACGGTCACCTTCCGGAGACGATCGGGAGTGCGGCGGCTGCCGAGGGAGAGCCCAGGTCGGCCGAGGGAGAACCCTGATCACGCGAGGTAGAGCCCTGGTCCGTCGAGGTAGAACCCTGGTCGGCCGAGGTAGAGCCCTGGTCGGCCGAGGGAGAACCCTGGTCGGCGCGCGCGTCCACGCGCGACCCTCCGGCCGCACGGCCCCCGCGCAGCGCCGACCAGACCGCGACCCCGACGAACCCGAGGACGGCAAGGACGTTCCCCGCGCCGCCGACGCGGACGGCCATGACCGCGGCGGGCCCGTCGCCCGCGAGGTCGGCGACGACCCGGACGGCGAGCGACACGTGCAGCAGCGCGAGCGGCGCCCACATCGCGGCGCGGTACGGGAGCGGGCGGCGCAGGACGGCCGGGAGGATGAGCGGCGCGTGCGCCATGATCATCGACAGCCCGAACCCGAGGAACACGGCGTGCACGACGGCGTCGTACGTCGTCCCCGAGCGCAGCGTCACCGCGGGGCCGAGGCCGGAGGGACCGGCGCCGGCCGCGAGGAACACCCAGGCGGCGCCCGCGAGGACGAGCCAGGCGTACCCCGCGAGCATCGCTGCGGCGGCGAAGCGCGGCAGCCCGGACGCGCGGACGGTGCGACGCGCGACGTCGCGCCGCAGCAGGACCACGGCCGACGCCGCGAGCGCCGCGCCGGCGAGCGCGTACCCGGGTGCGGGCGCGAGCAGGGCGAGGCTCGCGGCGGCGACGTAGACCAGCGCCCCGGCGAGGACGGCGCGCTCGGTCCGGGCGTCGATCTCGAGCCGCGCGAGCTCGACGCGCTCGCCGAGCACGGTCCAGGCGACGAACCCGACGAGCCACGGAAGCAGGTCGGGCACCGCGACACCTGCGGCCCAGAGCGCGGCACCCCCGACGGCGAGCACGGCGCCCGCGGCCTGGATCGCCGTCGCGACGGCAGGCTGCCGCCGCCACACCACGGCGTAGATCGCGACGAGCCCGAGCGTCCCCGCGACGAGGAGCCCTTGGCCGACCACGCGGGGCGCGGGCCAGAGGAGCGCGAGGGCGCCGACGCCGAGCGCGGCGGGCGCGAGGTAGGCGAGCGGGCGCCGTACCGCGACGGCGCGCTCGAGCGTGACGAGCGTGCCGACGAACCCGAGGACCATGAGCAGGCCGTGCGCGTCCTGGATCCGCTCGGCGGGGACCGGCGACGGGAGCCCGAGCAGGGCGAGACCGGTCGCGAGCCCCGTGAGCAGCGCGACCCCGGCCGGCAGCACGAGGAGCGCGCGGAACGGCGTCCGGCTCGTCACTCCCCGAGGGTTTTCCACGGTCCCGACCGTAGGAATCCGGCGGTACGCCCGGACAGGGCCGAAGGTCCCGCCCGGGCGCGCCGGTCACGTGGGCTGGGTCACGCCGGCAGCCACGTGGGCAGGGCGCGCCGCCGGTCACACGGGCTGGGTCACGCCAGCGGTCACGCGGGACGAGAAACGCAGGGCGGGTATGCGGCGGCTCACTCGCGCGCCCGGGCGAGGTCGCGTACCGCGGGGCCGACCGTCTCGCCGTAGGCGCGCAGGGTCTCGTCCTTCGCGTCGTGCTGGAGGTAGACGGCGAACTGGTCGACGCCGAGCGCGGCGAGCTCCCGCAGGCGCTCGACGTGCCGTTCCGCCGGTCCGACGAGGCAGAACCGGTCGACGATCTCGTCGGTGACGAACGCGGTGTGCGTGTTGCCCGCGCGCCCGTGCTCGTTGTAGTCGTAGCCCTCGCGCCCCGCGACGAAGTCGGTGAGCGCGTGCGGGATCGTCACGCCGGCACCCTCCTCCGACCCGCCCGGCCCGTAGCGTGCGACGATCTCGGCGACGTGGTTGCCCACCATCCCGCCGAACCACCGGCACTGGTCGTAGGCGTGCGCGAGCGCGCGGCGTCCGGCCTCGCCGTTCGACGGCGCGGTACCCGTCACGTAGGCGGGCGCGGCGACGCAGATGCGCACCGCGTCCGGGTCGCGACCCGCGCGCTCGGCCGCGGCGCGCACCGCGGCGACGGACCAGGCGACGACGTCGGGGTCGGCGAGCTGGAGGATGAAGCCGTCGCCCACCTCGCCCGTGAGCGCGAGCGCCTTCGGCCCGTACGCCGCGACCCACACCGGCAGCCGGGAGTCGGGGTTCCACGGCAGGCGCAGCGTCGAGCCGCGATACTCGACGGCCTCCCCCGACGCGAGGCCGCGGATCACGCCGATCGCCTCACGCAGCTCGGCGAGCGTCACCGGCCGCCCGTTGATCACCCGCACGGCCGAGTCGCCCCGCCCGATGCCGCAGATCGTCCGGTTGCCGAACATCTCGTTGAGGGTCGCGAACAGCGAGGCGGTGACGGTGACGTCGCGCGTCGCGGGGTTGGTGACCATGGGGCCGACCGTCACCCGGTGCGTGGCCGCGAGGATCTGGGAGTAGACGACGAAAGGCTCCTCCCACAGCAGGTGCGAGTCGAACGTCCACACGTGCGAGAAGCCGTACGTCTCCGCCTGCCGCGCGAGATCGACGACCCGCCACGCGGGCGGGTCGTTCTGCAGCACCACCCCGAGGTCCATGCCCACCTCCGATCCGGACCCGCGCTCAGCGCAGGTACGCCGACAGCCCGCGACGCAGGAACCGCCCGTGCCCGGGGCTGCCGTGGTACGTGCCGTCCTCGACGACCACGCGCCCGCGCGACATGACGACGTCCACGTGCCCGGCGACCTCGAACCCCTCCCACGCGGAGTGGTCCATGTTCATGTGGTGCGTCTTCCCGTACCCGATCGAGGTGCGCCCCGCCGGGTCGTAGACGACGACGTCGGCGTCCGCGCCCGGGGCGAGCACGCCCTTGCGGCCGTCGAGCCCGAACATGCGGGCCGGCGTCGTGCAGCACAGCTCGACCCAGCGCTCGCGCGTGATGCGCCCGTCGACGACGCCCTGGTAGAGCAGGTCGAGACGGTGCTCCACGCCGCCGATGCCGTTGGGGATCTTCGAGAAGTCGCCGCGCCCGAGCTCCTTCTGCTCCTTCATGCAGAACGGGCAGTGGTCGGTGCTCACGACGGACAGGTCGCCCGTGCGCAGGTACCGCCAGAGCTCGTCCTGGTGGCCCTCGGCGCGCGACCGCAGCGGCGTCGAGCACACCCACTTGGCACCCTCGAAGTCGCCCCACTCGTCGCTGCGGGCGCCGAGCTGCTCCTCAAGTGACAGGTAGAGATACTGCGGGCACGTCTCGCCGAAGACGTTCCAGCCCTCGTCGCGGGCCTGCGCGAGCGTCGCGACGGCCTGCTTGGCGGACATGTGCACCACGTACAGCGGTGCGCCCGTGAGGCGCGCGAGCATGATCGCGCGGTGCGTCGCCTCCTCCTCGGTCTCCCACGGGCGGCTCGTGCCGTGGAAGTAGGGCGAGGTATCACCGCGGTCGAGCGCCTCTCGCACGAGCACGTCGATCGCGATGCCGTTCTCCGCGTGCATCATGATCACCGACCCGTTGTCGCGCGCCTTCTGCATCGCGCGCAGGATCTGCCCGTCGTCGCTGTAGAACACGCCCGGGTAGGCCATGAAGAGCTTGAAGCTCGTGATGCCCTCGGTCACGAGTTCGTCCATGGCCTTGAGCGAGTCGTCGTCGACGCCGCCGAGGATCTGGTGGAACCCGTAGTCGATCGCGCACTGCCCGTCCGCCTTCGCGTGCCACGCGGCGAGCCCGTCCTGGACCCGCTCCCCGGTGCGCTGCACGGCGAAGTCGACGATCGTCGTCGTGCCGCCCCAGGCGGCGGCGCGCGTCCCGGTCTCGAACGTGTCCGACGCGTTCGTCCCGCCGAAAGGCAGCTCCATGTGCGTGTGGCAGTCCACGGCACCCGGGATCACGTACTTCCCGGTCGCGTCGATCACGCGCTCGGCGGTCGCGGCGAGGTCCGCGCCCAGGCTCGTGTCCCCGGGTCGCAGCAGCGCGGCGACCTGCTCGCCGTCGACCAGCACGTCGGCGAGCGTCGAGCCCGTGGGCCCGACGACGGTCCCTCCCCGGATCAGCGTGTGCGGCATCGCGTGCTCCCCTCGTGCTGCGGGTGTCGGGTCACGGTCGGGTCAGGTCGTCGTAGGCGTCAGGGCGGCGGTCGCGGTAGAACTGCCACCGGTCGCGCACGACGCGCAACAGGTCGAGGTCGAGGTCGCGCACGATCAGCTCCTCCTCGTGGTCGTCGGCGGGGTCGCCGACGAACGCGCCCTCCGGGTCGACGAAGTACGACGTGCCGTAGAAGTCGTCGTCGCCCAGGTCCTCGACGCCCACGCGGTTGATCGCGCCGACGTAGTACTCGTTGGCGACCGCCGCCGCGGGCTGCTCGAGCTTCCACAGGTAGTTGGAGAGCCCGCGGCTCGTCGCGCTGGGGTTGAGCACGATCTCCGCGCCGTTCAGGCCGAGCGCACGCCAGCCCTCGGGGAAGTGCCGGTCGTAGCAGATGTACACGCCCACGCGCCCGACGGCGGTGTCGAACACCGGGTAGCCCAGGTTGCCAGGGCGGAAGTAGAACTTCTCCCAGAACCCGCGCACGTGCGGGATGTGGGTCTTGCGGTACTTGCCGAGGTAGCGCCCGTCGGCGTCGATCACCGCCGCGGTGTTGTAGAGCACGCCCGGCTGCTCCTCCTCGTACACGGGGAGCACGACGACGGTCCCCAGCTCGGCCGCGAGCGCCGAGAAGCGCTCGACGGTGGGGCCGGGGACGGACTCGGCGTAGGCGTAGTACGCGGCGTCCTGCACCTGGCAGAAGTACGGCCCGTAGAACAGCTCCTGGAAGCACACGAGCTGCGCGCCCTGGTCGGCGGCGTCGCGCAGGTGCTTCTCGTGGACGTCGATCATCGACTCCTTGTCGCCCGTCCAGCGGACCTGGGTGAGCGCGGCACGCACGGTGGTCATGAACCCTCCTCGGGTCTCCGGTCTCCTGTTGTGGGCGTGAATAGGGCCTGGTCTCGAGGCGACGACCGGGCCCTTCTCATGCCCGCACCGCCTGGGCCTGCTCGTCGGCGACGTCGAGCGCCGCGTCGATCGCGGCGAGGCCGTGCTCGAGGTCGTCGGCGGACGTGACGAGCGGCGGGGCGACGTGCAGGCGGTTGAAGTGGACGAACGGCCACACGCCCCGTTCCTTGATCGCCGCGACGACCGCGCCCATGGGAGCGGCAGCGGGTCCGCTCGCGTTGAACGGGACGAGCGGCTCGCGCGTCTCCCGGTCGCGCACGAGCTCGACCGCCCAGAAGAACCCGAGCCCGCGGACCTCGCCGACGCTCGGGTGCCGGCCCGCGATCTCGCGCAGCCGCGGCCCGACGACGTCCGCGCCGAGCGTCCGCACCCGCTCCAGGATCTGGTCGTCCTCGAACGTGCGGATCGACTCGACCCCCACGGCGCACGCGAGCGGGTGGCCGGAGTAGGTGAGGCCGCCGGGGAAGACGCGGTCGTCGAACGTCCGCGCGACGTGCTCCCCGATGACGACGCCGCCCAGCGGCACGTAGCCCGAGTTCACGCCCTTGGCGAAGGTCACGAGGTCGGGCACGACGCCCCACCGGTCCACCGCGAACCACTCGCCGACCCGGCCGAACCCGACCATGACCTCGTCGGTCACCAGGAGGATCCCGTGCTCGTCGCACAGCGCGCGCACGCCCTCGAGATAGCCGTCGGGAGGGATGAGCACGCCGTTGGTCCCGACGATCGTCTCGAGCAGGATCGCCGCGATCGTCCCCGGCCCCTCGAGCTGCACGACCTCGCGCAGGTGGGCGAGCGCGCGCACGCCCTCCTCCGCGTCGTCGTGGGCCCCGAACGCCGAGCGGTACGCGTACGGGCCGAGGAAGTGCCGCACGTGCGGGTCGGGCGAGACCTCGTTGGGCCAGCGCCGGGGGTCGCCCGTGAGGGAGATCGCCGTCGTGGTGTTGCCGTGGTACGAGCGGTACGCGGCGAGCACCTTGGCGCGACCGGTGTGCAGGCGCGCGAGCCGGACCGCGTTCTCGACGGCGTCGGCCCCTCCGTTGGTGAAGAAGACGCGCCACCGTCGTTCGTCGCCGTTCGCGTCCGCCGAGCCACCGGCCCGCGCGCCCGGCGCGCGAGCCGCGATGAGCCGCGCGAGCTCGCCCCGCACGTCGTTGGCGAACGTCGGCCCGACCGTCGCGAGGCGTCCGGCCTGCGCCTGGAGCGCCGCGACGAGGCGCGGGTGCTGGTGGCCCAGGTTGAGGTTGACGAGCTGGGACGCGAAGTCGAGGTAGCGGTTGCCGTCCTCGTCCCAGAACCACGCCCCCTCACCGCCCGCGACGGGCAGCGGGTCGATCGCGCCCTGCGCGGACCACGAGTGGAAGACGTAGCGGTCGTCGGCGCGCGTGCGCGACCGCTCGGCCCCTCGCACGGCCTCCTGGTGCGTCGTCATCGTCGCCCCCTGCCCGTCACCGGGTCCGGGGGAAGCCGAGGTCGACGCCCGCCGTGGACGGGTCGGGCCAGCGCGTCGTGACGACCTTCGTGCGCGTGTAGAACTGCACGCTCTCCGGCCCGTAGACGTGCAGGTCCCCGAAGAGCGAGCTCTTCCAGCCGCCGAACGAGTAGTAGCCGACCGGCACGGGGATGGGGACGTTGACACCGATCATGCCCGCCCGGGCGTCGACCTCGAACGCGCGCGCCGCGCCGCCGTCGCGCGTGAAGATCGCGGCGCCGTTGCCGTACGGGTTGTCGTTCACGAGCCCGACGGCCTCGTCGTAGGACTCCGCGCGCACGACCGACAGCACCGGCCCGAAGATCTCGTCGCGGTACACCGTGTGCTCGGGACGCACGTGGTCGACGAGCGTGGGGTGCAGGAAGAACCCCGCGCCGAGATCTCCCGCACCGGCCGGGGCCTCTCGCCCGTCGACGACGAGCGTCGCGCCCTCCTCGGCGGCGGTTCCCACGCGCGCCGCGACCCGGTCGCGGTGCTCGGCCGTGATGAGCGGGCCCATCTGCGACGCCGGGTCGGAGCCCGGCCCGACGACGAGGCGCGCCACGCGCTCGCGGATCGCCTCGACGAGGGGGTCGGCGACCGCGCCCACGGCGACGAGCACGGAGACGGCCATGCACCGCTCGCCCGCGGACCCGTACGCCGCGGAGACCGCCGCGTCGGCCGCGACGTCCACGTCGGCATCGGGCAGGACGACCATGTGGTTCTTCGCCCCGCCCAGGGCCTGGACGCGCTTGCCGTGCCGGGTCCCCGTCTCGTAGACGTGGCGCGCGACCGGCGTCGAGCCGACGAAGCTCACGGCCTCGACGTCGGGGTGCTCCAGCAGGCGCTCGACCGCGACGCGATCGCCCTGCACGACGTTCACCACGCCGTCGGGCAGGCCCGCCTCCTGGAGCAGCCGCGCGACGAGCAGCGACGCCGAGGGGTCGCGCTCGCTCGGCTTGAGCACGACCGTGTTCCCGCACGCGATCGCGTTCGGGATCATCCACAGCGGCACCATGGCCGGAAAGTTGAACGGCGTGATGCACGCGACGACGCCGAGGGCCTGCTTCACCTCGTGGACGTCCACGCCCGACGACGCCTGCTCGGTGTACCCGCCCTTGAGGAGCTGGCCGATCCCGCACGCGAACTCGACGCACTCGAGCGCGCGGGCGACCTCGCCCGCCGCGTCGGAGAGCACCTTGCCGTGCTCGGCGCTCACGACCGCCGCGATCTCGTCCCGGTGGTCGACGAGGAGCTGGTGGAACGCGAAGAGGATCTCGACGCGCCGCGAGACGCTCGTCGCGCGCCACGCGGGGAACGCGTCCCGCGCCGCGGCGACCGCGGCGTCGACGTCGGCTGCGGACGCGAGCGCCACCCGCCCCGTGACCGCACCCGTCGCCGGGTCGTGGACCGGTCCGTACCGCTCCGCGTCGAGCCGCGCGCGACCCGCGACCCAGTGCCCGATGCGCGCCTGCCCGGCGCGCGCCTGCCCGTCGTCCGTCGCGGTCGGGGCGCTCGTGGCGTCCCCCGCGAGCGGGGAGATCCCAGCGGTCGTCTCCACGTCCTCGCCTCCTCGCGCGCCGAGGTGGTGGCGCGCCGTCGCAGCCGATCCCTCAGTCTGGCACGGAAGACCCGATCGTGTGGTGCGGATCACAGCGCCCGCCCGGTAGCGTCGTGCCTCGTGAGCGCAGCGCAGCCCCCTTCCGCCCGGCCCGTTCCCGGGTCCGCCGCCCGGTTCGACCGCGCGGCCCTCGTCCCGCTCCTGCTCGTCGTGACGGTCACAGCGATCGTCGTCGAGCTCGTGCGGTCGAGCGGCCCGCTCCTCGACCACGCGTTCTCCGCGGGCGTCGTCACCGTGGCCCTCACGGCGCTCGCGACGTACGCCGCCCCCGGCGTGCTCGTCGTGATGATCGCGGCGCGCCTCGAGCTCACGGGCAAGGTCGTGCTGCTCGCCGTCGCGTCCCTCGTCGTGGCGCGCCTCGCGCTCCAGGGGCTCGGCGCCGCCATCGCCGGGGGCGTCGACCTCGGGCTCGTGCGGTACGGCGTCGGGCTCGCGACGGTCGCGCTCGGGATCGGCGTGCTCGTGCTCGTCGCCGCGTTCGCGAGCGGGACCCCGGCAGGCGGTCTCGCGGGAGAGACCGCCCCCGCATCCGGGGCCGACGGTGGCCCGGAGCCGGCACCGTCCCGGCCCGGCGGGCTCGCGCGCGGGTCGCTCGTCGCGCTCGGGGTCGTGCTCGGCGCGCTCCTCGCCGGAGCGCTGAGCGCCGTGCTGGGCACGTGGGACGCGTACTGGCGGTCCGACGTCGCGGGGTGGGTCGTGACGGTCGTCGTCGCCGCTGCGGCGGTCGCGTGCGCGTGGGCGCTGCGGGGACGGTCCGCGTGGCCGGGGTCGCGCGGGCTGTGGGTGCTCGGCCCGTCCGTCGCGCTGCTGGTCCAGGTGCTCGCCAACCCCGCGTTCTCCGCGTCCCAGACGGGCGTCGCGCTGCCCTTCGCGGTCGCCGCCCTGGCCGTCGCGGCCGTGCTCACCGCGTGGTTCGTCCAGCGGGCGGACCGCTCGGCCCCGCCCGGGTCACCCTGGGTGTCTCCCGTCGTGCTCGTCGCGGGCGTCGCCGTGGTGTTCCTCGCCGTGCCGCGCCTGGACGGACCCGGCACCGTCGGGGGCTGGGCCCTCCTGGTCCTGCTCGTGCTGCTCGTGCCCGCCGCCGCGCGCACGCTCGCGCTCGCCCTGACGCGGGCCGCGCGCCCGCTCACGTGGCTCCGGCTCGCGGGCGCTGCGAGCGTCGCGGGGCTGGGGATCGCGGTGCCGCTGCTCGGGTACCAGCTCGAGTACGACGTCCCGCTCCCCGTCCCCCACACGTTGGTCCCTGTCGCCGCCGCGGTCGCGCTCGCCGTGCCCGCGGTCGTCGCCGGGCTCCGCGCCCGGAGCGCCGCGGGCGACCCCGCGGCGTCGGGCACCACGACCGGCGCCGACCGCGCGGTGGCCCCGGCGCTCGCCGTCGGCGGGGCGGTCGCGGTGCTCGCGCTCGTCGGGGTCACGCAGGTCCACGTGCCGACCACGACGTCCGCCGTCGCCGACTACCCGGTCGGCGACCTGCGCCTGCTCGACTGGAACCTGCACTACGGCGTGAGCGCCGACCCGTCGGTCCGGCTCGACGAGATGGTCGCGACGATCGAGGGCTCGGGCGCCGACGTCGTCACGCTCCAGGAGGTGTCGCGCGGCTGGGTGCTCGGTGGCGGCGCGGACATGGCGACGTACCTCGCGCGCGAGACCGGGATGCGCGTCGTCTTCGTGCCCGCGGCCGACCGGCAGTTCGGCAACGCGCTCCTGTGGGACCCGCTGCGTGGCGACCTCGACGACGTCGCGCGCCACGCCCTGCCGTACGGCGCCGGACCGCAGGAGCGTTCGGCGATCTCCGCCACGCTCGACGCCGCGGGCGTCCCCGTGCGCGTCACGTCCGTGCACCTGCAGCACCGCGAGGAGAACACGCCCACCCGCCTCGACCAGCTCGAGGCGCTCCTCGCCGACGAGCCGGTGGAGGGCGCGTACGTCCTCGCCGGCGACCTCAACGCCGAACCCGGCTGGGACGAGATCACCTTCCTCGAGGAGCAGGGCCTCGAGAGCGGTCAGGACGCCGCCGGCGACCCGGACGCGCTCACGTCGCCCTCGGTCGCCCCCGCGCACCGCATCGACTGGGTCTTCGGCTCCGAGGCCGTGACCTTCCGCTCCTTCGAGGTCCTCGACGTCACCACCTCCGACCACCGCCCCCTGCTCGCCGAGCTCCGCGCCCGCGACTGACCCGCGTGACCGACCGCTAGGGTCGAGCGATGCGCATCGAGCTGACCGTGACCGAGGCCGTGGAGATCGCGCGCGCGACGGGCAGGCTGCCGCCGTACGTGCGCTCGGTGACGAGCGAGGGCGACGACGTGCGGGTCGTCGTCGACCTGCGCGAGGTGCCCGACCCGCCGTCCGCGCTCAAGCTCGCTGCCCGGCTGGTCCCGGTGGTGCGGGCGACGCTGCACGTCGAGTCGGTGGTGGCGGGCACCGCCGTGCTCGCGGTCGAAGCGAACGCCGCCGGTCTGCCCGCGCACAAGCTGCTCGGCTTCGTCGAGGCCCCGCTCCAGGGCGCGCTGCGTTCGCACGGGCTGCCACCCCAGGCGGTGCGCGTGCTGCCCGACGCGCGGGTCGCGGTCGACGTGCAGGCCCTGCTCGGCGGCGTGCTCGAGCACACCTTCCCGGGGTTCCAGCTCACCGAGCTCGCGTTCGCGGACGGGACGCTGCGCCTCGACGGCCGGCTCTGAGGTGAACGACGGGGCTGCCGCACCCGGCTGAGGGAGCCGCCGCGCTCAGTCCTCGCGGTGGTGCAGCATGCGCGCGACCTCGGCGATGGACCCCGACAGCGACGGGTAGACGGTGAAGGCCGACGCGACGTCGTCGACCGTGAGCCGATGGGACACGGCGAGCGTGATGGGGAAGACGAGCTCGCTCGCGCGCGGCGCGACGACGACGCCGCCCAGCACGACACCGGCCTCGGGGTGGGCGAACAGCTTGACGAAGCCGTCGCGCATGCCGAGCATCTTGGCGCGCGGGTTGCGCGCGAGCGGCAGCACGGTCGTGACGTACTTGCTGCTCTGCGCCTTGAGCTGCTCCTCGCTGTACCCGACGGTCGCGATCTCGGGCGCGGTGAAGATGTTCGCCGCGACGGTGCGCAGCTTGATCGGCACGACGGCGTCGCCGAGCGCGTGCGACATGGCGACGCGGCCCTGCATCGCGGCGACCGACGCGAGCGGCAGGACGCCCGTGCAGTCGCCGGCCGCGTAGATGCCGCGCACCGACGTGCGCGACACCTTGTCGACCTCGACGTGCCCGCTCGGGGTGAGCCGGACCCCGGCCTCCTCGAGCCCGAGGCCGCTCGTCGACGGGATGGCGCCGACGGCGATGAGGACGTGCGAGCCCTCGACGACGCGGCCGTCGGACAGGGTGACGCGCACGCCGTCCTCGGTGCGCTCGGCGGCCTCGGCGCGCGAGCGCGACATGACCGTCATGCCGCGCGAGCGGAAGACGCCCTCGAGCAGCTCGGCCGCGTCGGCGTCCTCGCCGGGCAGCACGCGGTCGCGGCTCGACACGAGCACGACGTCGGACCCCAGCGCGTTGTACGCCCCCGCGAACTCGGCGCCGGTGACGCCCGACCCGACGACGATGAGCCGCTCCGGGAGCTCGGACAGGTTGTAGAGCTGCGTCCACGTGAGGATGCGCTCGCCGTCGGGCTGTGCCGTGGGCAGGACGCGCGGGGTCGCGCCGACCGCGAGGAGGATCACGTCGGCGTCGAGCACGACGGGCCCGTCAGCGCCGTCGGGCGAGTCGACGACGACGCGCGCGGGGCCGTCGAGACGACCCGCGCCGATGACGACGCGCACGCCCTCGCGCTCGAGGCGCGCGTGGATGTCCGCCGACTGCGCGGCCGCGAGCGCCATGACGCGCGTGTTCACGGCCTCGAGGTCGACGATGTGGCGCCGCATCGCGGGGTGCTGCGCCTTGGCCGTGTCGACGGGCAGGCGGATCCCGAGCTCGGCGGCGCGCTCGGCGATGGTCATCCAGTCGGCGGTCGCGATGAGGGTCTTGGAGGGGACGACGTCGGTGAGCACGGCCGCGCCGCCGAGGCCGTGGCGCTCGACGACGGTCACGTCGGCGCCGAGCCGGCGGGCGACGAGAGCGGCCTCGTAGCCTCCGGGCCCACCTCCGAGGACGACGATGCGGGTGGCCTGGTGGTCGATGCTCGCGTGCGTCACGCCGGACATTCTGTCAGGCCGTCGCGTCCCGCGGTGTCAGCATGCGAGACACCCCGGCTGGTGCGGGCCGCGCGGCAGAGCCTCCCGCTCGTCGGGTCTCGCGCCCGGGGACGGACTAGCCTTGCGACCATGACGACGACGCCTGCGAGCACACCCCCGCTCGACGACCCCGCGACCGACCCGTTCCTCGTGGCACGGGCCGCCGCCGACCACATCGCGCAGGCCACGGGGGTCGACGGCCACGACATGGCCCTCGTGCTCGGCTCGGGGTGGGGCGGTGCCGCGGAGCTCCTGGGCGAGGTCGTTGCAGAGGTCCCGACGCACGAGATCCCCGGCTTCTCCGCCCCCGCGGTCGCGGGCCACCTCTCGGTGACGCGGTCGATCCGGGTCGAGCGGGCGGACGGCTCGGTGCGGCACGCGCTCGTGCTCGGCTCGCGCACGCACCTGTACGAGGGCAAGGGCGTGCGCGCCGTCGTGCACGGCGTGCGCACCGCCGCCGCCACGGGCGCGGAGACGCTGATCCTCACGAACGGGTGCGGCGGGCTCAACCAGGACTGGGGCGCGGGCACGCCCGTGCTGCTCTCCGACCACATCAACCTCACGGCCCGCAGCCCGCTCGAGGGCCCGACGTTCGTGGACCTCACCGACGTCTACTCCCCGCGCCTGCGCGAGCTCGCGCACCGCGTCGACCCGACGCTCCCGGAGGGCGTGTACGCGCAGTTCCCCGGGCCGCACTACGAGACCCCGGCCGAGGTGCGCATGGCGGGGGTCCTCGGCGCGGACCTGGTCGGCATGTCGACGACGCTCGAGGCCATCGCGGCCCGCCACTGCGGCCTCGAGGTGCTCGGCGTCTCGCTCGTGACGAACCTCGCCGCCGGGATCAGCCCGACGCCGCTCTCCCACGCCGAGGTCATCGAGGCCGGCCAGGCCGCGGGACCCCGGATCAGCGCCCTCCTGGCCGACATCGCGAAGCTGGTGTGACATGACGGACCGCACCGCGGGCTACCGGACCGACCCTGCCGACGACCCGACCTTCGACCCGGGAACCGACCGCGGTGCGTTCCTCGAGCGCGTCGCCGCGTGGATCGACGACGACGTCGACGCGGGCGACCAGGACGAGCTCCGGCACCTCCTCGACCTCGCCGACTCGCCGGACCCGCGCAAGCACGACGTGCGCGTTGCGGCCCTCACCGAGCTCCAGGACCGGTTCTCGGGGCCGCTGGAGTTCGGCACCGCGGGGCTGCGCGGCCGCATGGCCGCCGGGCCCCACCGCATGAACCGCGCGGTCGTCATCCGCGCGGCGGCAGGGCTGGGTGCGTACCTGCTGGACACGCTCGGCCCAGCGGGGGCGGGTGGGGCGGCCCGCCCGCGCGTCGTCATCGGGTTCGACGCGCGGCACCGCTCGCGCACGTTCGCCGTCGACAGCGCGGCCGTGCTCACGGCGGCGGGGCTCGACGTCCTCGTCCTGCCCTCGGCGCTGCCGACGCCGGTGCTCGCCTTCGCGGTGCGCCACCTCGGCGCGGACGCGGGCGTCATGGTCACCGCGAGCCACAACCCGCCCGCCGACAACGGCTACAAGGTCTATCTCGGCGGGCGCGTCGTCACGGACTCCGGGCAGGGCGCCCAGATCGTGCCGCCGTACGACGCGCGCATCGCCGCCGCGATCGCGGCCGTCGGCCCGGCGCGGTCGGTCCCGCGCGCGAGCGGGGGTTGGACCGTCCTCGACCGGGAGGTCGTCGGCGCGTACGTGCGCTCGGTCCTCGCGCTGTCCGACGGCGCACCTCGCCGCCTCAAGGTCGTCACCACCGCACTGCACGGTGTGGGCGGCGAGACCGTCGCGCACGTCCTGCGCGACGCGGGCTTCACGACCGTCGTCCCGGTCGAGGAGCAGCTCGACCCGAACCCCGACTTCCCCTCGGTCGCGTTCCCCAACCCGGAGGAGCCGGGCGCGATGGACCTCGCGCTCGCCGTCGCGCAGGACTCCGCGGCCGACGTCGTGCTCGCCAACGACCCCGACGCCGACCGCTGCGCGGTCGCGGTGTTCGACCCGCGCGTCGGCACCTACCAGGGTGCGGAGACCGCCCGCTCCAACGGGTGGCGCATGCTGCACGGCGACGAGGTGGGCGCGCTGCTCGGCGACGACGTCGCGCGGCGGGCCGCGGCGTCCGGCGCGGCCGGCGGGGTGCTCGCGTGCTCGGTCGTGTCCTCGCGGCTGCTCGGGAGGATCGCGGCCGCGCACGGGCTCGGCTTCGCGACGACGCTCACGGGCTTCAAGTGGATCTCGCGGGTCGACGGACTCGTCTTCGGGTACGAGGAGGCGCTCGGCTACTGCGTCGACCCCGCGCACGTGCGCGACAAGGACGGGATCAGCGCCGCGCTGCTCGTCGCGCAGCTCGCGAACCGGCTCAAGGCCGAGGGCCGCACGCTCGTCGACGCGCTCGACGACCTGGCGCGCCAGCACGGGCTGCACGTGAGCGACCAGCTGTCCGCGCGGTTCACCGACCTCGACCGCATCGGCGAGACGATGACGCACCTGCGGGCCGCTCCCCCGCGCACGCTCGCGGGAGCCGGCGTCTCGGACGTCGCCGACCTGTCCGCCGGCCTGGACGGCCTGCCGCCCACCGACGGCGTGCGCATCCTCACGGCCGACGGGACGCGCGTCATCGTGCGCCCGAGCGGGACCGAGCCCAAGGTGAAGTGCTACCTGGAGGTCGTGCTGCCCGTCGCCCCCGACGCGTCGCACGACGACCTCACGGCGGCCCGCGCCGCAGCCCGCGACCGCCTGGACCGCGTCAAGGCCGACATGCAGCGCGCCCTGGGTCTGTGACCCGGCGGTACGGCTCGCAACCGGGAACTCCGGACCCGACGCGAGCCGTACCGACGGGTAACCTGGTGCGATGAGCACAACGACACCGACGTCGGTCGCCGAGACCGGCCGGGCGGGCACCGGAACGGCCCCGGCGACCCCGGGTTCGGCTGACCGGTCCGCTGCCGAGATCGCCGATCTCGCGCGCTCCGTGACCGGTTCCGCCCTCCTCGACGACACCGCCTGGCGCCGCTACCTGCACGGGCTGCCGGGGGTGGACAAGGTGGGCGCCGACGGTCGCGCGGCGGCGCTCGGCACCCGCTCGATCAAGACGACGTCCAAGGCCTGGGCGCTCGACACGATCATCCGCATGGTCGACCTCACGACGCTCGAGGGTGCGGACACGCCCGGCAAGGTCCGCGCGCTCGCCGCCAAGGCGGTCCGCCCCGAGCCGGCCGACCCGACGTGCCCGTCCGCCGCCGCCGTGTGCGTGTACAACGACCTCGTCCCCGTCGCCGTCGAGGCGCTCGCCGGGACGGGCGTCAAGGTCGCCGCCGTCTCGACCGCGTTCCCGTCGGGCCGCGCGAGCCGCGCCGTGCGCCTCGCGGACACGCGCGACGCTGTCGAGGCGGGCGCGGACGAGATCGACATGGTCATCGACCGCGGTGCGTTCCTCTCCGGGCGCTACTCCCAGGTCTACGAGGACATCGTCGCCGTGCGCGAGGAGTGCCGGGCGAACGGGCACCACGCACACCTCAAGGTCATCCTCGAGACCGGCGAGCTCGCCACGTACGACAACGTGCGCCGCGCGTCGTGGCTCGCGATGCTCGCGGGCGCCGACTTCATCAAGACGAGCACCGGCAAGGTCTCGCCCGCCGCGACGCTCCCCGTGACGATCGTCATGCTCGAGGCCGTGCGCGACTTCCGGGCGCTCACGGGCGTCCCGATCGGGGTCAAGCCCGCCGGCGGCATCCGCACGTCGAAGGACGCGATCAAGTACCTCGTCGCGGTCAACGAGACCGCGGGCGGCGACTGGCTCGACCCCGACTGGTTCCGGTTCGGGGCGTCGTCGCTGCTCAACGACGTGCTCATGCAGCGCAACAAGCTCGCCACGGGTGCCTACTGGGGCCCCGACTACGTGACCGTCGACTGAGCGGGACTGAAGGACACCATGACCACCACAGCAAGCACGGCCGGCTCGCCGTTCGAGTACGCGCCGGCGCCCGAGTCGCGCGCCGTCGTCGACATCGCGTCGTCGTACGGCCTGTTCATCGACGGCGAGTTCACGCCGGCGTCGGACTCCGGCTCGTTCAAGACCGTCAACCCCGCCACGGAGGAGGTCCTCGCCGAGGTCGCCGAGGCGACCGAGGAGGACGTCGACCGCGCCGTCCGCGCGGCCCGCCGCGCCCAGGAGAAGGTGTGGGGCCCCATGCCGGGCCGCGAGCGCGCCAAGTACCTGTTCCGCATCGCCCGGCTGCTCGCCGAGCGCTCGCGCGAGTTCGCGGTCCTCGAGACGCTCGACAACGGCAAGCCGATCCGCGAGTCGCGCGACGTCGACGTCCCGACGGCCGCCGCGCACTTCTTCTACTACGCGGGCTGGGCCGACAAGCTCGAGCACGCGGGCTACGGCCCCGACCCGCGTCCGCACGGCGTCGCCGCCCAGGTCATCCCGTGGAACTTCCCGCTGCTCATGCTCGCGTGGAAGATCGCTCCGGCCCTCGCGACCGGCAACACGGTCGTGCTCAAGCCCGCCGAGACGACGCCGCTCACCGCGCTCCTCTTCGCGGACCTGCTGCGCCAGGCCGAGCTGCCGCCCGGCGTCGTCAACATCGTCACCGGCGCACGGGCGACCGGCTCCGCGCTGGTCAACCACCCGGACGTCGACAAGATCGCCTTCACGGGCTCGACCCCGGTCGGCAAGCGCATCGCCCAGGAGATCGCGGGCACGCGCAAGCACGCGACGCTCGAGCTCGGCGGCAAGGCCGCGAACATCGTGTTCGACGACGCGCCGATCGACCAGGCGATCGAGGGCATCGTCAACGGCATCTTCTTCAACCAGGGCCAGGTCTGCTGCGCGGGCTCCCGCCTGCTCGTGCAGGAGTCGATCGCCGAGGAGCTCGTGGACCGGCTCAAGGCCCGCCTCGGCACGCTGCGCGTCGGTGACCCGATGGACAAGAACACCGACGTGGGTGCGATCAACTCGCCCCAGCAGCTCGCGCGCATCACCGAGCTCACCGACGCCGGAACCGCGGAGGGCGCCACGCGCTGGAGCCCGGACTGCGAGCTGCCGTCGTCGGGCTACTGGTTCGCCCCGACGCTCTTCACGGGCGTCTCCGCCGCGCACCGCATCGCGCGCGAGGAGATCTTCGGCCCCGTGCTGAGCGTCCTGACGTTCCGCACGCCCGCCGAGGCCGTCGCCAAGGCGAACAACACCCCGTACGGCCTGTCGGCCGGGATCTGGACCGAGAAGGGGTCGCGCATCCTGTGGATGGCCGACCAGCTCCGCGCGGGCGTCGTGTGGTCCAACACCTTCAACCGGTTCGACCCGACCAGCCCCTTCGGCGGCTACAAGGAGTCGGGCTACGGACGTGAGGGCGGCCGGCACGGCCTGGCGCCCTACCTGATCGAGGGGAGCACCTACTGATGGCCCGCACGACGAAGGCGCCTACCAGCGCGACCCGCACCGCGCCCGAGCGGCTGGGCGTGCGCAAGACGTACAAGCTCTACGTCGGCGGGAAGTTCCCCCGCAGCGAGTCGGGCCGCACGTACGAGGTGACGGACACCAAGGGCCGGTTCCTCGCGAACGTCGCGCAGGGCTCGCGCAAGGACGCGCGCGAGGCAGTCGTCGCCGCACGCGCCACGCAGGCGAAGTGGGCCGGGGCGACGGCGTACAACCGCGGCCAGGTGCTCTACCGCGTCGCGGAGATGCTGGAGGGGCGCCGCGAGCAGTTCGTCGCCGAGGTCGTCGCGGGCGAAGGGCTCACGGCGCGCCAGGCCGAGCTCGCGGTCTCCGAGGCGATCGACCGCTGGGTCTGGTACGCGGGCTGGACGGACAAGGTCGCGCAGGTCGCCGGCTCCGCCAACCCGGTCGCCGGACCGTACTTCAACCTGTCCTCGCCCGAGCCGACGGGCGTCGTCGTCGTCCTCGCGCCGCAGCGCTCGTCGCTGCTCGGCCTCGTCTCGACGATCGTCCCGCCGCTCGTCACGGGCAACGCGGTGATCGTCGTCGCGAGCGAGCAGCGCCCGATCCCGGCGGTCACCCTCTCCGAGGTCCTCGCGACGTCGGACGTCCCCGGCGGCGTGGTCAACGTCCTCACGGGCTTCACCAGGGAGCTCGCTCCCCCGCTCGCGTCACACCTCGACGTCAACGCGCTCGACCTCTCGGGCGCCGTCGGCGCCGAGGGTGTCGTCTGGGGCGAGCTCGAGGCCGCCGCGGCCGACTCGGTCAAGCGCGTCCTGCGCCCCGCCGTCGGCCGCCGTGGGGACGACGCCGAGCCCGACTGGACCGAGGCCCCGCGCCCCCAGCGCATCCTCGCGTTCACCGAGACCAAGACGGTCTGGCACCCGAAGGGCGTCTGACCCTCGCCGAGCACGACCGTGGTGCCGTGATCGCGTCGATCACGGCACC
>NZ_JBHVMH010000023.1:0-53235 GCF_042797035.1 Cellulosimicrobium sp. NPDC057862
TCACCGAGAACCGCCAGGTCGTGACCTACACCGCGACCGACATCGACGGCCTGACCGCCAAGGCCTTCGTCAAGGTCCCCGGCCTCACCGACCAGAAGCCCACGCTCCGGCCCGGGACCCAGCTCGAGGTGCTGGCCGGCGAGTCCCTGCCGATCGACATCACGGAGCACGTGCTCGTCGTCGAGGGCAGGACGCCGCGGCTCACGGTCGAGGACAAGGTCACGGCGACCGAGGGCTCGCGCGAGGTGCCCTCCGTGACCGAGATCGTGTACACCCCTGACGCCGACTACACCGGTCCGGCGGCGGTGTCGTTCGAGGTGACCGACGGCTCCGGCCCCGACGACCCCGAGGGCCACACCAACGTGCTGACGATCCCCGTCGCCGTGCTGCCGCCGGAGAACCTGGCGCCGGAGCTCGTGGGCACCCCGACGCTCGATGTCGCGGCGGGCGAGGAGGCGTCGATCGACCTCGCACGCTTCGCCACCGACCCCGACGGCGACCCCCTGACCTTCAAGGCCACCGGCCAGGCCCAGGGCCTGACGGTCACCGTCGAGGGCACCACCCTGCACGCCCAGGCCACCCCCGAGGTCCCCAAGGGCTCGGTCGTCCAGGTCCCGATCACCGTCACCGACGGCGAGCACCCCCCGGTCGAGGGCACCGCCACCCTCACCGTCGTCGCCTCCACCCGGCCCCTCGCCCGCGCCAACCAGGACACCGTCGACGACGCCCACCAGGGCAAGCCGACCACCGTTCCCGTGCTCGCGAACGACTCCAACCCGTTCCCCGACACCCCGCTGAAGCTCGTCGACGCGGTCGTGGAGACCGGCCAGGGCACGCCGAGCGTCGAGGGCGACCAGGTCACCGTGACGCCTCGCGACGACTTCATCGGCGTCATGGTGGTGCGGTACCGGGTGCAGGACGCGACGAAGGACCCCGACCGCGAGGTCGAGGGTCGCATCCAGCTCACGGTGCTCGGCAAGCCGGACGCGCCGGCGACACCGCAGGTCGAGGAGGTCCGCTCGAAGACGGTCGTGCTGTCCTGGGACCCGCCGAACAACAACGGCGCCGAGATCACCGGCTACACCGTGCGCTCCCAGAACGGCTACGAGAAGGCCTGCGGCACCACCACGTGCACGCTCGACGGTCTGACCAACAACGTCGAGTACACCTTCACCGTGTTCGCGACCAACGCCGTCGGCGACGGACCCTCCTCCCCGGCCTCCGCCGTCGCGCGCCCGGACGAGAAGCCCGACCCGCCCGCCGCACCCACCCTCGAGTTCGGCGACCAGTCGCTCACCGTCACGTGGACCAACCAGGCCTACACCGACCGCTCGCCCATCCAGACGGTCGACCTGGAGATCTCGCCGGCGCCACCGGCCGGGGCCGTCCAGAAGACCGCGCTCACCGGCACGTCCGTGACCTGGGACGGGCTGCAGAACGGCGTGGCGTACAAGGTGCGCGTCCGGGCGAACAACCTCGCCCCGGAACCCTCGGACTGGGGCGAGTACTCGGCGGCGGAGACGCCCGCGGGCAAGCCCGCGGCGCCGGGGAAGCCCTCGGCGAAGCGCACCTCGATCGGCGACACGTCGCAGATGCAGGTCTCGTGGGCCGCGCCGGACGACAACGGTGCGGCGATCACCTCCTACACCGTCGAGGCGCTGCGCGGCGGCTCCGTGGCCGGGACCACCACCGCAACCGGAGGCGCGACGTCGGCGACTCTCGGCGTGCCCGCCGACACCACGGGCTACACGTTCCGCGTCAAGGCGCACAACAAGGCCACCGACAAGTTCGGTGACGCGGAGTTCTCGCCGGAGTCCGACCCGGTCCGTGCGTTCGCGACCCCGGGCACGGTGTCGAACCTCAGTGCCGACGCGAACGGGACGAACGGCCAGATCCAGCTCTCGTTCGGCGCGGCGTCCGGCAACGGCGTCCGGGCGGAGGAGATCTCCTACCAGTACGACGCCGGCAGCGGCTGGCAGGCGCTCGGCGGCAACAAGATCGTCGGAGGCCTCGCGAACGGCACGGCGTACACGATCAAGGTGCGCGCGGTCGCGGGAGTCGACGGCGCACGCGAGCCCGGGGCGGCAGCCAGCGCCAACCGGGAGTCGCCGTACGGCCCGATCCCGGCGCCGGACGTGACCATGACCGGCGGCGACCAGAGCATCTCCTACCGCTGGTCCACCTCGGACAACGGCCGCGACTACAGCGTGTCGGTCCGCGGCGCGGTGCAGTCCAGCGCGAAGTCGGGCTCGGGCACCCTGAGCGTGGGGTACTCGGCGACGCGCGAGATCTGCGTGAAGGTCACGCCCACGGAGGGCGCCGCGAAGGAGACCTGCCGGTCCGCGACGTCCGACAAGAAGCCCGAGCCGGTGTTCACGGTCAGCAAGGGCAGCAACCACAAGCTCCCGGACGGGAACTGGCCCGGCTACTGCTCGCACTCCTCGTGCGCCGAGCTGTACCTGACGATCAAGGACGGGCCGCCGAACACGGCGTTCCGCAGCACCTGCTACGCCGGCGGCAACCGGATCGGCTCGGGCAACTACAGCTACGACGCCCAGGGGCGCGCCCTGCGCACGGACGGCAACGGGAACTACTCCGGCGGCCAGCAGTGCGTGTGGGGTGGGCCGGGGACCGCGGTCCGGATCGACACGACCATCGGGAACACGAACTCCATGACCTGGTACTAGCGGCTCGACGACCCCGAGCACGCCTCCAGCACAGCGAACGGAAAGCGACGAATGACCACCATGACCCCCGAGCAGGCCACCTGGTTCGCTCAGACCTTCGACCGCCTCGTCGGCAACGTGGGCCAGGCCGTCCTGGGCAAGGCGCACGTGGTGCGCCTGACGCTGACCTGCATGCTCTCCGAGGGCCACATCCTCCTCGAGGACGCGCCGGGCACCGGCAAGACGTCGCTCGCCCGCGCTCTCGCGGCGAGCGTCCAGGGCACGAACAACCGCATCCAGTTCACTCCCGACCTGCTCCCGTCGGACGTCACCGGTGTGACGATCTACGACCAGAAGACCGGGAAGTTCGAGTTCCACCAGGGCCCGATCTTCGCCTCGATCGTGCTGGCGGACGAGATCAACCGTGCGTCGCCCAAGACGCAGTCCGCGCTCCTCGAGGTCATGGAGGAGGGCCGGGTCACCGTCGACGGCGTGGGCCACGAGGTCGGCCGCCCGTTCATGGTCATCGCGACGCAGAACCCCATCGAGCAGGCGGGCACGTACCGGCTCCCCGAGGCCCAGCTCGACCGCTTCCTCATGAAGGCGTCCATCGGGTACCCGGACCACGCGTCGACGGTCGAGATCCTGTCGGGCGCCGCCGTGCGCGACCGGAGCAAGACGCTCCAGCCGCTCATCACGACCCAGGCCGTGACGGAGATGGCCGAGCTCGGCGCGCGCGTGCACGTCGACGGCGCGGTGCTCGAGTACGTGTCCCGGCTCGCCGAGGAGACGCGCAACGCGCCCGAGGTCCGGGTCGGCGTCTCCGTCCGTGGCTCGCTCGCGCTCGTGCGCTGCGCGAAGGTCTGGGCCGCGGCCCACGGCCGCAACTACGTGCTGCCGGACGACATCAAGGAGCTCGCGCAGCCGGCCTGGGCGCACCGCCTCGTGCTCGACCCGGAGGCCGAGTTCGCGGGCGCCACGAACGAGGCCGTGCTCGGCCGGCTCCTCGCCGACGTCGCGGCCCCGCAGGAGCGACGCTCCGCCTGACCGGACGGGCGACCCTCCCCACGCCGCCCGCCCGCACCGCCGATCGCGCGACCGACTGGCGGACCGTCATCCCCCGTACCGATCGAGAGCTCACCGCATGAACGCCTCACACGGCCCCTCGACCGGCCGCCCGAGCGCCCGCTCCGGCAGCCCGCGCGGCAGGACCGGCACGCCACCCGCGTCGTCGGCTCTCGCCGGCCTGCTCCGACCCCTCGCGGCGCCCCTCGGTCGCGCCGCGGCGCCCGTCGGGCGCGCGCTGGCGCCGGCGGCGCGGGCCGTCGAGCCCGTGACCTCGGCGGTCAGCCCGTTCGGCTGGGCGGCGCTCGTCGTCACCCTCGGGGCGTGGTGGGCCGGGCTGGCCTTCTCGTGGCTCGAGCTCCTGGTGGTGGCGATCCTGCTCACGGTGTCGCTGCTCGCCGCGATCGCGTTCGTGCTGGGCCGCTTCCGCTACGCCGTCGTGCTCGACCTCGCGCAGCAGCGCGTCACGGTCGGCGACCGCGCCGTCGGGCGGCTCGACGTGCGCAACGACTCGGGGCGGCCGCTGCTCCCGTCGGTCATGGAGCTCCCGGTGGGGCAGGGGATGGCGACGTTCCCCGTCCCGCGGCTGCGTCCCCAGGCGAGCCACGAGGAGATCTTCACGGTGCCGACGCACCGGCGCTCGGTGATCTCCGTGGGACCGGTCCGCTCCGTGCGGGCGGACCCGCTCGGCCTGCTGCGCCGCGAGGTCGTCTGGACCGAGCCCGAGGAGCTCTTCGTCCACCCGCGCGTGAAGAACCTCTCGGGCTCGTCCACCGGGTTCCTCAAGGACCTCGAGGGCCGCGTCACGACGGACATCTCCAACTCGGACGTCTCGTTCCACGCGCTGCGCGACTACGTCCCGGGCGACGACCGCCGGCACATCCACTGGAAGACGACGGCCCGCACCGGGCAGCTCATGGTCCGCCAGTTCGAGGAGACGCGCCGGTCGCACCTCGCCGTCCTCCTCTCCACGCGCGCGGAGGACTACGCGCACGACGACGAGTTCGAGCTCGCCGTGAGCGCGTGCGGGTCGCTCGGGCTGCAGGCGATCAAGGAGGACCGTGGGGTCACGGTCCTCGTCAACGACGGCAACCTGCGCGGCGACCACCGCACGCGCCTGCTCGACGACCTCGCGCGCGTCGAGACGCGCGCGCAGCGCACGTCGCTCGTCGACGTCGCCCGCGTCGCGGGCCTGACGATCAGCGACGCGTCGGTCGTGGCCTTCATCGTCGGCAGCAAGGTGACGCCCACCGAGCTGCGGGCGGCGTCCGCCCGGCTTCCCCAGGACGTCCGCGTGATGGCGATCCAGTGCGTCCCCGGGGCCTCGCTCAGCCGGCACGCCATCGCGGAGCTCGTCGTCCTCACCATCGGCGAGCTCGGCGAGCTCCCCCTCGCCCTGCGGAGGCTGAACGACTGATGAGCGCTCCCAGCACCACGACGCGCGGCTCGCGCCGCGCCACCCCGGTCGGCACGCCGGCCCCGTCCTCCGGCACCTCGCAGCGCAACACGACCCGGCTGCGCGGCGCCGACACCCCCCGGGCCCTCACGGCCCTCGGGGCGGTCGACGCGCTCGCGCTCGTCCTCGTCCTCGGCGCGGTCGCGGTCGGGTTCGGGCCCGTGTGGGGCTCGACCGGCTACCTCGTCCCGGCCGCCGGCGGCGCCGTCGTCGGGCTCCTGGTCGCCTGGCTCGGCGCCTGGCGCCGGTGGTCGGCCGCCACGGTCCTCGTGGTCGCGGTCGTCGCCTACCTGCTCCTCGGCGGCGCGCTCGCGCTCCCGGCCGACGCGATCGGGGGGGTCGTCCCGTCGCTCCAGACGATCACCGACCTGCTCCGCGGCGCCGTCACGGGCTGGAAGGAGTTCGTCACCACGGTCCCGCCGCTGCACTCCTTCCCGGAGCTCGCGGTCGTCCCGTACCTCCTCATGCTCGCCACCGCGCTCCTCGTGGGGACGATCGCGTGGCGTGCGCGCCGCGCCGAGTGGGCGCTCGTGCCCGTGGTGGTCGCGTTCGTCGGGGTCATCCTCCTCGGGACGGTCATCGCGGCGTTCCCGGTGGTGCAGGGTCTCGTCGTCGGCGGCGTGGGCCTGCTGTGGGCCGGGTGGCGGGTCACCGCCTCCCGGCTCGGCGCGCACCAGATCACGACCGAGGCGAGCAAGGCCGCGACGCGACGGCTCTGGTGGCACCGCGTGCGGACGGGCGCCGCGATGCTCGTCGTCGGCGGCGTCGCGGCGGCGTTCGCCGCGCCCGTGCTGCTCCCGGACGAGCCGCGCACCGTGCTGCGCGAGACGGTCGTGCCGCCGCTCGACCTGCACGAGTACGTGAGCCCGCTCACGGCGTTCCGCAAGTACGCCAAGGACATGCGCGAGGACGAGCTGTTCACCGTCCAGGGGCTCCCGGCGG
The DNA here is from genome assembly GCF_042797035.1 of Cellulosimicrobium sp. NPDC057862. Classification (NCBI taxonomy): domain Bacteria; kingdom Bacillati; phylum Actinomycetota; class Actinomycetes; order Micrococcales; family Promicromonosporaceae; genus Cellulosimicrobium; species Cellulosimicrobium sp. NPDC057862. The sequence continues at coordinate 6,130 of NZ_JBHVMH010000023.1, forward strand.
GCGCCAAGGTCCGCCTCGCCGGGCTCGACACGTACAACGGCGTCGTCTACGACGTCTCCAGCGGGTTGCCCGGCTCGGGCGTCTACACGCGCGCGGGCGAGGAGATCGCCACGGTCGCGTCCGGGACGCCGACGCGCGTCGACGTCCAGGTCGGCGACTACACCGGCGTGTGGGTGCCCGACGTCGGCACGCTCGAGGGCATCACCTACGCGGGCGACCGCGCGCGCGAGCTCGGCGAGACGACGTACTACAACTCGACCACGGGCACCGCGCTGACGACCGCCGGGCTGCGCCCCGGCGACTCGTACACGCTCGACACGCTCGTCACGGTCGAGCCCACCGAGGACGACCTGCGGGCGAGCGCGATCGACCAGTCGATCGAGGTCCCGACCCCGCCGAAGGACGCGCTGCCCGCGGCGCTGGCAGGCAAGGCCGCCCAGTTCATGGGGGAGGAGACCGAGCCCGTCGACCAGCTCTTCGCGCTCCGCGACGGCCTCGTGGCGAGCGGTGTCTTCTCGAGCGGGCTCGACACCCAGCCGCCGTCGCGTCCCGGCCACTCGGCGGAGCGCATCGACACGCTCCTCGCGGACGAGGAGATGGTGGGCGACGACGAGCAGTTCGCCGTCGCGCTCGCCCTCATGGCGAACCAGGCCGGCATCCCGGCGCGCGTCGTCATGGGCTTCTACCCCGACCTGGAGAAGAACCCGCTCGAGCCGGGCGAGCCGTTCACGGCGACCGGGACCGACGTGCACGCCTGGGCCGAGGTGCCGTTCGTCGGCTACGGGTGGGTGCCGATCACGGCGATCCCCGACGAGGACAACAAGATCCAGCCGGAGCCCAAGAGCCTCCAGGTCCCCAAGCCCCCGATCCTCGAGGACCCGGAGCCGCCGGAGGAGCCTGCCGAGGCCGAGGCGGGGAAGGTCGACGACGAGGAGAAGGAGAAGGCCGAGAGCGACGGCTTCGACTGGGGCCAGGCGGCCCTCGTCGCGGTCGCCGTGGTCGTGCCCCTGGCGCTCCTCGCCCTGCCCGTGATCCTCGTGCTCGCCTACAAGGCGCGCCGTCGGGCCCGACGGCGCGCGGCGGCACGTCCGGTGGACCGCGTGAGCGGCGGCTGGCGCGAGGTCCTCGACACCGCGACGGACCTCGGGACGCCCGTCCCCGCGGGCTCCACGCGGCGCGAGGGCGCGGGCCTCCTCTCCCAGGCCTACGGCGCGACGGCGACGATCCCGCTCGCGCACCGGGCCGACGCGACCGTCTTCGGCGAGGGCGAGCCGACGGAGCAGGAGATCGACGCCTTCTGGGCGGACGTGGACACCGTCGTCGGGGGGCTACGCTCCTCCGTGAACCGTCGCGCTCGCGTCCGTGCCGCACTCTCGTTGCGGTCCGTGCGCGCGGCCTCCGGTTCCTCGGGTCTGCGCCGGTGGCTGCCCGGCCGCCGCGCCGGCACGAAGGGTGGCGCCGTGCCCCCGGCGGCAGGGTCGTCGTCGGAGCCGACGAGACGACAGGGAGACGAGTCATGAGCGACGTGACGTGCGCCGCCTGCGGGTCCGCGCAGTCCTCGGGGTCCGCGTTCTGCGCGGTGTGCGGGCAGCCCTTCCCGCGGACGGGGCGCCCGGTCGCCGAGCCGGCGACGGGACCGGTCGGCTCCGTCCAGGCCGTCGCCGCGCGCGCGGGGACGGACCTGCCGTACGCGGCTGCGCCGCACTCGGCACCGGACACCACGACGGAGCCCGAGGTCTACGCCGCGACCCAGAAGTCGTTCGGCCCAGCCGTCGTCGCGCCGTCGTCCTCGCTCGCGACCGCCCCGTTCGCCGGGCGGGGCCGTCGCTTCCTGGCCTACGTGGTCGACGTCGCCGTCCCCAGTCTCGTCGCGCTGGTGGTCGTGGTCGCGGGTCTCGCGATCGTCGGGGCTCCGCTCGGCAGCGTCCAGGTCGTGACGCAGGACGAGGCCGCCACGCTGATCGGGAAGATGATCGTCGTCTACGTGCTGGCCGGGGTCCTGGCCCTCGCGTGGTGGGTCGGCGTCTGGTTCTGGGAGGGCTCGACGGGGAAGACGCTCGGCAACCTCCTCACGGGCATCCGCACGGTCGACGCGGGGACGCGCGAGCCGATCGGCTTCGGCCGGGCCGCGCTGCGCTGGATCATCGTCGGCGTCGTGCCGGCGGGCGGGATCCTCGTGGTCCTGCTCAGCCCGGGCTTCGACTCCTCCGGCCGGTCGCAGGGATGGCACGACAAGGCCGGCCGCTCCGTCGTCCTCGACGTGCGCGGCGTCGCGCCCGCGTCCTCGCCGGCCGCCGGCCACGAGGGGGTCGCCTCGCTCGTGAGCGGTGCGCCCGCGGGCACCGGGTACGGCACGACCGGGGGGTACGCACCGGCGCCTCAGCCCGGCTACGCCCCCGCACCGGCCGCCGGGTACGCGCCATACCCGCCCGCCCCGCTCGGCGGCCAGGGCGCCGCGACGCCCGCCGCGCCCGCCGCCCCGGGCGCGTTCGCCCCGCCGCAGGCCGCCGCTCCCGTCCCGGACCCCTGGGCGTTCCCGTCGCCCGCGTCGCCCGCAGGCGACGGCCTGATCACCGGCGTCCCCGGCGTCGGGGGAGGCCCCGCGCCCGTCGTCGCCCCTGCGCCGTCGGCCCCCGCCGCGCCCGCGCAGCCCACGCCGGCGGCGCCGCCCGCGCCCGCCGCGAGGCCCGCCGCCACCGCACCGGCACCCGCACCCGAGCCCGCCGAGGCGGAGTGGGACAGCACGCGCATGACGGCGCGGGACGTCCGCGCCATGGACCCCGCGCCCGACGTGTCGGTCGTCATCGAGCTCGAGTCGGGAGAGCGTCGCGCCGTCGACCGTCCGACGCTGCTCGGCCGCAACCCGCAGGCGCCCGACGACGGGCCGTGGAACCTCGTCGCGGTGGAGGACCCCACGCGGTCCGTGTCCAAGACCCACGCCGAGCTCCGGGCGGACCCGAGCGGCCTGTGGCTCACGGACCGGGGCTCCACCAACGGCACCGTCGTCTCGGTGCCGGGTGCCCCGCCGCGCGTCGCCGAGCCCGGGACCCGCGTGCGCGTCCCCGTCGGCGCGACGATCCACGTGGGCGACCGCCGCATCGTCGTCCACCCCGGTGCCGCATGACGGCCGAGCTGCCGGCCGAGGTCCACCTGGCCTGGGGCGCGGCCTCGCACCGCGGCGCCCGTCGGCTCCTCAACGAGGACCGGTTCCTCGTCTCGCGCTCCGTCTTCTTCGTCGCCGACGGCATGGGCGGCCACGAGGCGGGCGAGGTCGCGAGCGCGACGGCCGTCGAGGCGCTCCGGCCCCTGGCCGACCTCGACGTCGTCACGCCGGACGAGGTCCGCGAGCGGATCGCGGTCGCGCAGGAGAACGTGCAGGCCATCGTCACCGAGCCCGGCCGGGGGGCGGGCACCACCATCACCGGTGTGGTGGTCTCGGAGCAGGACGGGAACCCGTACTGGCTCGTCGTCAACGTGGGCGACTCGCGGACCTACCACCTCGCCGGCGGGTACCTCGAGCAGGTGAGCGTCGACCACTCGGAGGTCCAGGAGATGGTCGACGCCGGGCTGCTGACGCCCGCGGAGGCGCTCACCCACCCGCGTCGGCACGTCGTGACGCGCGCGCTCGGCTCGCGCAACGCTCCGCAGGTGGACTTCTGGTACCTGCCGATCGAGCGGCACGACCGCGTCCTCGTCTGCTCGGACGGGCTGACGGGCGAGCTCACGGACGAGCGGATCGCGGAGGTCCTGCTCTCCTCGCCCGACCCGCAGGCCGCCGCCGAGCGCCTGGTCCACGAGGCCATCGCGGCCGGCGGCCGGGATAACATCACAGTCGTCGTCGTCGACGCGACGGGCGTGTCCGACGACACGAGCGGCGGGAGCACGACACCGCGTGACCAGGCCGCAGCGCCGGGTCCGGTCGTCGACGAGGACACGCTGCCCAGGGATGTTCGTCTGCAGATCGGGGGTCAGACGTGACGCTGCGCTACGTCACGGGAACCGCACGCGCCGTGGTGCGAGGCGGCACGGTCGTCGTGCTGCCCGGTCCGGTGGAGGCCTCGCTCGTCGAGCAGGTCTGGGACCAGCTCGGCACCGACGCGGGGGTCGTCGAGGTCCTCCAGGTCCTCACCGGCGCCTTCGGCTCGAGCCTGCGGACGGTGCCGCCGTTCGTGGTGGCGGTGGTCGCGGACCGTCGCGTCCACGTCGCCGCGCGCGGCCGGGTCACGGTGACGCTCGAGCTCGACGGCGGCGAGCGCGTGCGGGTCGAGGGCGAGGGCGTCACGACCTGGTCCGAGCGCGTCCTGGACGACGTCGTCGAGCTCCTCGTCCGCGCTGACACCGGTGTCGTCGGCGCCCTCGACGAGGCGCCTGCGGGCGGGCCCCTGCTCGGGAGCACGGCCTCGCTCCCGCTGGTCTCCGGCGTCGTCCTCGCGGGCGCCGTCGCGTGGCCCCTCGCCGAGCGCCCCGCCCCGCCCGTCGTCGAGGACCTCCTGGACGACGACGCACCCGCCGTCGACCTCGCGCCGACGGACCGACCCTCCTGGGGCACGACCGTCGAGCCGGTCGCCGAGGAGGCCGCGCCCGCCGTGGTGACCGCGGCCCCGCTCGGCGCGACGCTCCGCCTCCCGGAGGAGACCATCGCGCCCGAGCCGGAGTCCGGCGCCCAGGTACCTCCCGTGGTCGCGGACGAGCCCGCGGCGACGACGGAGGAGCCCGCACCGGCCGCGTCGCCGGAGGCGGACGCCGACGACGACTACGCCCACCTGTGGGGGTCGACCATCCTGCGGACGGTCGAGGACGCGGCCGTGCGCACGGAGGACGACGAGGAGCACGACGAGCCCGCGCCGTCGAGCCCCGTGACGCCGCCCGTCCCCCCGGCCCCCGGCGCGGGAGAACCGCTCCAGCCGCCGCCGGCCCCGATCGCTGACGGGCTCATCGCGGGCGTCCCGCGGGAGTGGACGGGCGCGACGCCCGCCGCGGCGCACCGTGCTGCGACCGTCGTCGACCCCGACGGCGAGCCCACCGAGCCCGAGGGTGAGCCCGCTCCCGGGCTCGACCACGACGGCCACACGGTGCACTCGTCCGCCATCGCCGACCTGCGCGCGGCCGCGCAGGACGCCGGTGCCGCCCCTCCGGTGCCACCTCCGCCGTCGTTCAGCGCTCCGCCCGGGCCCGGCCAGCAGCAGATCCTCGCGCGCACGTGCGCCCAGGGGCACGCGAACCCGCCGTCGCGGGACGCGTGCGCCCTCTGCGGCGGTCCCCTCGAGGGCGACGCCGAGCTCGCGATCCGTCCGCCGCTCGGGCGGGTCCTCGTCTCGACGGGGCAGACGGTCGAGCTCGACCGTCCCGTCGTCGTGGGCCGGCGTCCGCGCACGCCCCGGTCGCAGGCGGCCGACCTGCCCCGTCTGGTGACGGTGCCCAGCCCGCAGCAGGACATCTCGCGCTCGCACCTCGAGATCACGCTCGAGGGGTGGCACGTGCTCGTGAGCGACATGGCGACGACCAACGGGACGACGCTCCTGCGCGCGGGTCAGCCGCCGCGGCGCCTGCACCCGTCGGAGCCGGTCCTGGTCGTCGACGGGGACGTCGCCGACCTCGGTGACGGCGTGACCCTCGTCTTCGAGGGGATCCGGTGAGCACCAAGCGCGCGCCGTCCCCACCGCCGGAGATCACGGGCTTCGAGTACGTCTCGCTGGTCGGCTCGGGCGGGTTCTCCGACGTCTTCCTCTACCAGCAGCAGCGCCCGCGCCGACGGGTCGCGGTCAAGGTCCTGCTGCACGAGTGGTCCAGCCACTCGCAGCGGGCGGCGTTCGACGCCGAGGCCGACCTCATGGCGACTCTCTCGACGCACCCGTCGATCGTCACGATGTACGAGGCGGACATCGCCGACGACGGTCGCCCGTACCTCGCCATGGAGTACTGCTCGCGCCCCAACCTGGGCGCGCGGTACCGCACCGAGCGGCTCTCGGTCGCCGAGGCGCTGCGCACCGCGGTCCAGATCGCCGGTGCCGTGGAGACGGCGCACCGCGCGGGGATCCTGCACCGCGACATCAAGCCCGCGAACATCCTCGTGACCGAGTACGGCCACCCGGCGCTCACGGACTTCGGCATCTCCTCGACGGTCGACGACGCCGCGCGCGCGGAGGGCATGTCGATCCCGTGGTCCCCGCCCGAGTCGTTCGCCGAGCCGCCGCGCAGCGGCATCGCGACGGACGTGTGGGCCCTCGCCGCGACGACGTACACGCTGCTCGCGGGCCGGACCCCGTTCGAGGTGCCCGGCGGCTCGAACTCGAGCGCCAACCTCATCTCGCGCATCGAGACCTCGCCGCTGCCCCCGACGGGCCGCACGGACGTGCCGGCCTCGCTCGAGCGCGTGCTCGCGACCGCGATGGCGAAGAACCCCGGGTCGCGCTACCCGACGGTCCTCGCGTTCGCGCGCGCCCTCCAGCAGGTGCAGAACGAGCTGTCGTACGCGGTCACCCCGATCGACCTGCTCGACGACACGGGGCACGTGCAGGAGGAGGAGCCGGACGACGACGCCGGGACCCGCCTGCGCCAGGTCGTGTCGATCGACCCGTCGGGGTCGGGCGGGACGTCGTCGGGTCCCGTCGCCCCGAGCCGGCCGACCCAGCCCACGACGCCGCTGCGGCCCGGTCAGCCGGGAGCCCCGTGGCCGGGCCAGACCGTGGCGCCCGGACCGGCAGCCCCGCAGCAGCAGCCGGGACCGCGCGCCCCGCAGCAGCCCTACGTGCCCGCGGCCTGGAACCAGGGCGCGCCCGCGCACACCGCGGGCACCACGCCGACGTCCGCCGTCGGCCCGGGCGGGCACGCGCCCGTCGCGGAGCTCACCGACCCGCGGATGTACCCCGGCGCCCGGCGGCCGGGTACCTGGGGCCAGCCGCCGGTCGAGGACACGGTCCACCGGCCCACCGGGCCGGAGGACGGCGGACCGGCCGCCGCGCCGGCGGAGGAACGGTCCGGTCGTGGCGCGCTGTGGGCGACGCTCGCCGGCGTCGTCGGGGTCGCGGTCGCGGTCGGCGGGTTCTTCCTGCTGCGTCCGGACGCCACCGCGGACGACACGACCCCCGACGGGGGCGGGGAGGAGACGGCCGCCACGGACGACGACTTCGTGCCGTCCGACAACCTGGGCGACCTCGTCCCGCCGGTCAACGACCTCGTGGGCACGTACGACCCGGCGCGCGAGGTCGCGACGTTCACCTGGGCCTACGACTCGGACAAGGCCCAGGAGGGCGACATGTTCGCCTGGAAGAAGCTCGACCCGATCGAGGACTCGCCGTACAAGGACGCGTTCGACGAGACGACCGTCGAGCTGCGGGCCAAGCCGGGCGAGCAGGTCTGCATCGAGGTCATCGTGGACCGTGACGGCAAGTTCTCCGCGGCGCCCCAGAAGGCCTGCGTGACGGGGGAGGCGGCGTGAGCGAGCTCGCGGTCGAGTTCTGCGGGGAGTGGTTCCGCCCGTCCGTGGACGGGGACCCGTTCGACATCGGGCGGGACGGCGACCTCGCGATCGAGGACAACCCGTACCTGCACCGCCGCTTCCTGCGCATCTCGCACGAGGGCGGCATCTGGTGGCTCTCGAACGTCGGGTCGCTCATCTCCGCGACGGTGTGCGACTCGGGCGGCGGGGTCCAGTCCTGGCTCTCGCCGGGCAACCGCCTTCCGATCGTCTTCCCGACGACGTCGATCGTGTTCACCGCCGGGCCGACGACGTACGAGCTCACCGCGCAGCTCCGCGGGGCGCCGTACCAGGAGATCCGCTCCGAGGACACGGAGTCGGGCGGCGCGACGACCATCGGCATGATCACCTTCACGACGAGCCAGAAGCAGCTCATCGTGGCGCTGGCCGAGCCGATGCTGCGCCGCGACGGCACGGGCCTGTCCGAGATCCCGTCGTCGGCCGCGGCCGCGGCGCGGCTGGGCTGGGCGACGACGCGCTTCAACCGCAAGCTCGACAACGTGTGCGACAAGCTCGACCGGATCGGCGTCAAGGGCCTGCGCGGCGGCCCCGGCGCGCTCGCGACGAACCGTCGCGCGCGCCTCGTCGAGTACGCGGTCGCGTCGCGCCTCGTGACCTCTGCCGACCTGCCCCTGCTCGACCTCACCGACGACGGCTGACGGCGTCGGCCGCGACGGGCGCGCTCGACGCGTGCCCCGACCGGTCGCGCCCTGCGCACCGTCGCCGGACCGTCGGAGCCCCGGCCTGCCCGTCCCTCTCCCCGGACCTGAACAGGAACCTTCGTGCGAATCAAGCTCACGCTGCACCGCCCCGACGCCAGCACGACCAACGTCGCCGTCACGGCCGACGCGACGGCCACCGTGCGCGACGTCGCCGAGGCGCTGTTCGCGGGCGACCCCACCCGGTCGGGCACGGCGGTCCCGGACCGGCTCACGCTGCAGGTCGGCACCGCGCCGTCGGGGTCGGGCCAGGGGCGTGTGCTCTCCCCGACGAGCGACCTCACGGAGGCCGGGCTGCGGTCCGGGTCCACGGTGTCGATCGTGCGTGTCTCCGAGCAGTTCGACGCTCCCGGGCAGGACCGCGGCGCGGCCGTCGCCGTCCTGCGCGTGCTCGAGGGGCCGGACGCGGGCCGCGAGTTCCCGCTGCCCGTCGGGACGAGCTACCTCGGCCGCGACCGCAACATGGACATCCGGCTGAGCGACCCGCAGATCTCCAAGCGGCACGCCCGCCTCACGGTCGGCGAGACGATCGAGATCACCGACACGAACTCGGCGAACGGCCTCGTCATGGGCGGCCAGCGCATGATGCGCTCGACGCTCACGTCGTCGGACACGGTGACGATCGGCAGCACGGTCGTGTCCGTCGTCGCGCTGCACCGCACGACGAGCCTCGCGCCGACGAGCCCGGTCGTGGAGTTCAACCGCTCCCCGCGCGTCGTCGCCCGCTTCCCCGAGCGCAAGCTCAAGGCGCCCAAGCCGCCGCAGCCGCCCGAGCCGCAGCGCTTCCCCTACCTGGCGATGGTCGCGCCGCTGCTCATGGGCGCGATCCTCTACTCGGTCACGAAGAACGTCCTGTCGATCGTCTTCGTCGGGCTGAGCCCGATCCTCATGCTCGGCAACTACCTCGACCAGAAGGTCCAGGCCAAGCGCAAGCTCAAGGCGCAGCGCGAGCAGTTCGAGGCGGGGGTCGTCGCGATGCGCGAGACGATCGACCGCACGCACGCCGTCGAGCGAGCGGTGCGCCTCTCGGAGGCCCCGTCCGTGGGCGACACGGTCGACGCGGTCCGGCGGCTCGGTGGCCTGATGTGGACGCACCGCCCGGAGCACGACGCGTTCCTCTCCGTCCGCATCGGGCTCGGCGCTGCGCCGTCGCGCACCCAGCTCGACCAGCCGGGCGAGAACAACACGCTGCCGGAGTACTGGAACGAGCTGGAGAAGCTGCACGCCCAGTGCGCGACCATCTCCGGCGTCCCGGTCGTCGCGCGCCTGCGCACGGACGGCGCGCTCGGCGTCGCCGGTGCGGGAGCCGCGGTCGACGCCGTCGCGCGCGGGATCCTCGTCCAGCTCGCGGGCCTGCACTCGCCGTCGGAGCTCGTGCTCGCGGCCGTGACGTCGCAGCGCTCGCGCGCCGACTGGGAGTGGCTCGAGTGGCTGCCGCACACCGGCTCGCCGCACAGCCCGCTGGGCGGCGACCACCTGGCCGACAACCCCGGCGCCGCGCAGGCGCTCCTGTCGCAGCTCGAGGACCTCGTCGAGGCGCGCGGGGCCGACCTCGACACGCACGCCGAGCTGCGCGGGCCGATCGACCCCGAGGAGGGCGAGGACACGCCCAAGCCGGTGCTGCCGACGGTCGTGGTGCTCGTCGAGGACGACGCCCCGGTGGACCGCTCGCGCCTGACGCGCCTCGTGGAGCGCGGCGCGGACGCCGGCGTGCACGTCGTCTGGGTCGCACCCTCGGTCGAGCAGCTCCCGGCCGCGTGCCGCACGTTCGTCCTCGTGGACACCATCGACACCGCGGGCGCAGGCGCCCCCGGAGCCACCGCGGGCGCCACGAGCGGCGAGGTCCGGGTGGGCCGGCTGTCGTTCCCGGTGGCGTGCGAGACGGTGGACCTCGCGACCGCCCACGAGGTCGCGCGCATCCTCGCCCCCGTGGTCGACGTCGGCGCGCCCGTCGACGACGACTCCGACCTGCCGCGCTCGGTCTCCTACCTCACGCTCGCCGGCACCGCGCTGGCCGAGGATCCGGGCCGCCTCATCGACGCGTGGCGCGAGAACGGCTCCCTGACGCCGCGCGACGGCTCGCCGCCCGTGCGCCGCAAGGCGCCGACGAACCTGCGCGGGCTGGTCGGGCACTCGGGCACCGAGCCGCTCTACCTCGACCTGCGCACGCAGGGCCCGCACGCGCTCGTGGGCGGGACGACGGGCGCGGGCAAGTCCGAGTTCCTCCAGTCGTGGGTGCTCGGCATGGCCGCCGCCCACAGCCCGGACCGCGTGACGTTCCTCTTCGTCGACTACAAGGGCGGCGCCGCGTTCGCCGACTGCGTCAACCTGCCGCACACCGTCGGCCTCGTCACGGACCTGTCGCCCCACCTCGTGCGTCGCGCGCTCACGTCGCTGCGCGCCGAGCTGCGCTACCGCGAGCACCTGCTCAACCGGAAGAAGGCCAAGGACCTGGCCTCGCTGGAGCGGACCGGCGACCCCGACGCACCGCCGAGCCTGCTCATCGTGGTCGACGAGTTCGCGGCCCTGGTCAACGAGGTCCCGGAGTTCGTCGACGGCGTCGTGGACGTCGCCCAGCGCGGCCGGTCGCTCGGCCTGCACCTCATCCTCGCGACCCAGCGGCCCGCGGGCGTCATCAAGGACAACCTGCGTGCGAACACGAACCTGCGCGTCGCGCTGCGCATGGCGGACGAGGACGACTCGACGGACATCCTCGGCATCCCGATGGCCGCGCACTTCGACCCGTCGATCCCCGGCCGTGGCGCGGTGAAGACCGGTCCTGGCCGCATCACGCCGTTCCAGACCGGCTACGCGGGCGGCTGGACGACGGCGGAGCCCGAGCGGTCGCGCATCGACATCCAGGAGATGGCGTTCGGCTCCGACATCCGCTGGGAGCTGCCGGAGCCCGAGGTCGCGGAGGTCACCGACCCCGGCCCCAACGACATCGCGCGCGTCGTCACGACGATCTCGCGGGCCGCGACGGAGGCCGCGGTCCCGGTGCCGCGCAAGCCGTGGCTCGCCGAGCTCGCCCCGACGTACGACCTCGCGCGCCTGCCCAACCCGCGCACGGACACGATGCTGCTCCTCGGCGTCGAGGACGACCCGACGACCCAGGCGCAGCCCACCGTCTTCTACGAGCCCGACCGCGACGGCAACATGGCGATCTACGGCACCGGTGGCTCGGGCAAGAGCGCGACCCTGCGCACCATCGCGGTGTCGGCGGCCATCACGGCGCGCGGCGGCCCGGTACAGGTCTACGCGATCGACGCCGGCGCGAGCGGCCTGCGGATGCTCGAGGACCTGCCGCACGTCGGCGCGGTCATCTCGGGCGACGACGAGGAACGCGTCCAGCGCGTGCTGCGCACGCTGCGCGACCTCGTCGACGAGCGCTCCGCCCGCTACGCCGCGGTCCGCGCCGGCAGCCTCGACGAGTACCGGCGCCTCGCGAACGCGCCCGCCGAGCCGCGCATCCTGCTGCTGGTCGACGGCATCGGCGCGTTCCGCGAGTCGTACGAGTTCCGGCCCGCGCACGCGTTCCCCGTGTGGGGCGCGTTCACCGCGATCGCGACGGACGGGCGCCAGGTCGGCGTGCACGTCGTCGTCGCGGGCGACCGCGCGGCGTCGGTCCCGACGTCGCTGGGGTCGACGATCCAGAAGCGGCTCGTGCTGCGCCTCGCGAGCGAGGACGACTACCTGACGCTCGGCGTCCCCAAGGACGTCCTGTCGCTCACGTCCCCGCCCGGACGCGGCGTGCTCGACGAGAACGAGGTCCAGATCGCGGTGCTGGGCGGCGACCCGAACGTCGCGCTCCAGGCGCGCGAGCTGGGCAAGCTGCGCGACGCGATGACGCGCCTCGGCATCCAGCAGGCGCCGGGCGTCGAGCGGCTCCCGGACAGCTTCGCGCTGGACGCGCTGCCCGAGGTCACAGGTGGTCGGCCGACGATCGGCCTCGACGACCTCGACATCGCCCCGGTCGCGCTGCCGGCCCGGGGGACGTTCATGCTCTCGGGCCCGCCCGGGGGTGGTCGCACGACGGCGCTCGTCACCATCGCCCAGGCCGTGCGCCGGGCGCGCGCGGGCCGGGTCGTGTACCTCTCGCCGCGCCGCACGAGCATCTCGGCGCTCGACGCCTGGGACACGGCGGCGACGTCGCCCGAGGAGGTCGTGACGCTCCTCGAGTCGCTCACGCAGGCGCTCGACGGGGGTTCGCTGCGCCCGGGGACGCTCACGGTGCTCGTCGAGTCGGTGACGGAGTTCACGGGGACGCCGGCGGAGCAGCCGCTCGTGGCGTTCGTGCGGGCCGCCACGCGTGCCGAGCAGCTCGTCGTGGGCGAGGCCGAGTCGTCGACCTGGGGGCAGGCGTGGGCGATCGCTCAGCCGTTCAAGGCCGGTCGCAGCGGCCTGCTCCTCACCCCCGGCGACCTCGACGGCGACACCTTGCTCGGGACCGGCCTCGGCCGGATCCGCCGCGCGGACTTCCCGCCGGGACGCGGCTTCCTCGTGGTCTCCGGGAGGGCGCGCAAGCTGCACGTCGCGCTCCCGCGGTAGCGACGTGACGCCCGCGGGGACCTCATGGGGACACCTCCCCATCGACGGGGTTCGTGGGCCGATGGTTGAGTAGGGCCATCGACAACGGGACGACGTCCACGCAGGGTGGGGGTCGAGACACAGAAGGAGAACACCATGGCTGGTGGCATGTGGGGCGCGAACGTCGAGGAGCTGCGTGGGCTCGGTCAGACGCTGCAGCAGAAGGCGGACGAGATCCGCACGACCATGCAGAACCTGAACTCGCAGATCCAGAGCGTGCCGTGGGAGGGCCCCGACGCCCAGCAGTTCAAGGGCAGCGACTGGCCGGCCGCGCAGACGCAGCTCAACAACGTCGCGCAGACGCTGACGGACGCGGGCCAGAAGGCCACGCAGAACGCGCAGCAGCAGGAGCAGGCTTCGAACAGCTGATCCGCTGAGCTCCACGGAGGGCGCGGGACCCGGGACGGGTCCCGCGCCCTCGGTGTGTCCGGGGTCGGACGCGGGCGTGGCCCGCAGCCGGCCCGTCCGGGCGGTCGGGGATCCGCCGGTCTGCGAGACTGCTGGCGCGCCCCGCACCGCCGGAGCGCGACGAGAGCGACCGAGAGGACCTGACGCATGGCCGAGCTGCGCTACCCGAGCGACGACTTCCCCGCGCCGGTGGGGGTGCGGCTCGACGCGCCCGACGGCTGGGTCCCGCTGCCCCACGTCGCCCTGCCGCTCGCGGTCGGGCGCGAGGTGGAGGAGGGGGAGTTCAACCCGAACGTCATCGTCGTGGTCTCGCGCATCCGGGCCGAGCAGACGCTGGACGACGCGCACGCCGAGGTGCTGCGCAAGCTCAAGCCGCTGCCGAGGCTGCGTCAGCTCGACGGCGGCGACGTGGACGTGGACGGCTTGCCGGGGCGGTGGGTCGAGGCGTCCTTCAAGGGCGGCGGGGGAGCGGTGCTGGTGCAGTCGGTGCGGACGGTCGTCGTCCCGCGCGGGCCGGTGGCCGACCTCGTCCAGACGACGGGGACGTGCACGGTCCTCCAGCACCCGTGGGCTGCGGCGGAGATCCGCGCGGTCCAGGAGAGCCTGCGCGTCGACCGCTGACCCGGCGTTACATTCGCCCGGATCACAAGACGAGGTATCCACCAGGCGAGACCGGTGAGACCCTGGTCATGGAGGAGAGGGCCCGAGTGAGGCAACCCTCACCCCAGTCGTACAATCGAGAGGTCTCCTGCGGCCGGTACCCGAACCGGTCGACGCGGAACGGCCCGTCGGCCGCGCGGGAGAGACCCCCGTCCTCGACCGGAAGGCGCCCTGTCCTGTGAGCAGCATCCGTCCACTGCGCGTCGCGATCGTCGGCGCTGGTCCCGCCGGGATCTACGCCGCGGACATCCTGTCCAAGACCGACCTCGACGTGAGCATCGACCTGTTCGAGCGCCTGCCCGCGCCGTTCGGCCTCGTGCGCTACGGCGTCGCGCCGGACCACCCGCGCATCAAGCAGATCATCGTGGCGCTCCACAAGGTGCTGAGCCGCGGCGACATCCGCCTGCTCGCGAACGTGGACTACGGCGTCGACCTCAAGCTGGACGACCTGCGCCAGTACTACGACGCCGTGATCTTCTCGACCGGCTCGATCCGCGACGCGGCGCTGCCGGTCGAGGGCATCGACCTGCCGGGCTCGTACGGCGCGGCCGACTTCGTGTCCTGGTACGACGGCCACCCCGACGTCCCGCGCACGTGGCCGCTCGAGGCTCAGCAGGTCGCGGTCCTCGGCGCGGGCAACGTCGCGCTCGACGTGGCGCGCGTGCTCGCCAAGCACGCGGACGACCTGCTGCCGACCGAGGTGCCGCAGAACGTCTACGAGATCCTCAAGTCCTCCCCGGTGACGGACGTGCACGTCTTCGCCCGCCGCGGGCCGGCTCAGGCCAAGTTCTCGCCGCTCGAGCTGCGCGAGCTCGGGCACGTCCCCGACGTCGACGTGATCGTCTACCCGGAGGACTTCGAGTTCGACGAGGGTTCGATGGCGGCCATCAGCTCCTCGAACCAGACGAAGCAGGTCGTCAAGACCCTCACGGACTGGACGCTCAAGGACCCGAGCGAGAACACGGCGTCGCGCCGCCTGCACCTCCACTTCCTGCACGCCCCGGCCGCGGTCCTCGGCGACGGCAAGGTCGAGGCGCTGCGGACCGAGCGCACCCAGCTCAACGGCGACGGCACCGTCTCCGGCACGGGCGAGTTCCACGAGTGGCCCGTGCAGGCCGTGTACCGCGCGGTCGGCTACTTCGGGTCGCCGCTGCCGGAGATCCCGTTCGACGAGCTCAAGGGCGTCATCCCGAACCGCGAGGGCCGGGTCATCGACATCGACGGCGAGCACATCCCCGGCGTGTACGCGACCGGCTGGATCAAGCGCGGCCCGGTCGGCCTCATCGGGCACACCAAGTCGGACGCGTCCGAGACGATCCGCCACCTGGTGGAGGACGTCACGGGCGCCGGCGACGGCGGGGATGTCGCGGCGGCGGACCTCGCCGCTGGGCGCGTCGCGCCGCTCGGCGACCCCGAGGCCGTCGTGGACTTCCTCCGCGAGCGCGGGGTCGACCACATCGAGTGGTCGGGCTGGGAGCTGCTCGACGCGTACGAGCGCTCGCTGGGCGAGCCGCACGGCCGCGAGCGCATCAAGGTCGTGCCGCGCGAGGACATGATCCGCGTGGCGCGCGGCGAGTCGCAGGTCGGCTGACCCGGCGGCCCCTCCTGGGCACGTGAGCACCTGAGCACGTCCGACGGCGCCCCACCCTCCGCGGGTGGGGCGCCGTCGTCGTCTCCCGGGAACGGGACGGTCGCCTCGGACGTTCATCAGGGTGGGCGTCGACGGGGTCGGCGCCCGTCGGGTGCCCGGCGGACCACGCGGGTGCCCGAGGCGCGGAAGGGAGCACAGCGTGGGGCGTCAGCACTTCAACGGTCTCAAGACGGCCGGCCTGTTCGGCGTCATGTGGGCCATCGTCCTGGGCCTCTGGGTGCTGTTCGGCGCCCGGGCGAACCTGCTGTGGCTGTTCGTCGGCATCGGCCTCGTGACGACGTTCTACGGGTACTGGAACTCGGACAAGATCGCGATCCGCGCGATGCACGCGCGCCCCGTGAGCGAGCTCGAGCAGCCCGCCATGTACCGGATCGTGCGCGAGCTCTCGACCGAGGCGCGCCAGCCGATGCCCCGTCTCTACGTCTCGCCGACGCAGGCGCCCAACGCGTTCGCGACGGGCCGCAACCCCAAGAACGCGGCCGTGTGCTGCACGGAGGGCATCCTGCGCCTCCTCGACGAGCGCGAGCTGCGCGGGGTGCTCGGGCACGAGCTCATGCACGTGTACAACCGCGACATCCTCACGTCGTCGGTCGCGGGAGCCCTGGCCGGCGTGATCACGTCGCTCGCGCAGTTCCTGCTGATCTTCGGCGGCGACCGCGACCGCGGCGGCAACCCGCTCGCGGCGATCGCGATGGTCGTGCTCGCGCCCGTCGCGGCGATGCTCATCCAGCTCGCCATCTCCCGCACGCGCGAGTACGACGCCGACGAGGACGGCGCCAAGCTCACCGGCGACCCGCTCGCGCTCGCGTCCGCGCTGCGCAAGCTCGACGCCGGCACCCAACGGGCCCCGCTCCCGCAGAACCGCGACCTCGTGGACGTCTCCCACCTCATGATCGCGAACCCGTTCCGCGGCGCGGGCGTCGCCAAGATGTTCGCGACCCACCCCCCGATGGCGGAGCGCATCAAGCGGCTGGAGACGATGGCCGGTCACGGCCCGGGCTACGGCGGCATCACGTACCACTGACGCGACGCGGGGCGGGGCGTGCCAGGTGCGTGCCAGGCCGGGTCGACGTGCGGCCCTAACGTGCAGGGCAGGTGGCACGATGACCTCGTGCCCCGCCGCCGAACGCATCTAGCGCGCGACCTCGCCCTCCTGCTCCTCGCGCTCGGCGCGCCCACGCTCGTCCTGCGGCAGCGGCACGGCCGGGGGTGGATCGTCGACGACGTCGTGACGGCTGTGACCGTGTCCGGGCTCGTGTGCCTGGCGGCGGCGATCGGTCTCGCACTGACGCGGCGCGCGCCGGGTCCGGTCGCGCGCGAGACGGCGCTCTACGTCGTCGTGGGGACCTTCACCGCAATCGGGGCGGGCATCGGGACCTGGCGCGTCCTCGACGACCAGGTGCTCGCGCAGGGGTGGCTCGGCCTGCTCGCCGCGTACGCCGCGGTCGCCCTCCACGTCGGGCTCGCGATCACGGCGCGGAGGCGCCCGGCGCGCTGACCCCCAGCGCGTCGAGAAGGACGGCAGCGACTCCGTCGTCGTCGTTCGCCGCGGTGCGGTCTGTCGCCGCGGCCAGGACGTCGGGGTGCGCGTTCGCGACGGCGAACGAGCGGCCCGCCCAGCGCAGCATCGGCAGGTCGTTCGGCATGTCGCCGAACGCCCAGACGTCGTGGGCGTCGACGCCGAGCCGAGCGCACCAGCGCGCGAGCGCGGCATCCTTCGTCACGGCCGGGGCGAGGAGCTCGGCGAGGCCCGCCGCCCCGGAGTAGGCGAGGTGAGCCCGGTCGCCGACCGCCTCGCGCACGCGCGCGAAGAACGTCTCCTGCGCCGTCGTCTGCCCGTCCGCGACGACGACGGGCTGCGTCGCGGGAGCGTCGTCGACCGGCGCCCCGGGGTCCCGCGCGAGGATCTTCCCGACCGGCTGCCTGGGGCCGGTCCCGGGCAGGGTGCCGGGCGGGGTGAGGGTCGACTCGACGACGGAGACGACGTCCGCGTCGTCGTCCGGGGTGGAGCGGAAGCCCGGGTCGAACGTCGGCCCGTCGACTCTCTCGAACGCGAGCGCGACGCCCGGCACCGCGGCGCGCAGGTCGGCGACGAGCGCGGCGGCCTCGTCCGCGGTGAAGCCGCACACGTCGAGCGGGCTCGCGGTGGCCAGGTCCCACACCGCCGCGCCGCCGAGGCAGATGACGTGCCCGTGCCCGCCCACCACGTCGGCGAGCTGGCCGAGCCAGCGCGGCGGGCGCGCCGTGACGAACACCACCTCGACCCCGACGTCCTCGGCGGCGCGCAGCGCGGCGCGCGTGCGCTCCGAGACGGTCCCGTCGGACCGCAGGAGCGTGCCGTCGAGGTCGGTCGCGACGACGCGCGGGAGCGCGCTCGACGACGCGGCAGGACGACCCGGCGCGACCGGGCGCGGGCCGCCGTCGGGCAGGGTCACGGCGAGCGCTACCGGTAGTTGGTGAACTGCAGCGCGACGTCGAGGTCGGCGCCCTTGAGCAGCGCGATGACGGTCTGCAGGTCGTCGCGCGACTTGCTCGTCACCCGGACCTCGTCGCCCGTGATCTGCGTCTTGACGGCCTTGGGCGCCTCGTCACGGATGATCTTGGTGATCTTCTTCGCGTTCTCGCTCGACAGGCCCTCCTTGAGGGTGGCCGCGAGGCGGTACTCCTTGCCCGACGCCTTGGGCTCCTTGTCACCCGTGTCGAGCGACTTGAGGGAGATGCCGCGCTTGACGAGCTTGGTCTCGAGGACGTCGAGGATGGCGAGCACGCGCTCGGCCGAGTTCGCGACCATGAGGATGCTCTCGCCGCTCCAGGCGATCGAGGCGCCGACGTTGCGGAAGTCGTAGCGCTGCGCGACCTCCTTGGCGGCCTGGTTGAGCGCGTTGTCGACCTCCTGGCGGTCGACCTTGCTGACGATGTCGAACGAGGAGTCGGCCATGGGTAGGTCCTCTCTGGGCCGGGAACGGGTGCTGGGTCTTACCGTAGTCGAGCGGGCTCAGGGACGGCTCGCGAGGCGCGTCGCACGGGCCGCGCGGAGCCCGTCGACCGAGAGCACGACGAGCGCGAGCCAGACGAGCCCGAAGCCCGCCCAGCGGGTCGGTGACATGGGCTCGTGGAAGACGAGGAGTCCGAACAGGAACTGCAGCGCGGGGCCCAGGTACTGGAGGAGGCCCACGACGCTCAGCGGGAGGCGCCGCGCGGCGGCGCTGAACAGGAGCAGGGGCAGGGCCGTCACGATCCCGGCGGACGCCAGCAGGAGCGCGTGGCCGACGCCCTCGGCGCCGAACGTGCCGACACCCGTGGCGGAGAGCCACACCAGGTACACGAGGGCCAGCGGCGTGAGCACGGCGGTCTCCACGGCGAGCCCGGGGAGCGCCTCGACCGTGCGCCCGACCCGGTTCTTCACGAGGCCGTACAGGCCGAACGACGCCGCGAGCACGAGCGCGATCCACGGCAGGCCGCCCGAGCCCGTGCTGATGACGACGACGGCGGCGGCGCCGATACCGACGGCCGCCCACTGCGCGGGGCGCAGCCGCTCGCGCAGCACCGCGACGGCGAGCAGGACGGTGACGAGGGGGTTGATGAAGTACCCGAGCGCGGCGTCCAGCACGTGGCCGCTGAGGACGCCGTACACGTACACGGTCCAGTTGGTGACGATGAGGACGGCAGCGACGGCGAGGACGCCGAGGGTGCGCGGCGTGCGCAGCGCGGTGACGAACCCGCCGAGCTGGCGCGTCGCGGCGAGGAGCACGAGGCAGAAGAGCAGGCTCCACACGACCCGGTGCGCGATGATCTCGAGCGGCGCCGCCGGCTCCAGGAGCGGGAAGTAGAGGGGCATCGCGCCCCACAGGAAGAACGCTCCGGCGCCGAGCAGGAGCCCCCAGCGGTCGGTCGGGGCAGGCGCGCCGCGCGGGCTGCCCGACGGCGCGGCCGGGGTAGGCGACGACGGTGCGCCGGTGGGCGCGGGGCCGGGGTTCCCGGTGCCGGGGAGGTGGTCCGGCGCGGGGGAGGGGTGGGTCACCGGACCACTGTACGGACGGACGCGCGGACGGACGTCGGGACCCGGATTTCGCACCTGGTCCGACGGGGCTGTATCGTTGGCTCGCCCGCACGGCAGGGGCTGCACCACGTGCAGTCCGTTCCGGCGAGCGACAACTCCACACGGCAGGTTGCCCGAGCGGCCAAAGGGATCTGACTGTAAATCAGACGGCTCAGCCTTCGGGGGTTCGAATCCCTCACCTGCCACCGGAGCGACGGGGCGTCACCTGCGGGTGGCGCCCCGTCGTCGTCTGCCCCAGGGCCTGCCGCCGTCACCACGTCTCCCGGCGCACCGCGCGACCCCGTGTCGTCGGGCGGCGCACGACCCGGCGTGGGCGGTACCGAAGGGCCCAGGAACGGCGGAACGGCGCCGATTTCGTTCGACGCCGTGTTCCGTGTAAAGTTTTCCGCGCTGCCCCGATAGCTCAGTCGGCAGAGCGTCTCCATGGTAAGGAGAAGGTCAAGGGTTCGATTCCCTTTCGGGGCTCTGTGGTGACGCGGGGTCGTCTTGCTGGAATACTGGCGAGACGACCTCGCGTTCAGTCACGCGGCGGGGTAGCTCAGATGGTTAGAGCGCACGACTCATAATCGTGAGGTCGCGGGTTCGATCCCCGCCTCCGCTACCACTTTCGACAACCTCGTACGGCGGCCGGCGTCGTGCGACCTGCACAGCACATGCGCCCTCCGGAGGCGCGAGAGGTGGCTCACAACCGTGGCAAGCAAGAGCGCTGACGTTCGCCCCAAGATCACGCTGGCCTGCGTGGACTGCAAGGAGCGCAACTACATCACGAAGAAGAACCGTCGCAACGACCCGGACCGCCTGGAGCTCGCGAAGTTCTGCCCGCGCTGCGGCAAGCACACCGCGCACCGCGAGACCCGCTGAGCCTCCGGCTCCGCGCCCGCGCACCGCAGTGAGCGTCAACCTGGCCTACGTCGGCCGCGAGTACCCCGCCAACGCGCCGTACTCGGTGGGACGCGAGAAACTGCGGGAGTTCTCCGGCGCCGTCGGCGCCACCCACCCCGTGCACCACGACCTCGTGGCGGCGCGGGGTGCGGGCTATCCGGACCTCGTCGCACCTCCGACCTTCGCGGTCGTCGTCGCCCAGCGGGCGGAGGGGCAGCTCATCGAGGACCCCGAGGCGGGCATCGACTTCTCGCGCGTCGTCCACGCGGACGAGCGCTTCACGCACCACCGGCCGATCGTCGCGGGCGACGAGCTCGTGACCGTGCTGCACGTGGACTCGATCGTCGAGCGGGCCGGCCTCGCGATGGTCACCACGCGCTGCGAGATCGCCGCGGTCCTGCCCGACGGCGGCACCGAGTCGGTCTCGACCGTCACGTCCACCCTCGCCGTCCGCGGGGAGGGTGCATGAGCACCGACGTCGTCCGCCCCGTCCTCACCGACCTCTCGGTCGGTGACGTGATCGGCACGCGCACGGTCGAGGTCGACCGCGCGCGCCTCGTCCGCTACGCCGGCGCGAGCGGCGACTTCAACCCCATCCACTGGAACGACGCCTTCGCTGCCGAGGTCGGCCTGCCCGGCGTCATCGCACACGGCATGTTCACCATGGGCGCCGCCGTCGCGCTGGTCGAGGACTGGGCCGGCGACCCGGGCGCCGTCGTCGACTACCAGACGCGCTTCACGCGCCCCGTGCCCGTGCCGAACCCCGGCGTCGCGACGCTCGAGGTCACCGGGACCGTCGGCGTGGTTGACGTCGACGCCGGCACCGTCCGCGTCGACCTCACGGTCACGTTCGAGGGCGCGCGCGTGCTCGGCAAGACGCAGGCGGTCGTCCGCCTCTGAACCGCGGTCGCCCTCGGCGACCACGCGCTCCTGACGTGACGAGGGCGCCGCACCCGGCCGGGTGCGGCGCCCTCGTCGTCGTGGGGTGCTGTCCGCGTCAGCACGTCTCCCAGGCGACGCACCCGCTGTCCTCGAGCGACGGCTCGACCGGGGTGCCGTCGGCCGGGCCTTCCTCGAGGTACGTGGTCCGTCCGGAGACGGACATGATCACGCCCTCGAGCTGGCCCTGTGCCTCCATCTCCTCGAGGACGCCGGGGTCGAGCTCGGTCGACGACTCGAGCACGCGGTGCCCCACCGGGTCGTAGACGAGGCGGTCCGTCTGGCCCTGGAGGGACCTCTGGACCCCCTCGCCCGTACGGCCCAGGGAGTCCGTCACCTCGTCGAGCGGCGTGCTCGTCGGCAGACCCGTCATGACGGTCCAGAGCGCGTCGCGCAGCGCGGGCGGCGCGGGGCTGTCCACGAGCAGGGACCGGGCCATGTCGAACACCTTGTCGTCGTCCGACCCCGCGCCGCGGTCCGGTTCGACGCTCGCCCGCAGGAGCTGCTCGAGCTGCGGGGGCTCCGTCGGGAGGGCGTAGAGCCCGTCCCACCCGACGGTGACGCGCTCGCCGTCGATCAGGAGGTCGCCCCAGCCTCGGGGCCCGAACGAGAAGCCGTCCTCGGGCGAGCCTTCGATCGTGACGACGCCGGGCCGGTCGTTGCCGTACCAGGTGTCGCGGACCTCGTGCGATGCGGCTCCTGTGGAGTCCGTGCCGGCCGACTCCGACCGCACGTGCCAGTACGGGGAGTCGGGCCAGCCGCCGTCGATCGTCGGTGCGCCCGCGTCGGGGACGTACGGCGTGACGGTCGCGGGCAGCAGCGGCTCGGTGCGCAGCAGACCGTGCTCCCGTGCCGCCCAGGTACCGGCGCCCGTCACGACGGCGAGGGCGCACACGCCCGCGACGACGGCACGACGACGTCGCCGGACCCGGCGCGCCGCCGGGACGACCCGGGTGACGTCGACGTCGATGCGGGGTGCGACGGCGTCGACCCGCTCGCGCAGGGAGCGCGCGAACGCGTCGTCGGTCCTCGTCGGGGTGTCGCTCATCGCTGCCTCCTTGCGTCGGTGCGCCGGGTGGTGGGGCCCGGGGCGGGGGAGTCCGAGTCCGCGGCGCCGAGGACCGAGCGGAGCTGTGCCAGCCCGCGGGAGGCCGTGGACTTCACGGTGCCGACGGAGACGCCGAGGTCGTCGGCGACCTCCCTCTCGCTCAGCCCGACGAGGTGGCGCAGCACGACGATCCGGCGCTGACGGGCCGTGAGCGTCGCCAGCGCGCGGACGAGGACGTCCCGCTCGGCGTGCTGGTCGGCCCGGGCGTCGCTCGCCGTCTCGGGGAGGTCGGGCGGGGCGACCAGCACCTCCCGTCGTCGGCGGCGCCACGTGTCGACCCGCAGGTTGGCCAGGGTGCGGCGGGCGTAGGCGTAGGGGTCGCGCTCGCGCGCCGTGCGCCAGTGCAGGTACGTGCGGGTCAGGGCCTGCTGGACGAGCTCGTCGGCCAGGTGCTCGTCACCGCACAGCAGCCACGCGGTGCGCGCGAGCCGGGGAGCGGCGCTCGCCATGAAGTCGCTGAACTCCAGCTCGTGCGACGTGACCACCCGCACCACGGGGAGGACGGCGTCGGGTGGTGGGCTCTCGTCGGGTTCGTCGTCGGCCGAGAGGGCGATCGCGTTCACGGTCATGACTGTCACACGCGCGACGGCTCCGGAAGGTTGAGTCTCGTGCGGGGCCGGCTCGCACGATTCGACATCGTTCGCCACGGCCCGCCCCCTTTCGTCATGGGAACGCTCCCACTAGCGTGGGTCGCGCCCCTCACGACGTCGAAGGAGACGCTCATGACCCAGCACGGTGGCCGACCCGCACCCCACGACCCTCGGGACCACAGCCCCACGCCCGTGCCCCCGCGGGGGTTCGACCGACGCACCGTCCTCGCGCTCGGCGGTGCGCTCGCGCTCGCCGGGCTCACCGCGACCCCGGCAGCAGCACGACCGGGCGTGACCCTGCCCGCCGCGACGGGCGCCGTCGGGCAGAGGACCGGGGGCCCGGCGCGGGGCCGCGCGGCGTCGGTCCAGCGCGCCCACGGCTTCCTCGCCGCGGCGACCGACGCCTACCCCGACGTCAACCCCGGCCCGCGGCTCGCCCAGTCGTACGCCGACCAGCTCGGCCTGTTCTCCACGGCGTTCGTCTACGACAACGCCCTCGCGGTGCTCGCGACGCTCACCGCCGGCCGGCGCTACCTCGACCGCGCGCGGGCACTCGGCGACGGCCTCGTGTTCGCCCTCGAGAACGACCCCGACCACGACGACGGCCGTCTGCGCCAGGCGTACAACGTCGGTCCGTACACCTTCTACGACGGAACGCCGCAGGAGCACGGGCTCGTGCTGCCGGACGGCACGGCGAACGTCGGGTGGCAGTTCGGCTTCCTCGGGACGGCGGTGGGCGACATGGCCTGGCCGGGCATCGCGCTGCTGCACCTGCACGTGGTGACGCGCGAGCGGCGCTACCTGGACGCCGCGCGGCGGATCGGCGAGTGGATCGTCGCGAACACGTGGTCGCAGGCGCCCCTCGGCGGGTTCTCGTTCGGCGTGGACGGCGCGAACGCCCCGATCCCCAACGGCTCGACCGAGCACAACGTCGACTGCGTCGCGTTCTTCCGCCAGCTCGGGTCCGTGACGCGCGACCGGCGCTGGAGCCGTGCCGCCGAGCACGCGCGCGCGTTCGTCGACCGCATGTGGGAGCCCGACGGGGGCTACCTGTACACCGGCACGAACGACGGCACCGAGATCAACCGGGCTCCGCTCCCTCTCGACCCGCAGACGTGGGGGTGGCTCGCGCTGCGCGAGCGGCGCTACGCCCGCGCGCTCGACTGGGCGGACGACGCGCTGGCCGCCCGCGACGTCGCGGGTGAGGGCGTGTCGCAGCTCCCGGCCGGGACGGTCGTGGAGGGCGTGACGTTCTCGAGCGCGAGCCTGACGTCCACGGCGTCGTACAACGGCCTGCCGGTGCACCAGCAGGGGGTGTGGCTCGAGGGGACGGCGCAGCTCGCGTCGGCGCTCGCGGACCGCGGGGCACGAGGGCGCGGGAACCGCGACGACCGGCGGCGGGGGCGCCGGGGCTGCGAGCGGGACGACGACCGGGTCCGCGCCGAGGGCCTGCTGCGCGAGGTGCAGGGCGCGCAGGAGGGCGTCGGGGCCGGCCAGACGATCGGCGGCACCGCGCTGCCGGATCGCGGTGGCGTCGTCGCCGCGTCGAGCCTGCTCGACTCGGGGTTCGGGTTCGGGTACTTCCAGGTGCAGCACGTCGGGGCGACGTCCTGGTACCTCATGGCGGCCGCGCGGGCGAACCCGCTCCAGCCGGGCCGGCTGGGCTGACCCGGTCCGAGCGGCCGGTGTCAGGTGGTGGGGGCGGGGCCCGTCGTCGTCCCCACCACCAGCTCGACGTCGAGCTCGACCGTCGTCGGGGCGTCGCCCGCGAGCTGCCGGATCACGGCGAGGCCCAGCTCGGAGCCCTTGCGGGCGAGCGGCTGGTGGACGCTCGTGAGGACGTCCGGGGCGAGCCACGGCAGGTCGAGCCCGTCGAACCCGGCGACCGAGACGTCGTCGGGCACGCGGAGCCCGAGCTCGCGCGCGGCGAGGAGCGCGCCCGCGGCGAGCAGGTCGGAGTGGGCGATCACCGCCGTGGGCCGGGTCGACGGGTCGGTGGCAACGATCGTCCCGTCCGCGGCGGTGCTGCCCAGCAGGGCGAGCGTGGCGGAGCGGCCGTGCTCGACGAGCGACGCCTCGGTCTCCCAGCTCGCGACGGGTTCGACGACGTCGCGCACGCCCGCGAGCCGGTTGGCCGTCGGCGTGCGGTCCACCTGGGCGAGCCGCACCGCGTCGATCGGCCCGCTGCGGTCGGAGCTGTCGAGGGGGAGCGAGACCTCCGCGACGCGCGTGTGGCCGAGGTCGACGAGGTGGCGCACGGCGTCGGCCGTCCCGACCCGGTCGCGGATCGCGACCAGCGGGGTGCCCTCGACCGCGCGTCCCTCCCCGATGACCACCGGCACGCCGCGGCGCTGGAGCGCGGCCAGCGTCGCGTCGTCAGACCCGACGCCCCACACGAGGACGGCGACGTCCATGGCCGCGCTCTCGACGAGGGGGTCGACGGCGCGGGCCGGGTCGTCGGACGGGATGCCGGGGATGAGCAGGACGCCCAGGCCGTTCTCGCCGAGCGTCGAGACGAGGCCGTCGAGCACCTGCACGGCGACGGGGT
The DNA here is from genome assembly GCF_042797035.1 of Cellulosimicrobium sp. NPDC057862. Classification (NCBI taxonomy): domain Bacteria; kingdom Bacillati; phylum Actinomycetota; class Actinomycetes; order Micrococcales; family Promicromonosporaceae; genus Cellulosimicrobium; species Cellulosimicrobium sp. NPDC057862. The sequence continues at coordinate 31,759 of NZ_JBHVMH010000023.1, forward strand.
CCCGGAACGCGCGGCGGAGCTGGTCGCCGACGACGACGCCGACCACGCCCGACCGGCCCGACCGGAGCTGCCGGCCGAGCGGGTTGGGCCCGGTGTACCCGAGCTCCTTCGCGGCGTCGAGCACGCGCGCCCGCGTCTCCGGGGTGATCGGGCCCGCGCCGGAGAAGGCGAGCGACGCCGTCGAGACGGAGACGCCGGCTCGCTCGGCGACCTTCGCGAGCGTGGGGCGGTGGGCCGACGGTGCGGCCGCGGGCTCCCGGTTCCCGGGGGTGTCGCTCATCACGCTCCCTGCCTCCCGCGCGTGCGGGATTCTCGATTGACGCGCGGCCAGCGTACCCGCACACTGGTGACCATGCCTCGAATCGATTCGAAGCGCACTCTCGTCCGTCGGATCGAATCGATTCGAGGAGGTGCTGCGCAGTCTCCGTCCGACCACCTGTCCGACCCCCGCGCCCTGGCCCGGGCGCGCTGGGTCCTCCTCGGCGTGTTCGCGCTCAACGGCGTCATGATGTCGAGCTGGCTCGCGCGCATCCCCTCGGTGCGCGACGCGCTCGGCCTCACCCCCGCGGACCTCGGCGTCGTGCTCCTCGCCGGCGCCGTCGGCGCGCTCGTGACCGTCACCGCCGCCGGCCCCTTCGTCACGCGCTTCGGCGGGCGGGTCGCGTTCGGCGTCTCCGCGGTCCTGTTCGGCGTCGCGTTCCTCCTGCTCGGCCTGGGCCCCGCGACGGGCTCCGTCACCCTGCTCGCGGCGGGCATCTTCGTCAACGGCATGGCGTTCTCGCTCGGCAACGTCCCGATGAACGTCGAGAGCGCGGGCATCGAACGGCGGGTCGGGCGCACGATCCTGCCCCAGTTCCACGCGGCGTTCTCGATCGGTGCCGTCGTCGGCTCGCTCGTCGGTGCCGCGTGCGCCCACGCGCAGGTACCGGTCCTCGTGCAGTTCGTCGCCACCGGCGCCGTCGCGACCGTCTGGCGCCTCGCCGCGATCCCCGCGACGGTCCACGACACGCTCCCGTCGCGGGCTCCCGCGACGTCCGACGCGCCCATCGCGACCCCCGCACCGGTCGAGGCGCTCGGCGACGCGGTCGTCGACGTCGAGACCGCCGGGCTCCGCGCCCGCCTCGCCCGCCGCGGCGCCCGGCTCGGTGCGGCGCTCTCGGCGTGGCGCGAGCCGCGCACGCTGCTCATCGGCCTCGTCATCCTCTCCGCCGCGCTGTCCGAGGGGTCGGCCAACGACTGGCTCTCCCTCGCCGTCGTCGACGGGTTCGCCCAGACCGAGGCCATCGGCGCCGTCGTGTTCGGCACGTTCGTCGCGGCCATGACGGTCATGCGCCTCGCGGGCACCCGCCTCATCGACCGCTTCGGGCGCGTCACCGTGCTCCGCGCCTCGGGCGTCGCGTCGATCGCCGGGCTGCTGCTCTTCGGGTTCGCGCCGACGCTCCAGCTCGCCGGCGTCGGGGTCGTGCTCTGGGGCTTCGGCGCGGCGCTCGCGGTGCCCGTCGGCATCGCCGCCGCGTCCGACGAGCCGCTGCGCGCCGCGAGCCGAGTGTCCGTCGTGTCCGCCTTCGCGTCCATGGCGTCCCTCGCGGCCCCGCCGCTGCTCGGGCTCGCCGCCGAGGCCATGGGCGCGCGTCACGCGCTCGTGCTCATCGTCGCCGCGATGGTCCTCAGCGTCCTCCTGGCACGCCAGGTCACGCCCCTGCGCACCCCGGCCGCGCTGGCGGCCCGCACGCCGCGTCCCGTGGCGGGTGCGGACGACGGTGTGGCCCCCGGGGTGGAGGATGGACCCGAGACCGACGCGGCGGTCGCCGCGGACGCCGCCGGCCGGTCGGGCGACCTCGACCAGGACGGTGCGACCGGTGCCGTCGCGGACGGGGTCGACGACGCGCGCCGTCCCCGCCGCTCGCGCCGGCCCCGCGCGACGGCCCGCACCGGGGCGTCCGCCTCCGCCCACCGTGCCTCCGCACGCCGCCCCCGAACCCGCCCGTCGCACCGCCGCGAGGAGACCTCCGCATGACCGCCGCCCGCACCGACCGTCGCGTCGTCGCGCTCGCCACCTGGGCCGTCTTCGCGGTCTTCTTCCTCAACGGGTTCAACTTCGCGACCTGGGCGTCGCGGCTGCCCGCGGTCCGCGACTCGCTCGGGTTCACCGAGGCGCAGATGGGTCTGCTGCTGCTCTTCATGGCGGTCGGGTCGCTGCTCGCGCTGCCGCTGTCCGGCATGGTCGTCCAGCGGCTCGGCGCGTCGAAGGCCGTCACGCTGTTCGCCGTGACGAACGTCGTCGGCCTCGTCACCGCCGTCACGGGCGTGGCGACGGGGGAGGACGTCGTCGTGCGCGCCGGGCTCTTCCTCGCCGGCATCGGCACGGGTGTGTGGGACGCCGCGATGAACCTCGAGGGCGCGGCCGTCGAGCAGCGGCTCGGCAAGGCGATCATGCCCCGCTTCCACGCCGGCTTCTCGTTCGGCACCATGGCGGGCGCGGGCGTCGGGGCGCTCATGGCCGCGCTGCACGTCCCGGTCCAGGTGCACCTCACGGCCGCCGTCGTGCTGAGCCTCCTCGGCGTCCTGTGGTGCGTGCGGTTCTTCCTGCCCGCCGGCCAGGTGGAGCACGTCGTCGACGCGGCCGAGGACGCCGCCGGGTCGGACCCGGCCGCCGCGGCGGGCAGCGGCGCGCCCCTCACCGCGTCGGAGAACGCGCGCGGCGCGCTCAGCGCGTGGACCGAGCCCCGCACGCTCCTCATCGGGCTCGTCGTCCTCGCCGCCGCGCTCACCGAGGGTGCCGCGAACGACTGGGTGAGCCTCGCCGTCGTCGACGGCTTCGGGACCTCCGACGCCATGGGCGCCGTCGGCCTCGCCGTGTTCCTCACGGCCATGACCGGGATGCGCCTGCTCGGCACGGGCCTGCTCGACCGGTACGGCCGCGTCACCGTGCTGCGGCTCGGTGCGGCCCTCGCGCTCGTCGGCCTGCTCCTCTTCACGCTCTCGCCGAGCATCTGGCTCGCGCTGCTCGGCGTGGTCGCGTGGGGCATGGGTGCGGCGCTCGGGTTCCCCGTCGGGATGAGCGCGGCCTCCGACGACCCGGCGCGCGCCGCCGTGCGCGTGAGCGTCGTCGCGACCATCGGCTACTCCGCGTTCTTCATGGGCCCGCCGCTCATCGGGTTCCTCGCCGAGCACGTCGGCTACCGCGCCGCGCTCCTCGTGATCGCGATCCCGGTCGTCGTCGGCCTGCTCGTCGTCGGCGCCACCCGCCCTCTCCCTACCGCCGCCGGCTCCGCCGGCCAGCAGGCGGCCCAGCGCACCGGGGAGACCCCCCACCGCTGACCCGGTCCACGAGCCCGGGCGGGGGCGAACTACGCTGGGGCGGTGACGTGCGAACCCGCTGCCCCCGTCGACCGCGACCTGCCCGAGATCGTCCGGACCGCGCCGGGACTGCGTCCCGACGCCGTCGGCGCGCCGTCCCTGGCGGAGCTGACGACGCTGCGCGTGGGCGGCCCCGCGGACCGGTACGTCGAGGCGCACAGCGAGGCCGAGCTCGTGGACACCGTGCGCGCGGCGGACGAGGTCGGCGAGCCGCTGCTCGTGATCGGCGGCGGGTCGAACCTGCTCGTCGGGGACGAGGGCTTCGGCGGCGTCGTCGTGCGTGACCTGCGGCGCGGGATCACCGTGGACGCCGAGGACTCGTGCGGCGGTGCGAGCTTCCACGCGCCGGCCGGGCAGGACTGGGACGAGCTCGTGGCGCGCGCGGTCGCGGAGGAGTGGGTCGGCGTCGAGGCGCTCTCCGGCATCCCCGGCACGGTCGGCGCCGCACCCGTCCAGAACATCGGCGCGTACGGGCAGGAGGTCGCGGGCGTCATCTCGACCGTGCGGGTCTGGGACCGGGAGCGGTCGCGCGTGCGCACGCTCGCGCTGGGCGAGCTCGCGTTCGGGTACCGCACGTCGTTGCTCAAGCGGAGCATGCACGTGACGGTGGACCCGGCTGCGGGGGACCGGGACGCCGAGGGGGCCGGGACCGACGGCCCGTGGTACCCGTCGCCGCGCTACGTCGTCCTCGACGTCGGCTTCCAGTCCCGTCTCGGCTCGCTGTCCGCCCCGGTCGCCTACCCGGAGCTCGCCCGGACGCTCGGCGTGCAGGTCGGCGACCGGGCGCCGAGCGCGGACGTGCGCGACGCCGTGCTCGCGCTCCGGGCCCGCAAGGGCATGCTGCTCGACGGTGTCGGCCCGGACGTCGTGCCCGTGGCGGCGGGGGAGGGCGCGTCGGGGGAGGCGGGCCCGGACCACGACCGCTGGAGCGCCGGGTCGTTCTTCACCAACCCCGTCGTCCCGGCCGACCAGGCCGACCTGCTCCCGGCAGAGGCACCGCGCTACCCGGTGCGCTCCGCGACGCCGTCCCGCACGACCGGCCCGAGCCTGGGCGAGATCGACCCGACGCTCGTCAAGACGTCCGCGGCGTGGCTCATCGAGCACGCGGGCTTCACCAAGGGCTTCGGTGTCCACGGCCCGTCGAGCCTCGCGCGGCTGTCGACCAAGCACAGCCTGGCACTGACCAACCGTGGCGGCGCGGGAGCGGAGGACCTCGTCGAGCTCGCGCGCGCGGTCCGCGACGGCGTGCTCGACGCGTTCGGCGTCGAGCTCGTCCCGGAGCCCGTCCTCGTCGGGGTCTCCCTCTGACCTTCCCGCGCTGAGTGCATGAAATAGTCACGTCCGGGCCATGCCGGCGCGACTATTTCATGCACTCAGCGCGGGGCGGGAGTCAGTAGACGAGGACCGTCGTGCCCGGGTCGGCGTGCCAGGAGTCCCAGAGCCAGTTCATCGCGGAGTTCGCGACGCGCACGCAGCCGTGGGACGCGGGCCACGGCGGGATCGAGCCCGAGCCGTGCACCGCGATGCCGCCCGTGAAGAACTTGGGGCGCCACATGTCGCCGAGCTCGAGGCTCGACGAGTGGTTGCCGTCGACCTGCCGGCCCACGTGGAACTCGCCGCGCGGCGTGCCCGCACGGTAGGTCCGGCCCTTCGCCTCGTACGACTCGCCGTTGCCCGACGACGCGTTGACCACCGTGACCACCCGGCCGTCCTCGACGGCGAGCAGGAGCTGGCGGTCCAGGTCGATCTCGATGACCTTGCCCGACCCGCTGCGCGGCTGCGGGGTGACGCCCTCGTCGAGCGCGGCCTGCGTCGCGGGGCCCACCACCCCGTCGCGCGAGAGCCCCGCGGCCTTCTGGAGCGCCCACACGGCCTGCTGGGTGCCGCCGCCGAAGTCGCCGTCGGGCGAGCCGATGAAGTAGCCGAGGTCGGCGAGGCGCTGCTGGAGCGCGACGACGCGCTCGCCGGTCGCGCCGCGGGCCAGCTCGACCGGTGCGGGCGGCGGCTCGGGGGTCGGCTCCGGCGCGGGCGGCGGGGGCGTGGTCGGCTCGGGGGCGGGCGCCTCGGTGGGCGTCGGCTCGGCCGCCGGCGTCTCCGTGGGCTCGGGAGCGGTCTCCGTCGGGCTCGGGCTCACCGGCTCCGTCGTCGCGGGTCCGTCCGCGGTGGCCGACGGCGTCCGGCCCGGCTCGAGGTCGGGCAGCCCGGCCTGGCAGCCCGCGAGCACGAGCGTCGCGGCCAGTACGGTCACGACGGCGCGCGACGCCGCCCGCGCACCGCGCCGGAGCGCGCCCTGACCCTGCGTCCGGGCCGCCGTCGCGACGTCCGACGCCGTCGCGCTCGTCGCAGCGGTCGTGCACGTCCCCGTCGTCGCGCGTGTCCGCACGCCGGCCCTCGAAGCCCCGTCCTCCACCTGTTCCCCCTTCGTGCGTCCGCGGCCTCCGCCGCGGAGACCATCATGCGCCCCGACCTGGTCGCGGATGGTCCGCGTCGGCGCCAGTCGCCGGATCGTGACCCGGTCGTGACACGACCGCACCCGTTCGTCACCTCGTCGTACGTCTGGACGCTCGGCTGCCTCGGAACGTCGGGTGCCGGCTCGGTCACGACCGAGCACGGGTCGCGGGCCCCGGTCGCGCGGGGCGCGAGCCTCAGCGCGGGGCCGGACCGGTAGCCGGCGGCTCGTCGAGCAGCGCCCCGCGCACGACGTCGAGGATCGCGTCGTCGGACAGCCCCGCCTCGCGGCCGGCGCGGACGAGCTCGTGCGCCGCGTGGCGCGCGGCGACGTCGGTGGGGGAGACTCCGTCGGACACGACGGTCCCGGCGCGGCGCCGCGTCGTGACGACGCCAGCCGCCTCGAGCTCGCGGTACGCGCGCGCCACGGTGCCCGGCGCGAGCCCGAGGTCGGTGGCGAGGGCGCGGATCGTCGGCAGCCGGTCGCCCACCCGGAGGCGCCCCGCGGCGACGTGCGCGACGACCTGGCGGCGGATCTGCTCGTACGGCGCGAGACCCGACCTCAGGTCGATCTCGACGCGCAGCTCAGCCGGCGGCATGGCCGCGCCCCGCCACGGTCGGCGCGCTCGCGTGCTCGTCCGCCCACGCGTCCGGGTCCGGGGCGGCCCGCACGACGACCGCGATCGTCGCCAGCGCGAGCCCGACAGCGACGACCACCAGGACGACCGCCCCCGGGTACCCCACCCGCGCCGCGGCGTTCGCGCCGACGCCGAGCATCCCCGCGGACGTCAGCCCGAGCGCGAGCTGCGCGCCCCGCAGGACCCGGTGCGCCGACGAGCGGCGCAGGGCGACGTCCCACGCCTCGTCGACCTGCGCGACCGCCGGGCGGCGTGCGACGAGGCGCAGCACGCCCTCGGCACCCGCGACGACCAGCACGGCCGCGAGCGCGAGCCACACGCCGTAGAACGCGCCGGGGTAGGGGCTCGCGGTCGAGGTGGTGTCGCCCGCGACGCGCGTGACGGACCGCCCGTCGTCGCCCGCCGTGAGCGCCCCGACCACCGCGAGCAGCACGACGAGCACCGCGAGCGACCAGGCGAGGCGACGCAGGCCCCGGGGTGCGACGTCGTCGACGGTCCGCGGCCGCAGCGTGGCCGCGCGGACGGCGGTCCGCTGCCGGGGCCAGGTGCGTTCCCCGACCGCGTGCGCGCCGAGGAACGTGAGCCCGACGACCGCGGGGGAGAGCCCCACGAGCACGCCCTCGGCGAGACCGCCGACGGCCGTCGCGGCGGCCTGGGCGACGCCCGCGCCGACGAGGAGCGCCGCCGTGACCGCGGCGGCGCTCACCGTGGTCGCGTGCCGGCGCGCGGCGCGGCGCACGGGGTCCTCCTGGGTGAGCCCGTGGAGCGAGGGCTCGGGCGCGCGCGTCGCCGCCCGGACGACCAGCACGACGGCGACGCCGAGCCCCACGAGCACGGCGAGCACGGCGCCGCTCCACAGCAGGTCGTAGCCCGCCGGGAGGAACAGGTCGATGCCCTGCGGCTCGGACGACATTTGTATCAACACCTCAATACATTCCCACGGCGACCCTGGCTGGTCAAGACCCGCCGGTCGCCGAGCGGTCCCGCGCCGTGCATGAGAGGTCTCTCATGCACGTCTCACCGCCGACCCACGCGCGTGCGGTGCGCTGGACCCATGACGCTCGCCCCTCCCGCGCCCGACCAGCGCGCCTGGCTCGACCTGCTCACCGCCCCCGGGGCGGGGGAGCTGCTCGCCGTGGCGCTGGGCGCCGACGGCGCGAGCCTCGACACGTGGCGCGTCCACCAGGTGCACGCACGACCCGGCGCGGAGGTCACCGTCGGGTACGACGTCGTCGCGCGGCGGGCGCTCCCAGCGGGCCCCGGCGCGGGCGCCGTCTCGGCGGACGCCGCCGAGTACCTGCTCGCGACGACGGCGCCCCTCTCTCCGGACGCGGTCGGACCCGGCGTCGTCCGTCTCGCGGACGGCCCGCGCGTCGTGCACGTGTGGCGGCATCCCGCCGACCCGATGCTGCCCGGCCTCGCGGCGGCCTGCGACGCGGTCGAGCTCACGCGCCGGCTCGCGGCGGCGGGAGAGCTCGCGGACGGCGAGGCCGTCGAGTCGGTGACGATGGTCGCCTACCGCCCGCTGCGGCGCGCGGTGCTGCGCGCGCGGACGTCCTCGCGCACGGTCTACGTCAAGGTGGTCCGCCCGGACCGGGCGCGCTCGCTCGTCCGTCGGCACGACCTCTTCCGGTCCGCCGCAGTGGACGCCCCGCGCTGCCTCGCGCGGGACGACGACGGCGTGGTCGTCCTCGAGGAGGCGCGCGGCCCGTCGCTCGCGCAGCACCTCGCGGCGCTCGGACCGGACGACCAGCCCGCCGCGATCGACCCGCGCGAGCTCCTCCGCGCGCTCGACGCCCTCCCGGCGCGCGCGACGACCCTGCGCCGCCGCCCCGCGTGGGCCGAGCGCGTCGAGCACTACGCGGCGTCGGCGCTCGCGGTGCACGGCCTCGACGCAGACCGGGTGGACCGCGTCGCGCGCGCGGTCCGGACGGCCGTCGCGTCGCGCGACCGCGGGCCGGTCGTCGCGACCCACGGCGACTTCTACGAGGCGAACGTCCTGCTCGACACCCCGGCGGCACCCGGCGACCCCGCCTCGCGGGGACGCGCCCGCGTCGGCGTCCTGCTCGACGTCGACACGCTCGGCCCGGGGCACCGCGTGGACGACCTCGCGTGCCTCGTCGCGCACCTCGCCGTGCTCCCGTCGCTCGCCCCGGCCGCGTACGGCGGCGTGGGGGAGCTCGTCGACCGCTGCCTGGCCGTGTTCGACGAGCGCGTCGACCCCGTGGCCCTGCGGGCGCGCGCGGCCGGAGTCGTGCTGTCCCTCACGACGGGCGCGGCCTCGCGCGACCTCGCGGACGCGTGGCTGCGGGTCGCGGAGGAGCTGCTGGACGCGGCCCCCGGGACGCTCGCCGACGAGATCGCCCCCGTTCCTGAGAGCACTCTCATCGGCGCTTCCTCGGCATCTCACGCGTGACCGAGAGGCTCGGATCATGCACGGCCGAGGGGTCGTGCGCACCATCGGACGAAGGAGAAGGATCATGAAGGCACGCAGCGCATGGATCGTCACCGGGGCGCTCGGCGCGGTCGGTCTCGGGGCCACGGTGGCCACCGCCCAGGGCGCGTTCGACGCCCCGGAGCCGGCGACCGTCTCGCCGTCGGTCCAGGTGAGCACGTCGTCGAGCACGCCGGCCAGCACGCCGACCGACGCCCCCGCCACGTCCGCGACGCCCAGCCCGACCGACGTCCAGAACGGGACGTCGATCACGACCGTCACGGCGAACACCTCCGCCTCCCCGAACACCGCGGGCTCCGCGAACACGTCCGGCTCCGCCGTGACGAGCCAGACGCCGAACACCCCCAACACGCCGCCCACGGCGAACACGGCGAACACGCCGCAGACGCCGAACACCCCGCCCAGCCCGGTCACGCCGCCGTCGCCGCAGTCGGCCGACTGATCTCGGCGCCCGGCCGATCCGCCGGACCGAGCGACCCGGCCGAACCCGGGTCTGCGGGTCACGAGGGACCACCTCGCGACCCGCAGGCCCGGGTTCGGCGCGTCAGCGGGTGGCGTCGGCGAGCCGGTACCCCATGCCGCGCACGGTGACGAAGTGCTCGGAGCCGAGCTTGTTGCGCAGATAGCGCACGTAGACGTCGACGACGTTCGAGCCGGGGTCGAAGTCGTACCCCCACACGCGCGACAGGAGCTGCTCGCGGCTCAGCACCTGGCCCGGGTTGCGCAGGAACGCCTCGGCGAGCGCGAACTCGCGCGCCGAGAGGTCGACCTCGCGGTCGGCGGTGCGCGCGCGGCGCGTGCGCAGGTCGAGGCTGAGGGCGCCGTGCGTGAGCACCGTGACCTCGCCCGTGGGCTCGGTGCGCAGGCGCAGCCGGATGCGCGCGAGCAGCTCCTCGAACCGGAACGGCTTGGCCATGTAGTCGTCGGCGCCGCCCTCGAGCCCGGCGACCGTGTCCGTGACCGACGTGCGCGCGGTGAGGATGATGACGGGGATCGGGTTGCCCGTCTCCCGCAGGCGCCGCAGCACGGTGAAGCCGTCCTGGTCGGGCAGGCCGAGGTCGAGCACGAGCAGCGCGAAGTCGCCGGTGCTGGCGAGGTCGAACGCCTCTCGCCCCGTCGCGACGGTCGTGCTGGCGTAGCCCGCGGAGCGCAGGCCCTTCGCCACGAACGACGCGATGCGGGTCTCGTCCTCCGCGACGAGGATCTGGCTCACCGGGTGGTCCTTCCGTCGGGGGCGGGGTGCGCGGGCGGGTGCGGGTCGTCCGGCCCGACGGCGGGCGGCGCGTCCGGCGCGGGCCCGGAGGTCGGCGGGGGCAGCGAGGGGGTGGCGGCCGACGGCGCGCTCGGCACGGTCGGCGCGGTGAGCGCCCCCGGTGCCTGGCCGTGCCGCCCGTCGAGCGCGGGAGCGTGCGGACCGACGGCGTCGGCCCGCGCCCCGGAGGACGGGCCCGCGACCGGGACGAGCGGGAGGTCGAGGGTGAACGTCGACCCGACGCCGGGCGTCGACGCGACGAGCACCCGGCCGCCGTGCCCCTCGGCGATCGCCGCGACGATCGCGAGCCCCAGCCCGGCGCCCTCGGGATGGGTCGCTCCGGGCGTCGTCGCCTGGGCGAAGCGCTCGAAGATCCGCTCCTGCTGCTCGGGTGCGATCCCGACGCCCTCGTCGCGGACCCACACGCGCACGTGCGCGCCGTCGTCGGACACGGCAGAGCCGAGCGCGACGACCGACCCGGCCTGCGAGAACTTCACGGCGTTCGCCGCGAGCTGCAGGAGCGCCTGGGTGAGGCGCTGCCCGTCCGCGAGGATCGCGACGTCGGCGCGCGCGTCGACGAGCCAGCGGCGGTCGCCGAGCGTGCGGACCTTGTCATGCACGTCGTCGAGGAGGCGACCGAGGTCGGTGTCGCCCGGGCGGACGAAGTCGGGGCGGCCGGCGGTCGCGAGCGTCACGAGGTCGTCCACGAGGCGGTTCATGCGGTCGAGCTCGTCGAGCGCGAGGTCGCGCGTCTCGGACGCGTCGGCGGCGTCGCGCGGGTCCATGAGCTCGAGGTGGCCACGCACCACCGTGAGCGGCGTGCGCAGCTCGTGCCCGACGTCGTCGATGAGGCGCCGCTGCGACTCGAACGACCCTTCGAGCCGGTCGAGCATGCCGTTCACGGTGCGTGACAGGTCCGAGAGGTCGTCGTTGCCGGTCACGGGGATGCGGGCGGACAGGTCCGTGTCGCCGATGCGCTGCGCGGTGCGCGAGAGCGTCCGGATCGGCTGGAGCAGGCGCCCGGCGACGACCCAGCCGACGACGCCGATGAGCACGAGCGCGCCGAGCGCGACGACCGCGTAGGTCCGGAAGACCTGCACGAACTCGGCGTGCTCGGCCGAGCGGTCGTAGGCGAGCACGAGCGCCGCGGGCGCCTGGCCGGGCGACGCCCCCGCGCCGCCGATCGCCTGCACGGGGGCGACGAGGGCGCGGTAGTCCGCCGTGGCGGTCCGCGGGGAGCGGAGCACGACGTCGTCCCCCGCGACGAGCGGTGCGAGCGCGGCGACGAGCTCTGGGTCCTCCTCGAGCCGCAGCCGCACGTCCTGCTGCGAGACGAGCGGCGTGCGACCCTCGCGGAGGCCGAGGATGCCCTCGTTGTGCGCGGGCACCGTGAGCTGGATCGAGGCGACGACGACGTCCTCGGCGGACGTGAACGGCTCGCCCGTGACGGGGTTGACGCCCGAGGCCGCGAGCGTCTCGAGCTCGTTCGCGCTCCGGGTGAGGCTCTCGTCGATGCGCGCGTCGATCTGCCCGCGCTGGAGGAACCAGGCGGCGCCGCCCGCGAGCAGCAGCGCCAGGGCGGAGAGGCCGAGGAACGCCGCGAGCATGCGGGTGCGGACGGTCAGCCCGGCGCGGCGCGCCCGGGAGCTCATCCGTCGCCCTGGTCGGAGCCGCTGCGGTCGTCCTCGTCGTCGGACCCGCCGTCGTCGCCCGACCCGTCGTCATCGTCATCGTCGTCGTCGCTCGACGGCGGGGCGGGCGTCACACGGTCGTCATCGTCGTCGTCATCGTCGTCGTCGGGCGAGGTGGTCGGCGACGGGTCGTCGGTGGTGGTCGGGGCGGGGGTCGTGGGCGCGGGTGTCACGACCACGGCGCCCCCGACCTCCCGGTCCTGAGGGCGCGAGGCCAGCGCGCCGGCGGCGGCCGCGCCCCCGAGCACGAGCACGAGAGCCCCCACGAGCCACGCGACGGTCCGACGAGTCATGAGGCCAGTATCGGAGAGCAGGATGAGACGCACATGAGAAGGCGGCGGCCGTCAGCCCGCCGCGAGCCAGTCGTCGACGCCGGTCAGCAGCCGCTGCTTCGTGCCCGACGACGCCCGGCTCGCCCGGATCGACGACCGCGCGAGCGCGGCGAGCTCGTCGTCGGAGAACCCGTGCTCGTGGCGCGCCGTCTCGTACTGCGCGACGAGGCGGGAGCCGAAGAGGAGGGGGTCGTCCGCGCCGAGGGCGACGCGGGCGCCGGCGTCGACCAGTGCCCCGAGGGGCACCTGCCCCGCGTCCTCGTAGACCCCGAGAGAGACGTTGGAGGCGGGGCACACCTCGAGCGCGATCCCGCGGTCCACGACGTCGTCCAGCACGCGCCGGTCCTCCGCGGACCGCACACCGTGGCCCAGGCGGTCGGGGACGAGCTCGCGCACCACCTCGTGCACGTGCGCCGGCCCCAGCAGCTCGCCCCCGTGCGGCACCGACGCGAGCCCGGCCCGGCGCGCGATGGCGAACGCGCGCGCGAACTCCGCCGTGTCCCCGCGGCGCTCGTCGTTGCTCAGGCCGAACCCCACGACCTCGCCGGCGCCCTCGCCCGCGTACTGCGCCGCGAGGCGCGCGAGCGTGCGCGCGTCCAGCGGGTGCCGCATGCGCGACGCCGCGACGACCACCGCGACCTCCGTCCCCGCCGCGGCGCTCGCGGACCGCGCCGCGTCGAGCACGATCTCCACCGCCGGGGTGATGCCGCCGACGAACGGCGCGTACGACGTCGGGTCCACCTGGATCTCGAGGCGGCCCGACCCCTCGGCCGCGTCGTCCTGCGCGGCCTCGAGCACGATGCGTCGCATGTCGGCCTCGGAGCGCACGCACGCGCGCGCGGCGTCGTACAGGCGCTGGAAGCGGAACCAGCCCCGCTCGGTCGGCGGGAGCCGGAGCGGGTCGCCGTCGACGAGCGCATGGGGGAGCCGCACGCCGTACTGCGCGGCGAGGTCGCGCAACGTCTCCGGGCGCATCGACCCGGTGAAGTGCAGGTGCAGGTGGGCCTTGGGAAGCGTCGCCAGGTCTCGCACACGGGGAGTCTGTCACGCGGACCCGGCCCGCGCCGTCGCGCACGGGCCGGGGCCCGACGGTGGCCCGCCCCCTGCGCGCGCCCCGTCCCCGCCCGACGTCGGGTCACGTCCCGGGGAGGAACCCGCGCTGCATGGCGACCGTCACCGCGGCGGTCCGGTCGTCCACCCCGAGCTTCGCGAAGGCGCGCAGCAGGTGCGTCTTCACCGTCGCCTCCGTGATGAACAGCTCGCTCCCGACGGCCGCGTTCGACAGCCCGCGCGCGACGAGGCGCAGCACCTCGATCTCCCGGTCCGTGAGCCGGTCCGCCCCGCGGACCGACGTGACGAGCCGGGTCGCGACGCTCGGCGCGAGCACCGTCTGCCCGCGCGCCGCGGCACGCACGCCCGCGACGAGCTCGTCCCGCGGCGTGTCCTTGAGCAGGTAGCCGGTGGCCCCCGCCTCGACCGCGCGCAGGATGTCCGCGTCGGTCTCGTACGTCGTGAGCACGACGACGCGGGGGGCGCCCGCCGCGCCGCGCCCCCCGCCCCGGCCGGGCGCGCCGACGATGGCAGCCGTCGCACCGACCCCGTCGAGCACGGGCATGCGCAGGTCCATGAGCACGACGTCGGGCGCCAGCTCGCCGGCGAGCGCCACGGCCTGCTCGCCGTCGCCGGCCTCCCCGACGACCTCCAGGTCGGGCTCGGCGGCCAGCATGCCGGTGATGCCCGAGCGCACGACCGGGTGGTCGTCCACGACGAGCACCCGGACGACGGGGTTCCCGGCCGGGCTCATCGGGCGTCTCCCGCCCGCACCGTCGCGCTGGTGCCGGTGGACGGTCCGTCCAGCGAGGCACCGGCGGGCAGGCGGACCGCGACGCGCGTCCCGCCGCCGGGGGCGGGACCCACCTCGAGGCTCCCGCCCTCCGCGGCCACGCGCTCCCGCATGCCCCGCAGGCCGTAGCCCTCGGTGAAGCCCGACGCGTCGGCAGGCAGGCCGCGCCCGTCGTCGGTCACCTCGAGCACCGTCCCCGCGCGGTCCTGCCGGAGGTCGACGCGCACGGCCGCCGCGTCCGCATGGCGCCGGACGTTCGTGAGCGCCTCCTGGGCGGAGCGGAGCAGCACGACGTCGTCGGCGCTCGACAGGCGCAGAGCCTCCGGCGCCGTGAGCGCGACGCGCGTCCCGGTCTCCTCGGCGAACCGGTCCGCGAGCCGGCGCAGCGCCTCGCTGAGCGTGCCGCCCTGGAGCGGGGCCGGGGCCGAGGCGGCGACGAGCGCCCGAGCCTCCGCGAGGTTGTCCCGCGCCGTCGACTCCACGAGGGCCAGGCGCTCGCGCGCCGCGTCCGGAGCGCCCCGGTCGAGGTCGGCGCTCGCGGCCTGGGCGAGCATCACCACGCTCGTGAACCCCTGGGCGAGCGTGTCGTGGATCTCCTGGGCGACGCGCTCGCGCTCGGCGAGCACCCCCGCCTCGTGCGAGGCCCGGCCGAGCTCGGCCTGCGTGGCGCGCAGCTCGTCGACGAGCCGTGCGTGACGCTCCGACTGCCGGAGCGTGTGCGCGGTCCACAGCCCGAGGCTCAGCGCGAACGCGAGCGCGACGCCCATCTGGGGAGCGGCGCTCGCGAGCTCCTCGGGCTCGACCCGCCCCGTCTGCGGGTCGAACGCGAGCGCGAGCGCCGTGCCGGCCGCGAGCGCGACGCACAGCACGACCTGGGCCCACAGGTGCTCCGACAGCATCCAGATCTGCGTGAACACCGCGAACAGCAGGAGCGTGCCGAGCGCGTCCTGCCCGACGACGACGAGGGTGCACGCGATCGCGACGACGAGGTAGACGTGGGCCGGCACCTGGTCGCGGGTACGCGCCGCCCGGCGCCCCCAGGCGAGGTAGGCCACGAGGATCGTCGCGACCGCCGCCAGGGACACGAGCAGCGCCCTCCCGCTGACGCCGGCCGTGAGGAGCGCGAGCGCGCTGAGCACGACGATGACGTAGAACGCCACGTCCCACCAGCGCACGTCGCGGGCCCACGTCCCGTCGAGCTCGGCGGTCGCGGCGTCGGCGGACGTCCCGTCGACCACCCCGGCGACCGCCCCGCCCGGCGACGGCGTCTCAGCCGTCGTCACGGCGCCGCCACCGGAACGACCGCGCACCCACCACGAGCCCCACGACCAGCCATGCGACCAGTACAGCAGCGGTCGCGCCGTGCTGCCACGACCCCGACGGCTCGAGCGCCGCCGCCTGCTCCGGGAGGAACACCGAGCGCATGCCCTGCGCCATCCACTTGAGGGGGAACAGCGACGCGACGGTCTGCATCCAGGACGGCAGCGCGAAGAACGCGAAGAACACCCCGGAGATGAACTGGAGCACGAGCACGACCGGCGTGACGACCGCCGTCGCGGACTTGCCGGACCGCGGCAGCGACGAGAACGCCACGCCGCACACCGCGCCCGCGGCGCACCCGAGCACGAACACCCACGCGAACGTCGCGAGGCGCGCACCGCCGTCGGGCATCTCCCACGGCATGGGGACGTCGTAGACCGTCGCGGCGAGCGCGAGGAGCAGCCCGGTCTGCACGACGGACGTCAGCAGGACGAGCCCGACCTTGCCGTAGAAGTACGCGGACGGCGGCAGCGGGGTGGAGCGCAGCCGCTTGAGCGAGCCGTCGTCGCGCTCGACCGCGATCGAGATCGCGAGCGACTGGAAGCTCGTGAGCATGACGCCCGTCGCGATCATGCCGGGCAGGAAGTACTGCGCGAACGGCACGGAGTACCCGGCCGTGCCCTGGTCCTGCCCGTCGAACACCGTCGCGAAGATCGCGAGCATGATGAGCGGGTACGTGAAGATGAAGATCACGGCGTCGCGCTCGCGGAAGAACGCGCGCAGCTCGGCGCGGGTGCGCTCGATCCCGAGCCGGCCGGCGCCGGGCAGGGCGGCGGGCCGGGCGGAGCGTGCGGACCGGGTGGCGGTCGGGGCGGTGGTCACGGGCGGGCCTCCTCGGGGACGACGGCGGTCGTGCCGTCGGGCGTGGGGTCCTCGGCGGGTGCGTCGAGGGGACCGGGTGCGGCTGTGCGGGCCGGCGCGGCGGCGGGCGCCGTGGCCGGCTCGCCGATGAGCTCGAGATAGACGTCCTCCAGGCTCGGGCGGGTCACCGCGAGGCCGGGGACCTCGCCGTCGGGTCCCGCGTACCGCGCGGCGAGGGACGCGACGAGAGCGGTGGGGGAGTCGGTGCGCTCCGACCGCCAGGCACCGTCGTCGAGCCAGCGGACCTCCGGCCGGCGAGCGTCCGGGCCACCGAGGCGGTCGGGTGCGTCGAGCGCGACGACCCGGCCCGCGCGCACGACGGCCGCACGGTCGGCCAGGTGCGCTGCCTCGTCCAGGTAGTGCGTGGTGAGCAGGATCGTCGTGCCGTCCTCCCGCAGCGAGCGGACCAGCGCCCAGAACGCGCGCCGGGCCTGCGGGTCGAACCCGGTCGTCGGCTCGTCGAGGAACAGCAGCTCCGGACGCCCGACGATGCCGAGCGCGACGTCCAGCCGCCGCCGCTGGCCGCCGGAGAGCTGGCGCGTGCGGGTCCGGGCCTTCTCCCGCAGCCCGACGGCGTCGATCACCTCGTCCGGGTCGCGCGGCGCCGGGTAGAACGTCGCGAAGTGCCGGACGATCTCGGCGACCGTGAGCTCGGCCTGGTCGCGCGAGTCCTGGAGCACGACGCCGATGCGCGAGCGCCACGCGCGGCCCGCGGTCTGCGGGTCCTCGCCGAGCACGCGGACCTCGCCCGCGTCGCGGCGTCGGAAGCCCTCGAGGATCTCGACGGTCGTGGTCTTGCCGGCGCCGTTGGGGCCGAGCACGGCGAAGATCTCGCCGCGCTCGACCCGCAGGTCGACGCCGTCGACCGCCTGCTTGGCGCCGTAGCTCTTGCGCAGGCCGCGCACCTCGACGGCCGGGCCGCTCTGCCGGGCCCCGGCGGCGTGGGAGCCGGTGGGGAGGGGTGTCGTCGTCATGGGACCAGCCTGTCGGCGGAGCCCTGCCGCCCGCGACGGCCGTTCGTCCGGACCTCGTGTCCACCGATCGGTGGACGGCGGTTCGACCAGGGGCCTCGCGTCGCGTACAGTGATCCCTCGGTGGTTGACGCCCGCCACGCTGGTCCGCGCCCGTGAGACGTGTTTCGTCCCGGGGCCGGGGGCTCGTACGGCGTCGTCGAGCACGAAGGGTAGTGGCGCAATTGGTAGCGCAGCGGTCTCCAAAACCGCAGGTTGCAGGTTCGAGTCCTGTCTACCCTGCACGGCGTGGCTCTCGTGGGACCTTCCCGGGAACCGCGCGCGGCCCGGCACCGGGTCGCACCGAGGGTTCGAGCAGGTCCCGTACGTGAGCGATGGGGAAGAACGAGTGAGCGAATCGCCGTCAGAGGCCGTGGGTGCAGGCGGCGCACGCGCCGACGAGGTGAAGAAGAAGGGCGGTCCGTCCGCGGACAAGAAGCCCAACATCTTCGCGCGCATCGCCCTGTTCGTGCGCCAGGTGGTCGCCGAGCTCCGCAAGGTCGTCACGCCGACGCGCTCGGAGCTCATCACCTACACGACGGTGGTCCTGGTCTTCGTGGTCGTGGTCATGGCATTCGTGACCGTGCTCGACCTCGGGATCGGCAAGGCCGTTATGTGGGTCTTCGGCTAGCGAGCGCACCTCCGCCCGGTCACGCCGGGCCTCACCACGGCAGCCGGCGCCCCTCGGGGCGCCGTCGGCGCTTCCAGAAGAAGTCATCGAGCAGTTCGTCAGAAAGCAGGTTCGTTCGTGTCCCAGGAGTCGCTGGACCAGACGGAGAACGTCGACCCGACGCAGCCCGAGGGTGCCCAGGACGACGTCGAGGAGACCACGGACGTCCCGGCGGTCGACGAGGCTGACGAGACGGTCGACGAGGACGCCTCGGACGACGAGGCGGACGAGGACGCGTCGGACGACGAGGTGTCGGAGGACGAGCGCCCGGTCGACGAGGACGGCGACGTCATCGAGGACCCGGTCGCGGAGTTCAAGCGCACGCTGCGCTCGCAGCTCGGCGACTGGTACGTCATCCACTCCTACGCGGGCTACGAGAACCGTGTGAAGGCCAACCTGGAGAACCGCATCCAGAGCCTGAACATGGAGGACTACATCTTCCAGATCGAGGTGCCCATGGAGGAGGTGGCCGAGATCAAGAACGCGCAGAAGAAGATCGTCCGACGCGTGCGCATCCCCGGCTACGTCCTCGTCCGCATGGACCTCACCGACGAGTCGTGGGGCGCCGTGCGCCACACGCCCGGTGTCACCGGCTTCGTCGGCCACACCCACCAGCCCGTGCCGCTGACACTCGACGAGGTCTTCTCGATGCTCGCGCCGATGCTGGCACCCGCCCCGGAGCCCGGCAAGCCTGCCCAGGCCACCGCGAAGGCTCCCGTCGAGGTCGACTTCGCGGTCGGCGAGTCGGTCACCGTCACCGACGGCCCGTTCGACACGCTGCCCGCCACGATCTCCGAGATCAACGTCGAGAACCAGAAGCTCAAGGTCCTCGTCTCCATCTTCGGCCGGGAGACCCCGGTCGAGCTGTCGTTCAACCAGGTCGCCAAGATCTGACGCGCGCCGCACGGCACAGGCGTGCGGTTCGTGAGCGCAGCACCTCAGGAAACACTGCAACCGGGTCATCGCCCACGGCGTCGGTCCACGAGAAGAAAGACAGGGAAGAGTCATGCCTCCCAAGAAGAAGGTCTCCGGCCTCATCAAGCTCCAGATCCAGGCCGGTGCGGCGACGCCCGCCCCGCCGATCGGCCCCGCGCTCGGTCAGCACGGCGTGAACATCATGGAGTTCTGCAAGGCCTACAACGCGGCGACCGAGTCGCAGCGCGGCAACGTCATCCCCGTGGAGATCACGGTCTACGAGGACCGTTCGTTCACGTTCGTGACGAAGACCCCGCCGGCCGCGGAGCTCATCAAGAAGGCCGCGGGCGTGCAGAAGGGCTCGGCCACGCCGCACACCGTCAAGGTCGCGAAGATCACCGCCGACCAGGTGCGCGAGATCGCCCGGACCAAGCTCGAGGACCTCAACGCGAACGACCTCGACGCCGCGTCGAAGATCATCGCGGGCACGGCCCGCTCGATGGGCATCACCGTCGAGGGCTGACGACAGACGACGTCTGTCCCGGGGCGCCCGAGGCGCCCCGGACGACGTACCGAGGCCGGCCCGCACCGCGTGCCGGCCTCGGGCACGACGTCGATCCGCACCCGCGGACGACGGTGGCAGGGTCCGCGCGGACCCGCTGACCACGACTGCAGAAGGAGAAGCAGATGGCAACGCGCAGCAAGGCGTACCGCAACGCCGAGGAGAAGATCGACCGCGAGCGTCTCTACGCGCCGCTCGAGGCGGTCCGCCTCGCCAAGGAGACGTCGTCGGTCAAGTACGACGCGACCGTGGAGGTCGTCTTCCGCC
The DNA here is from genome assembly GCF_042797035.1 of Cellulosimicrobium sp. NPDC057862. NCBI lineage: Bacteria > Bacillati > Actinomycetota > Actinomycetes > Micrococcales > Promicromonosporaceae > Cellulosimicrobium > Cellulosimicrobium sp. NPDC057862. The sequence goes on from NZ_JBHVMH010000023.1 coordinate 51,383, forward strand.
TGGGTGTCGACCCGCGCAAGGCGGACCAGATGGTCCGTGGCACGGTCAACCTGCCCCACGGCACGGGCAAGACGGCCCGTGTCATCGTCTTCGCGAACGCCGCGAAGGCGGAGGAGGCCCGTGCGGCCGGTGCCGACGAGGTCGGCGGCGACGACCTCATCGAGAAGGTCGCCGGTGGCTACACCGACTTCGACGCCGCCGTGGCGACGCCGGACCTCATGGGCAAGGTCGGCCGCCTGGGCAAGGTGCTCGGCCCCCGTGGTCTCATGCCGAACCCGAAGACCGGCACCGTGACGATGGACGTGGCGAAGGCCGTGTCCGACATCAAGGGCGGCAAGATCGAGTTCCGCGTCGACAAGCACGCGAACCTGCACTTCATCATCGGCAAGGTCTCGTTCGACGAGAAGTCGCTCGTGGAGAACTACGCGGCGGCCCTCGAAGAGGTCCTGCGTCTCAAGCCGTCGTCCTCGAAGGGCCGCTACATCACCAAGGCCACGCTGACGACGACGATGGGCCCCGGCATCCCGCTGGACCAGTCCAAGACGACGAAGCTGCTCGAGGACGACGCCGCCTGACGGCAGTCCCTCCCGCGGGTGGTCCACCACCCGCACCACGCACGACGGCGCGGCACCCTGCGAGGGTGCCGCGCCGTCGTCGTCTCAGGAGGAGGACCGGGTCAGCAGGCGCCCAGGTCCTTCCAGACGCCCCACTGCCCGCTCTGCGTCGGGTTCTCGTTCGTCGTCCACCACTTCGCCTCGTAGGTGTGGCCCTGGAGGGAGACGCGGTTGCCGCCCGTGTACACGGCCGACGCGGACCACGCCGGGGCGGTGCAGGTGCCCGGGTCCGTGGGGTCCGTCGGGTCGGTCGGGTCCGTGGGGTCCGTGGGGTCCGTCGGGTCCGTCGGCGTGGTCGGGCCGCTGGCGAGGCGCGAGCCGATGACGGACGCGACCTGGTAGCTGTTCGTCTTGTCCCAGTTGATCGACCAGGTCATGACGCCGCCGATCTTGCCGTACGGCTTCGCGGGCTTGAAGGCGCCGCAGCCGGTGCCGACCTCGAGGCAGTCGACGGCCTTCACGACGTTGGCGAGCGGCTGGTAGCCACCCCCGGCGGCCTTCTGGACGGCGGGCACGCCGATGCCGACCTGGTCGGGGCGCAGACCCATCTCGAGCTGGATGCAGGTCAGCGCGGTGAGGAAGTCGACCGTGCCCTGCGAGTAGACCTGCTGGTTGCAGCCCATCATCGAGCCCGAGTTGTAGTACTGGGTGTTGACGATCGTGAGGATGTCCTTGATCGCCAGGGTGAGCTGGTAGTACCCCATGCTCGTCGCCTGGTAGTCGATCGTCTGCGGCGCCATCGTGAGGACGAGGCTCGGGCCGGCCTTCGCCGAGAGCTGGTGCAGCGCGCTCGACATGTACGTCGCGTTGATGCCGTGCTCGAGGTCGATGTCGACGCCGTCGAACCCGTACTCCTGCATGAGCCCGTACGCGGTGTCCGCGAAGTTCTTGGCCTCCGTCGCGTTGGAGACGATGACGTTGCCCTTCTCGCCGCCGACGGAGAGCACGACCTTGCGGCCCTGCGAGCGGATCGTCGCGACGTCGGCCTTGAACTGCGCCTCCGTGTAGCCGCCGAGCTCCGCGCTGGAGAGGTTGAACGTGATGCCGCCCGGCGTGCCGGCCAGGTTGTCGGCGAAGGCGATCGCGACGAGGTTGTACGCCTGCGGGATCTCCGACAGGCGCATCGTCACCGAGCCGTTGTCGAAGTTGTGCCAGTAGCCGGTGAGCCACTGCGTGCTGCCCGCCGCCGCGGCCGCGGGTGCGGGTGCGGCCGGCGCGGGCGCCGCGGTCGCGGGCCTG
>NZ_JBHVMH010000024.1:0-52734 GCF_042797035.1 Cellulosimicrobium sp. NPDC057862
TGGCATTGACTAACAAGCACACTGTTGAGTTCTCAAACAACCGACACACACCAACTCAGCACCACCCGACCGGGCAGAACCTCGCTTGGGGCAACCCTTCAACCTTACCAGGTCTTCCCCGGCTCCTCAACCCCGGCTGTTCGCCGTAGTCCAGTCACCGTGGTCTTTCTCGTTGCGGGCAGGAGAACATCCTACGCCATGCAGTGGAAGGGTTTCGACCCCGGGACCAGCCACCCTCGATCGTTCGAGGCGGTGTCTGTTCCTCCCTGTCGGGCCGACATCCAGAACAGTACGCGGCCCGTCGCGCCAGGGTCAAGCCGGGCTCGGGTGACCCGGCACACAGGGGTTCGGCCCACCGTCCGCGGTCCCGCCCCAGGTCCGGACGCCTCGCGTCTCGCCTCGCTCCTCGAGCCGACAGCGCTGCGACAGGACCCGGCCCCTCACGACGGCCGCGCCGCCCGCAGCACCACGCGGTCACCCGGCCGGAGCTGGGCCGCCCGGTCGACGTCGTCGGCACGCAGCACCCCGATGACCGGATAGCCGCCGGTGACCGGGCGGTCCGCCAGGAAGACGACCGGTCGGCCGTCGGGCGGGACCTGCACCGCTCCGCGCACGAGGCCCTCGGAGGGCAGCTCGCCCGAACGGCGCGGGACCGCCTGCCCGTCCAACCGGATCGCGACCCGGTCGCTGTCCGCGCTCACGGTTCGCAGAGCCCGCAACGCCTGCCACGCGCCGGGGAGGAACCAGTCGGCGCGCGGCCCGGGCAGGACCTCGAGCACCGCGCCCGCCCGCTCGCCGGGGCGCAGCTCCCCGGGGACGTGGCGCACGGGTGCGACGCCGAGCACGGGCCAGCGACCCGCCATCGGGGCGCCGACCGTCAGCTCGTCCCCCGGCAGCAGCGGCGCGGGGCCGATCCCCGCGAGGGTGTCGCGCGACCGCGACCCGAGGACGGCGTCCGGGGTGACGCCGCCCCGCACCGCGACGTAGGTCCGCAGCCCGCGCGCCGCGAGCCCGAGCCGCAGCACGCCCCCGGTCGGCACCGGGACGGGTGCGTTCATGCCCACCGGCACCCCGTCGACCGTCGCGGGCACCGCAGCCCCGGCGAGCGCGACCACCGCGCGCCGCCGGAACCGGAGCGCGAGCCCGCCGAGCGCGACCTCGAGCGTCGCGGCGGTCGCCGGGTTGCCGACGAGCCGGTTCGCGAGCGCGTGGGACGCTCGGTCGGCGGCCCCGGACGGCCCGACGCCGATCGCCGCGAGACCGGGGCGCCCCTCGTCCTCGACGAGCACGAGCGGGCCCGTCGCGAGCACCTCGACGGCGGGCTTCGTCCCGGCGCCCGCACCCGCGCGACGGCCTTCGGGACCCTCCCCCGACCTCCGGCCCGCGAGGTCCTCCCCCGTGGTCGCACCGGGCGTCGCGGTGCCGCGCCCGTCGCCCCCGCGCACGACGTCCGCACGCGCCGCGAGCGCCGAGGCGCCGACGCGGGACGGCACGAACCGCACCCGCGCGCCGGGCGCGACGAGCGCCGGGGGGTCGCGCTCGACGTCGAACATCCGCGCGTCCGTGCGGCCCAGGAGCCGCCACCCGCCCGGGGACTCGCCGGGGTAGACCGCGGTGAGCTCGCCCGCGAGCGCGACGGACCCCGCGGGGACGCGCGTGCGCGGCGTCGCGAGCCGAGGTGCCGCGATGAGGGGGTCGACGCCGGCGAGGTAGGTGAACCCCGGCGCGAAGCCGCCGAACGCGGCCTCGTACTCCCGCCCCGAGTGGCGGGCGACGACCTCCTCGACGCTCACCCCCGCCCAGCGGGCGACGTCCTCCAGGTCGGGGCCGTCGTAGTGCACCGGGATCTCGACGACGGCCCCGGCGGGCGCCGGTCCGTCGTCGGACGGCGCCCGGAGCAGTGCGCCCTCGACCCAGGCCCGGGCTCCCGCGACGTCGGCGGGCGCAGCGCACCGGACGAGCACGGTCCGCGCGGCCGGGACCACGTCGACGACCCCGGCCGGGGCGTCGGTCGCGAGCGCGCGGTGCAGCGACCGCACGGCCGCCAGGCCGGGCAGGTCGACGAGCAGCGCCGTCTCCCCGAACCGGTGCACGGCGCCAGCCGCTCCCGTCACGGGTCCGCGCCCTCGGCCGCACCGGCTCCCGTGTCGACGAACGGGCGCACCTCGACGCCGGCGTCCTCGAGCGCGGCGCGGACGGCGGCCAGGAGCCCGACGGCCCCGGGTGTGTCGGAGTGGACGCACACCGAGTCGGCCTCCACCCGCAGTGTCGAGCCGTCCGCGGCCGGCACCGTGCCCGACGTGGCGAGCTCCACGACGCGCCGGGCGACCTGCTCGGCGTCGTGCACGACGGCGCCCGGCAGGCCCCGCGGGACCAGCTCGCCCGTGGGGAGGTAGCCCCGGTCGGCGAACGCCTCGCGCACCGTCGGCACCCCCGCGTCGTCCGCGAGGCGCAGCACCGCGGACCCGGGGAGGCCGACCACGGGGAGCGCGGGGTCGTAGGCGCGGACGGCGTCGACGACCGCGCGGGCCTGCGCCTCGTGGTGGACGATCGCGTTGTAGAGCGCACCGTGCGGCTTGACGTAGCGCACCCTGTCCCCCGCCAGGCGCGCGAAGCCGTCGAGCGCCGCGAGCTGGTAGAGCAGGTCGTCGGCGAGCTCGACGGGGTCGACCTCCATGAACCGGCGCCCGAAGCCCGCGAGGTCGCGGTAGCTCACGTGCGCCCCGACGCGCACGCCGCGCGCGACGGCGTCGAGCGTCACGGCGCGCATCGTCGCCGGGTCGCCCGCGTGGAACCCGCACGCGACGTTCGCGCTGGTCACGAGGCCGAGCAGGGCCTCGTCGTCGGCGAGGGTCCAGCGGCCGAAGCCCTCACCGAGGTCGGCGTTGAGGTCGATGCGCGTCACCCGACCATCATGCCCGGAACGGGCCGGCGCCCGGGTGCGGGCCGACCGCGTCCTCAGCGTCGGGGCGTAGATTCGCGGGCATGCCCGACGACCTCCCCACCGCTCCCGCGACCGTGCGCGTCCGCCGCGCCACGACCGAGGACGCACCCGCGCTCGCCGGGCTCGCGGCCCTGACGTTCCCGCTCGCGTGCCCGCCGGGCACGTCGCCCGAGGCGATCGCCGAGCACGTCGCGACGCAGCTCTCGCCGGAGCGGTTCCGCGCGTGGGCGGCGAGCGCCGCGCACGCGCTCCTCCTCGTCGAGGCGGCCCGCTCCGACGCCAGCGAAGGCGTCCTGGCCGCACACGGAACCCCGGGACTCCTCGGCTACGCGCTCCTCGTCCGCGGCGTTCCCGACGACCCCGACGTCGCGGCGGCCGTCGGGACCGGCGAGGCGGTCGAGCTCTCGAAGATCTACGTGCACCCCGCAGCCCAGGGCACGGGCGTGGCGAGCGTGCTCATGACGGCGGCGACCGAGGCGGCGGCGCGGCTCGGGCCCGGCCTGCCCGTGTGGCTCGGCACGAACGGTCTCAACGCGCGGGCGCAGGCGTTCTACCGCAAGCACCGGTTCGACCTCGTCGGCGGACGCACCTACGTCGTCGGCGGCGAGACGCACACCGACGTGGTCATGGCGCTCTCCCGCGCCTGACGCGGTGCGACGACCCGCACGACCGAGGGCCGGTCGGGGACGTCCCCGACCGGCCCTCGGCCTGCTTCCCGAGCCGCCGCGTCAGCCGCAGCTCTTGGCGTCGTATGCGACGTCGGCCGCGGACGTGCGACCGTCACCGGTCGCCGCGATCCCCACGACGCCCGCCTCGACGGACGTCGCCCGGGCCGCGAACGACTGGTAGGCCGCCGCGCCCGGCTGGACGCCGGTGAACGCCTTGGTGCCGAACGGCGTCGTCAGCGTGACGTCGACCGGCACGCCGTCGGCGTTCGTCGCGCGCACCGCGACGTACGCCTTGCCGGCGAGGCACCGGACCTGGACCTCGGTCGTGACGTCGAGCGGCTGCTCGACCACCTCGCCCTCGAGGACGAAGTCCTCGAACGCGACGACCGTGGGCTGGGTCTGGTTCTTGCCGAGCGCGAACGGCCCGACCCCGATCCCGTCGAGCTGGTCGTTCGTCACGGCGGCGAGCGCGGTCCACCGCTCGCCGTCGAGCGACCACGATCCGACGAACGTGTCTCCGGACCGGGCGAGGCGCACGTGGTACGTCCCGTCCTCCTCGCGGGGCAGCGAGCCGACGCCGGGCTGCGGCTGGAGCACGACGTCACCCTTCTCGCTGCGGAGCTCGAAGCCGACCGTCCCGGCGGTGCCGCCGTTGTGGATCACGCCGACCTTCACGTAGTTGGCCTGGTCCTTGTAGACCATGAGGCCGCCCTGGTGGTAGTTCTGCGTGAGGTCGGCGCGCACCGTCGTCTCGACGGTCCACTCGTCGCCCGTCACGACCTTCGAGCGGACGATGTTCGGCACGGTGGAGTTCGTCGCGCCGTACACGTCGTCGTCGGTCGTGGTGAGCTGCAGCGCGCCGTCCGCGACGGCGAGCCGCGACGGGTCGGCGTCGACGACGTACCAGCGGCACGGGTCGAGGCCGAGGCCGGACCCGCTGCCGTCGAACGTGTCGCTCGCGGTGACGTCCTCGCACACGGGGACGCCGCTGCCGTCGACCTCGCGCACGTGGTCGAACGCGACGTCGATCTGGTTCGCGCCGGCGCCCTTGCCGAGCGCGAACACGCCGACGCCCGCGTCGCCGAGCCCCGCGTGCGTGACGGCGCGCGTGGTCGGGACCCAGGTCTGGCCGTTGTCGAGCGAGTACGACCCGGTGAACGAGTCCCCGTCGCGCGACAGCCGCAGCAGGTACTCGCCGTAGACGGGCTTCGCGATGTCGAGGACGTCGCCGTTCGTGGACTGCACGACGTCGCCGATCTCGCTGCGGAGCTCGACGCGCAGGCTGCCGGGGTGCTGGACCACGGCGAGCTTGACGTAGTCGGACTCCGAGGCCCGCACGATGAGGCCGCCCTGCTGGTACTGGTTCGCGAACGCGGCCGTCATCTTCGTCTCGACCGTCCAGGAGTCGCCCGGCTGGTCGGTCGTGATGATGTTCGGCACGCGCTCGTTGCCGGTGCCGGCGAAGTCGGCGTCGGTCGTGCGCACGACCCACTTCCCGTCCCGCACCTGCGCGAGGTCGGGGCGGAGGTCGACGACGTCCCAGCGGCAGCCGTCGAGCGTCTCGCCCTCGAACTCGTCCGCGGGCCCGCGCTGCGGGTCCGGCTCGGTGCACGGGAGCGTGCCGTACACGGAGACCGCGACGGTGCCGCTCGCGCGCGCGCCCGACGGGTCGCTCACAGTGACCTTGGCCGTGTAGCTCCCGGCCGCCGTGTAGGTGTGCTGTGCCGTCGCGCCCGTCGCCGTGCCGCCGTCTCCGAACTCCCACGCGTACGTGAGCGCGTCGCCGTCGGCGTCGGAGGCCTGCGCGGCGAACGCGACGTCGAGCGGCGCGTCGCCGGTGGCGGGCGCGGCCGTCACGGAGGCGACCACCGGGGCCACGTTGTTCGCCGCGCCCCGACCCGTGAAGGTGACGGAGTCGACGTCGAACATGTCGCCCGTCGCCCCCGTGGTCGAGCGCGCGACGAAGTAGAGCGTGCGCGTCCCGCCCGGGTCGGCGACCGGGACCGCCGGCGTCCGCGCCGGCGTCTCCCAGCTCCCGGTCGACGACAGCGTGAGCGTCGCGAGGACCGGGCCGTCCACGGCGCCGTCCCGCACGTCGAGCACGCCCCCGGAACCGCCCGAGCTGTACCGCGCGGAGATCGAGTCGATGCCCGCGAGGTTCATCCGGTCGAACGCGAACCAGTCGCCGGCCGCGATGTACCCGAGCTGCTTGCCGCCCTCGGAGACGTCCTTCGCGACGACCTGGACGCCCTGGCTGTCGGTGAAGTACTCGGCCTGCTTGGTGCGCGTGTGCAGGACGGCCTCGTCGTCGGACGCGAGCGCGGGCACGCCGTCGGCGCCCCCACCGTCGGTGTACGTCGCGTTGACGACGCCGAAGATGTTCGCGTCGAGGCCGTGCCCCTCGTCCTTGGCGGTCGTGAGGACGCCCTCGCAGCCCGTGGCGCTGGACAGCGGGTGGCCGTGGTTGTCGTGGCCGAGGATGTACTCGACCACGACGCGGCTGCAGTCGACCTGCGCGCCGTCCTCGGCGTCGGTGACCGTGACCCGGAACGGGACCTGGTCGCCGAAGTCGAAGAACTGGCCGTCGGCCGGGAGCTCGAGCGTCACCTCGGGCGCGGTGTTGCCCACGGTGATGGTCGTGGTCGCCACGCCCTGCCTGCCGTCGGCGTCGGTGACGGTGAGCCGCACCTCGTGCTGGCCGTTCTCGGTGAACGTCCGGGAGACCTGGGCGTCGCTGGCGTCGGTCTCGCCGTCACCGTCGAGGTCCCAGGCGTACGTGAACTCCTTGCCGTCCGGGTGGGAGGACCCGGTGCCGTCGAAGGACACCGCGAGCGGCGCCTGGCCGTTCGTGGGCGAGGCGTCGATCTGCGCGACGGGCGAGCGGCTCCCGCGCACGTAGTCGATCCGGTAGACGGCCGAGAGCGCGTCGCCCCCGAAGTAGCCGCCGCCGTAGTCGAGCACGTAGAGCGAGCCGTCCGGGCCGAACTCGAGGTTCATCGGCCGGCGCAGGTCCATGAACTCCAGCGCCGGCACGAAGCCCGCCGGGCTGCCGTCCTCGGCACGGATCGCCTCCTTGATCCACGCGCGGTCCCACTCGTAGAGCAGCGGCTTGCCGTCGTAGTACGCGGGGAACTTGGTCTCCGACTCGAGCTCGGGGTCGTAGTCGTAGACGACGGCGCCCATCGGGGACTCGCCGCCCGTCCCGAACGCCGGCACGGACCCGCCGTCGTACGGTTGCCACGCCGGCACGGCGGGCGGGAGGTCGACGAGACCCGTGTTGTGCGGGCTCGTGTTCCGGGGCGCCGCACAGTCGAACTTCGGCCCGGAGACCTTGGTCTCGAAGTCGTAGTCGTTGTACGCGAGGTTGTCGCCGATGCAGTACGGCCAGCCGTAGTTGCCCGCCTCGGAGATGATGTTGAACTCGACCTGGCCGCCGGGGCCGCGGTTCGCGTTCGCGCCACCCGCGTCGGGACCGTAGTCGCCGAGGTGGACCTCGCCCGTCGCCTTGTCGACGGCGAAGCGGAACGGGTTGCGGAAGCCCATCGCGTAGATCTCGGGCCGGGTCTTGCCGGCCTCGTGCTCGCCCTCGGGGAAGAGGTTGCCCTCCGGGACCGTGTACGACCCGTCCTCGGCGACCGTGATGCGCAGGAGCTTGCCCCGCAGGTCGTTCGTGCTGCCCGAGCTGCGGCGGGCGTCGAACGCCGGGTTGCGGGTCGCCCGCTCGTCGATGGGCGCGTAGCCGTCCGACGCGAACGGGTTCGTGTCGTCACCCGTCGACAGGTAGAGGTTGCCCTCGGCGTCGAAGTCGATCTCGCCGCCCGCGTGGCAGCACAGCCCGCGGTCGGCCGGAACCTCGAGGATCTTCTGCTCGCTGGCGAGGTCCAGCAGGTTCTGCTCCGTGAGCCGGAACCGCGAGAGCTGGTTGTACCCCTCGAACGCCTCGAACGCGGCCGGGTCGGCCGACGTCTCGGGCGCGTCGCCCGGCGGGGTGTCGAGCTTGGGCGCGTAGTAGAGGTAGACCCAGCGGTTCTCCGCGAAGCCCGGGTCGATCGCGACGCCCTGGAGGCCGTCCTCGTCGTGCGTGTACACGGGGACGGTGCCCGCGAGCGCCGTCGTGGCGTCCGCGGTCGTGTACCAGACGCGCCCGTCGCGCGAGGTGTGCAGGACGTCGCCGTCGGGCAGGACGGCCATGGCGATCGGCTCGCCCGTCTTGGCCGCGCCCTTGGCGAGCGTCACCTGCTCGAACGAGGCGTCGACCGTCGCGCCGCAGTCGGCGTCGACCGCGCCCGCCGCGGTCTGGATCCCGCCGAGCAGGTGCTGGACGAACGCCGGGTCGGTGTACGACTCGTCGGTGTGTCCGCCGCCGGTGTACCAGGACCGGCCGCCGTCGTACTCCTGGCACCACGCGATCGGGTGGTCGGCGCCCATGGCGCCCGACCCCGGGGAGTACGAGGCCTCGTCGAGGCTCGCGAGCACGTGGACCTGGCCGCGCGGGTTCTCGCGGTAGTTGTACCACTCGTCGTACCGGTCCCAGGCGGCCGGCAGGTGCGCGGTCGAGGGGTGCTCGTCGTCGGCGACGACGACCGTCGCGTCCTGGTTCTGCGGGTGGCTGTTGAAGTACGCGCCGACGAGCTCGCCGTACCAGGGCCAGTCGTACTCGGTGTCGGACGCCGCGTGGACACCGGCGTACCCGCCGCCGGCGGCGATGTACCGCTCGAACGCGCCCCGCTGCTCGTCGTTCAGGACGTCGCCCGTGGTGGACAGCCAGACGACGGCGTCGTACCGGGCGAGGTTCTCGTCCGTGAAGGCTCCCGCGTCCTCGGTCGGGGTCACCGCGAAGTGGTGGTCGGTGCCGAGCTGCTGGATCGCCGCGACGCCCGCGGGGATCGAGCCGTGCCGGAACCCGGCGGTCTTGCTGAAGACCATGACGGAGAACTCGTCGTGCGCGGCGGCGGGGGCCGCCGTCGCGAGGGTGAGCGCCGGCGCGACGAGGGCCGCGGCGGTGACCGCCGCGACCCCCTGGCGCCGACCTCTCGAAGGTCGTGCTGTCACTTCTCCTCCTTGAGAACTGATCGGTGCGGCTCGGCGCCGTTGCCGGGCCGCGGGTCGTGCTCTCCTTCCTCGTGGTGCGTCGTCGGTGCCGCGCGTCGTCGCGCGGGGCGCTCCGGTCAGGTCCCGGTCGGGCTCGGCCTGCACCCCGGAGGGCGCCCGACCGGGAGGTCGGTGGGGCGGCCCCTTCCCGGGGCCGCCGTCGGTCAGTGGTCGTGGTCCTCGTGCGCGTCCTCGTCGTCCGCGGGACCGCCGTCGTGCCCGAGGTCCATGCCGCCGTCGAGCGAGTCGTCCGGGTGCACGGGGAGGAACACGTGGACGTGGCCCTGCCCACCGGCGGTCGAGCGGAGGTCGAGCTGGATCGCGGCGAGGCCCCACGCGTCGACGGCGCGCGTGCGCAGCTCGCCGGCGAGGGCGTAGAGGTCGGACGCGGCCGTCGGGTCGCTCGCGTCCGCGGCGGCCGCGAGGCCGACGGCGTCGAGCGTGTCCCCGACGAGCTGGAGCGAGGTGAGCATCCCGTTGCGGACGATGTTGTGCTCGGAGGAGCCGCTCTGGAGCGACTCGGTCTCGGCCACGAGGCCGTCGACGGTCGCTCGCCACTCCGCGATCTCGGCCGGGTCGGCCGGGACGGCGGTCGAGCCGTCGACGGGGAGCACCGCGTGCAGCCCGTGAAGGACGGGGACGAGCTCGGTCTGCACGTGCCCGGCGTGCTCGATCGAGGCGACGAGGTTGTCGGCGTCGCGCGCCTCCTCGGCCGCCTCGAGCTCGGCGACGCGCGCGGGGTCGGCGGCGAGACCCTCGTCGGTCGCCGCCGGCGCCTCTCGGGTCAGCACCACGACGAGGGCGACCACCACCGCGACGACGGCGAGCGCGGCGAGGACCAGGAGCACCCGGCGCCAGGGGTCGAGACCCGCGAACCACCGGCGCGCGCGGACGCGCGCCGGCGGTCGGGGCTCGGGGCGGCCGGCACCGCCCCGGTCTGCGGGACGGGAGCGGGCGGGCGTCGTCGTCGCGCGGCCCGTGCGGCCGGAGCCCTTCCGGGCGTCCCTCGCCGCCGGCGTCCGGTCCGCGGACGTCCGTCCTGCGGTGCGCTGTGCCACCTGTCGCTCCTGTCCCTGGTCGTCCCGCTCGGTGTGCGCCGGCCCGGCCGCGAGGCCGGGCCGGCGCGGTGGCCGATGACGGGAGCGGGTCGCCCGTCACCGGCCCGCCGTCAGCCGCAGCTCACGGCGTCGTACGGCACCTCGATCTCGGTCGTGACGTCGCCGAGCGTCGCCGTGACCGTGGCCGTGCCCGCGTCGAACGACGTCGCACGCGACGCGAACGACTGGTAGGCGTTGCCGCCCACCTCGACCGCGCCGAACTCCTTGGAGCCGAACGGCGTGGTCAGGGTGATCGCGACGGGCGCCTCGTCGGCGTTCGTCGCGCGGAGGGCGAGGTACGCCTTGCCCGCGAGGCAGCGGGCGGACGCGGTGACCTCGACGTCGACGGTCGGCTCCGGCTCGGACTCCGTCGTGAGACGGAACCAGTCGAACGCCACCGTGACCGGCGTCTCCTGCTCCGGGCCGATCGCCATGAGGCCGACCTCGGTCAGCGCCGCGTCGTTGGTCACCGGCGCGCCCAGCGGCGTCCAGTTCACCCCGCCGTCGCTGACCCAGCCCTGGTACGTGCTCCCCACCTTCTCGAGGCGCACGTACCAGTAGCCCGACTCCGTCGAGTCGGCGAGCTCGAGCTGGCGGTTGCCGCCGTTGCCGAACTGGCCGCCCTTCTCCGAGACGAGCTCGGCACCGAGGTTGAGCGCCGCACCCGGTGCGTTCTTCGCGAGCACGTCGGCCTTGACGTAGTTGTCGTCGTCGCCGTACGCGATGAGGCCCGCGAGCTGCCACCGGTGCACGAGCGGCGCCTTGAACCGCGTCTCGACGACCCAGTCACCCTCCGGAGCGGTCTGGAGGACGAAGTTGCGCGGGTCGCCGTTGTTCCCGGCGTTGATGTCGCCCGGCTGGGTCGTGATGCGCAGCTCGCCGCCGGCGACGGCGACCTTCGACCCGTCGTAGCGCACGATCGCGTCCCAGCGGCAGCCGTCGAGGGCGTCGCCCTCGAACTCGTCGCTCGGCTCGCGCACGCCGTCGTCGGGCTCGGCACCCGTGACGTGGACGTAGTCGACCTTCGCGACCGTGTTCGCGGTCGCCGTGTCGCCGCCCGCCATGACGCCGAACGTCGCGTCGGGCTTGACGGGCGCGGAGCCCGCGAGCGCCGTCCACGCCTGGCCGTCCGCCGAGTACGCCGCCGTGATCGCCGACCCGTCCGAGACGAGGCGCAGGTAGATCGCCGACGGGAAGCCCGTCGCGACGTCCGTCTGGCCGTGCCACGTCCGGGACCCGCCGGTCTCCGTCTGGAACTCGAGGAAGCGGGCGCCGCTCTGGTTCTTGGTGAACGCGAGCTTGGTGTACTCGTCGTCGTTCACGTGGACCAGGAGGCCGGCGTGCTGCCAGTGCCGGGCGAGCGGGACGTCGAGCTTGGTCTCGAGCGTCCACGCCCCGGCGGGTGCAGGCTGACCGAGGTAGCTGATCGGCCCGGTCACGGCCTCGTTGATGTCGCCCTGCACGACCGGCAGGACGGCGTGGCCGTCGGCGACGGTGATCGGCTGGCCCTCGGCCTGACGGACGACCGTCCACCGCGGGTCGAGCGCGTCACCGTCGAACTCGTCGGACGAGTCCGCGAGGCACTGCGGCGGGTTCTCGCCGCCGGGCTCCTCGGTCTGCGGGTCGTCGTCGAACGCGAAGTCCTGGAACTCGACCGCGCTCGTCGCCGTCGTGCTGTGCGCCGTGACGAAGAGACCCACGTCCTGGACGGACGCCGCACCCGGCAGGGCCTGCGGCTCGCCGATCTGCGTGAAGTTCTCGCCGTCCTTGCTCCAGGAGGCCGTGTACAGGTCGCCGTCGCGCACGATCCGCACCCACGCGGGGTAGCTCGTCGAGCTCGCGGCGCTCGACGTCGTGAGCTGACCGCTCGAGTTGCCGCGCAGCCACTCGAAGCCACCGCTCGGGCGCATCCCCAGGGCCGCGTAGCCCTGCGAGCTCGCCGTCTGCGTGACGTCGTTGCGGACGATGATCCCGGCCTTGGCGGACCCGTTGGAGTTGCCCTGGCTGTTGATCTTCACGGTCGCCGACCAGTTCTCGTCGGCGCCCTGCTCGCGGTAGATGGTCGAGTACTCGTTGGTGCCCTGCCACATGTTCGCGCCGCCCGAGGTGACGAGGTACTTGCCCTCGGCGAGCTGCTCGAACGTCCCGTTCGCGTTGGTGAAGGTCTTCATCCCCGCGAAGAGGTCGCCGACCTGGGCGAGGACGACGCGCGAGCGCGTGTACAGGCCCTTGTCGTTCGTGGCGAGCGCGGTCAGCTCGTAGTAGTTGTCCGCCGTGGGGTTCCACGTGGCCTCGTACGGAGCGGTGTCGTCGACGCCGATGGACTCCCCGTCGACGAAGAACTCGACCTGCGTCACGGTGTTCTCGGTGTCGTCCGCCTCCGCGGTGACCGTCATCTCGCCCTGCTCGAGACGGACGCCCGCCTCGGGGGACGTGATGCGGACCTTGGGTCGGGTCGTGCCCGAGACGCCCTTGCCGTCGGCCTCGATGAAGTTGAGGCGACGCTCGCCCTCGCCCGGGAAGACGACGTAGAGCGTGAACGGCTCCAGCGGGTCGGTGACCTCGACGGTGACGTCCGTGAACGTGCCGAGCCCGGTCTGCGGGATCTCGGCCGTGCCGAGGAGCTCGCCGTCCGCCGCGTCGCGACGCAGCTCGATCGTGCCCTCGGCCGCCGCCGCGACGCGCAGGTTCAGCGCCTGCACGCCGTACAGGCTCACGGGGTCGTACGACGCCCAGGAACCGTTGGACCCCGTGATGACGGAGCCGCCGCCCTCGACGTCCCGGCTCGGGATCGTCGTGGTGCCGTCGGAGGCCGCGTGGAACTCCGCCTCGCGCTTCTTCGGGAAGATCAGCGTCGTGTCCGACCCGGTGAGCGCGGGCACGTCGCCCTCGCCGCCGCGGTCGGTGTAGCGCGCGTCGATCACGTAGAAGACGTTCATGTCCTCGCCGTGACCGCCGCCGAGGCTCGTCGCCACGGTGCCCGTGCGGCCGTGGAGCGGCTCGGCGGGGTGCGCGTGCGCGTCGTGCCCGAGCGCGGGCTGGATGATGACCTGCTCGTCGTCGATCGCCTCGCCGTCGGGCGAGTCCTCCGCGTCCGTCACCGACACGTCCCACGTGATGTCGTCGCCGAAGGTGAAGAACGAGCCGGTGGGCGGCAGGCCGAAGTCGACCTCGGGCCGCGTGTTGCCCACCGTGATCGGGACGGTCGCGGTGCCCACCTTGCCGGCGGGGTCGGTCACCGTGAGGCGCGCGTCGAAGACGCCGTTCTCGGTGTAGGTGTGGCTGGGCGCGGCGGACGTCGAGTCCGTCGTGCCGTCACCGTCGAAGTCCCACGCGTACGTGAGCTCCTCGCCCTCGGGGTCGGTGCTCCCCGTGCCGTCGAACGTCACCTCGAGCGGCGCGATGCCGGAGTCCGGCGTCGCGACCGGCTTCGACACCGGCGAGCGCGAGCCCGACAGGTAGTCGATGCGGTGCAGGCCCGAGTTCGGGTTGTCGCGGCCGAAGCCGCCTCCCCAGTCGAGCACGTACATCGCGCCGTCGGGGCCGAACTTGGAGTCGATCGGCGCGAGGAACTGCTCCTGCGGGAGGAACGGGTTGACCTTCTCGACGTCGGTCGCGCCGGGCGCGGCCTCGGGGTCCTTGAGGTCGATCGTGTACATCTTGTTGCGGGCCCACTCGTAGAAGAAGGCCTTGCCGTCGTAGGACGCCGGGAACTTCGTGTCGGAGTCGAGCTCCGGGTCGAACTGGTAGAACGGGCCGCCCATGGGCGCGAGGCCGCCGCCGGCGTTGATCGCGCCGGGGACGGACGAGCGCTGGTAGCCGTACCACATGTCCGCCGGCTGGGCCGGGGGCAGCTCGGTGAGGCCGGTGTTCTTCACGGAGTCGTTCACGGGCGCGTCGCAGTCGAAGAAGTCGCCGACCGTGACGGGGTTCGTCCGGTAGTCGACGTCGCGGAACGGCTCGTTGTTGCCCATGCACAGGGGCCAGCCGTAGAAGCCGGGCTCCTTGATGAGGTTCCACTCGGCGATGCCGGCCGGGCCGCGGTTGGCCGGGTTGTCCGACCCGTTGTCCGGCGAGTAGTCGGCGACGCCGAGGTTGCCGGTCTTCGCGTCGATCGTGAAGCGGAACGGGTTGCGGAAGCCCATCGCGTAGATCTCGGGCAGCGTCTTCTCGGTGCCCGGGGCGAACAGGTTGCCCTCGGGGATCGAGTAGGTGCCGTCGGCCTCCGGGTGGATGCGCAGGACCTTGCCGCGCAGGTCGTTCGTGTTCGCGGACGTCGCGCGCGCGTCGTGGAACGTGCCGTCGCGCTCGGAGATCGGCGCGTAGCCGCCCGAGGGCTCGGAGTGCGGGTTCACGTCGTCGCCGACGCCGATGTACAGGTCACCGGTCTCGTGGTCGACGGTGAGGCCGCCGCCCGTGTGGCCCGGCTCGTCGGGCAGGCGCCCGGCCGGGATCTCGATGAGCACCTTCTCGGACGCCGGGTCGATCACCGTCGAGCCCGGGCCCTCCGAGGACACCGTGAACCGCGAGACGCGGCTGAAGAAGTTCGCCGGGTCGGAGTCGTTCGAGCTCGCCGGCGCGTAGTACTGGTACAGGTACCCGTTCTCCGCGAAGTCCTTGTCGAGCGCGATGCCGAGCAGGCCGTCCTCGCCACCGGAGTACACCGGGATAGTGATGGCGGTCGTGGTGTTCTGCGTCCGCGGGTCGTACACGCGGATCTGCCCGCGCACGAGCTCGGTGTAGAACACGCGGCCGTCGGGCGCGACGTCCATGCCGAAGGGCGCGCTCGTGTTGGAGTCGAGCGCGATCTTCTCGAACGAGCCCCAGTCGGTGCCGCCGCAGTCGCCCTCGACGAGGCCCGCGGCCCACTGCACGCCGCCGACGATGTGCTGCACGAGGTCGGGCTCGTCGGTGTAGTGCGCCCCGAAGTGGCCCATGCCGGTCATCCAGGCACGGCCGCCGTCGTAGGGCTTGCACCACGAGATCGGGTGGTCGTAGCCCATCTTGTTGCTGCCCGCGTCGTACGTGGACTCGTCCATCGTGGCGAGCACGTGCGCGCTGCCGCGGACGTTGGCCGAGTAGTTGTACCACTCGTCCGCGCGCGTCCAGCGCTGGGACAGGTGCTCGGTCGACGGGTGCGTGCGGTCCTCCACGCGGACCGTGCCCGGCAGGCCCGGGCTGTTGCCGGTGGCGGCGTGACCGGGCATGAGCGCCCCGATCATGTCGTCCCACCAGCCGTAGCTGCCGCGCATGTCCGTGGCGTTGTGGATCGCGACGATGCCGCCGCCCGCCTGCTGGTAGCGCTCGAGCGCCGCCTTCTCGTCGGCGTTCCACGGGTCGCCCGACGTCTGGAACATGACCAGGGCGTCGTACTGCGCGAGGGTCTCGTCGTTGAAGACGGTCGAGTCCTCCGTGTGGTCGGACGCGATGCCGACCTCGGCGAACGCCGCCTCGAGCACCGGGGTGCCCTGCGTGATCGCCTCGCTGTGCCGGAACTGGGTCGTCTTGGTGAAGATGAGCACCTTGTGCTCTTCGTCCGCGGGGACGGGGTCGTCGGCGGCGCTGGCCATCGTGACGGGCGCGAGCGTGAACGCGAGCGCTCCGATGGTCAGAGCCGCGACGGACCTCGCCCTGCGTGGGCGTCGTGCGGTCATCGTGCTGCCTCCAGGGGCATGACGTGCGGACCCGGACGTCGTCGTCCGGGCAGGGTGGTCGTCATCCCGCGGCGTGCCGGCGCTGCGGTCGAGGATCGACTACGGCTGCGGGTGCTCCGGCGTGGGCATCAGTCCCTTCAGGTGGGCCAGGCCATCGACAGCGATGGCGTCCTGGGTCGGTGCCAGCGGCCGCCAGATGGAGGCGGCCGTGGCGATCGTCGCGTTGTCGGCCGTGAAGGACTCGATGACGAGGGGTCCGTCGTAGCCGGTCGCGTCGAGCGCGGCGAGGAGGGCGGGCCAGTCCAGGTGGTCGTTGCCGGGTGCGCCCCGGTCGTTGCCGCACACCTGGACGTGCGCGATGCGCTCGCCCGCGCGCGCGACCGCAGCGGGCAGGTCCGTCTCCTCGATGTTCATGTGGTAGACGTCGAGCATGAGGCCGATGCCGGCCGCGGGCAGTCGCCGCACGACCTCCAGCCCCTGGTCGACGGTGTTGACGAGGCTCGTCTCGTAGCGGTTCAGCGGTTCGAGCCCGACGACGACGCCCGCCGCGATCGCGTGCTCGACGACCGGGGCCAGGTTCTCGGCGAGCTCCTCGTACGCCGCCGCGCGCTCGGCGGGGCTCAGGCGCCACGTACGCCCGACCGACGCGTACGCCGGCCCGCCGATCACCGGGGCGCCGACCGTGCGCGCGACGTCGACGACGTGCCGCAGGTAGTCCTGCGTGGCGCGCACCGTCGCGGCGTCTGCCGCGACGAGCTCGCGGCCCTCGCCCATGACGAGCGAGACGCTCGCGTCGAGGCCGTGGTCGGCGAGGACCGTCGCCGCGGTCGCGGGGTCCCAGTCGCCCGGGTTCTCCACGGGCAGCTCGAGCACGTCGAAGCCCCACCCCGCGACGCGGGGCGCGATGCCGCGCAGCGCGTCGTCGGTGAGCGGGGAGGTCCAGACCCACGTGTTGACGCCGAGCGCTCGGCGGCGCAGCGGCAGGGTCGGGGTAGGAAGAGCCACGTCGCTCTCTCTCGTCGGGCCCGAGCGCTCGGCCGTCCCGCCCGCGTGCCCGACGCCGCGGGGCACCTCCCCACGGGAGGTGCGCCGCGTCGTCGGGCGGGCGGGCGGGGCGCCCGGCCGGTCGGACGGCGACCGGGCGGCCCTGGTGGCCCGACCGCGGAGGTCGGACCGGGTGGTTCTCCGGACCCTCTCAGGCCCGGTGCGGACGACCGGTCAGCGGTCCGGTCAGCGGTCCGGTCAGCGGTCGGTCCATGCCTCCGGGAAGCCCGGCAGGTCCTCGCCGCCGAACTTCGCGTAGTGCAGGGACGGCATGTCCTTGTTCGCCTCGAGGTACGCGTCGAGCTCCTCGGCGTCGATCGGCGCCTGCGGCAGGACCCACTCGGACGGCACCTGCTCGCCGGCCCAGATCATCTGCGCCGCGAGGATCGGGGTGCGCCACTGGAAGTTCGAGTACACGGCGCCGAGGGCGGTCATGTCCGTGTCCTTCCACTTGCGCAGGAAGCTCATCTCGTCCTCGCCCATGAACACCGGGTAGGGCTTGCCGGCGTCCTCGAACGCCTCGACCGCCGCGACGGCGCCGTCGCCCGCGTCCATCCAGATGCCGTCCACGTCACCACGCTGCAGGTACTGCGTGACGATGTCCTTGATCTTCGCGCCGTCGCCGCCAGTGAACTCCGCGCCCACGACCTCGAGCTCGGACTCCGAGAAGATCTTGTCGGCCGCGGCCCAGCGGTTCTCCAGCACGTCGACGCCGGGCAGGATGCGCAGCGCGAGGACCTTCGAGCCCGGCTCGAGGTTCTCGACGAGGAACTCGGCGCCGTCGGCGCCGTACGCGTAGCCGCCGATCGGGTGGATGAACGTGACCATGCAGTCGGTGTTGACACCACGGTCGAACACGATGACCGGCTTGCCCGACTCGCACGCGGCCTCGACCGCGGGCGTCAGGGTCGCCGTCGTCGACGGCGAGATGACGATCGCGTCGCAGTCGCCCGCCTCGACGAACGCCTGGATGTCGGAGATCTGCTTGTTGTCGTCGTCCGCCGCGTCCGAGACGCGGAACTCGCCGATCACGCCCTCCTCGGTGAGGACGTCGACCTGCTGCTGCATCGTGATCCAGCCGGTGACGCGCCACGGGTTGGACACCGAGGCGTTCGAGAAGCACAGCGTCTTGCCGCCGCCCTCGCTCGCGTACTCCGCGGTGTCCACGTACTCGGGCTCGATCGCCTGGAGCCACGGCTGGTCGGCCGGGCCCTCGGGGACGACCTCGCGCTGGGCGAGCTGACGGTCGTAGTCCGCCTGGACGAACCACTCGGAGTCGGCGCCGCCGGACTCCTCGCTCGCGGGGCTCTCCTCGGCCGAGGTCTCGCCACCCTCGCCGCTGTCGGTGGGGGTGTCGGTCGTGCAGGCGGCCGTGAGGAACAGCGTGGCCACCGCCGCGCCGGCCAGGAGTGCTCGTGTACGTCGCATGTCCTTCTCTCCTTGGGGGTGAGACGTCGTCGTCCCGCAGCGTGCGGGGGAAGGGGGTACAGCTCGGAAGGGTGGGGACTTCTTCTGGGGGTCGTGCTCGGTCGTGGTCGACGGCGCGCGGGAGCAGGTCCCGCCGGCGCGAGGGGCTAGGCGTTCGCGGGGGCGGGCTCCTTCGGTGCGGTGGTCGGGCCCGCGGCAGGCGGGACGTCGGGGGTGGACGTGCGGCGCCGCGACCGGCGCGGCAGCGCGGCGTAGGCGACGGCCGCGATGATGATCACGCCCTGGATCGCCGGACGGATCGTCGACGGGAGGCTGAGCTGGTTGAACAGCGTGAACAGCGCCTCGAGCGTGAGCGCGCCGGCCATCGCGGCGATCACGGTGCCCCGCCCGCCGCCGAGCACGACGCCCCCGAGCACGACGGCCGTGATGGCCATGAACTCCAGGCCCTGCCCGACCTGCGCGGTGACGCCCGCGTAGCCGCCGATGAGGATCGCCGCGACGGTCGCCATGAAGCCCGAGAGGAGGAAGGCACGCGTGCGCACCCACCAGACCGAGCTCCCGGCGTAGCCGGCCGCGACGTCGTTGTCGCCCGTGGCGACGAGCGTGCGGCCGAACGGCCGGCGCATGAGCAGGGCGGCGAGGACGCCGAGGACCACGACGATCAGCAGCGCGTACGGCACCTGGAACTGGCCCGGGGTGTCGGGGATGCCCCCGCGACCCCACTGCCGGAAGCCGTCGGTCAGCGCGCCCGTGGGGGCGCCGCCCGTCCAGAGCCGGATCGCGCCGTAGAGCACGAGCATCATGCCCAGCGTCGTGATGAACGACGGCACCTTGAGGAGCGTCGTCACGAGGCCGTTGACGAGCCCGACCGCGAGGCCGAACACGATCATGAGCGCCATGACGGGCCACGTCATCGAGTCCTCGCCGTCCATGAGCTTCGCCGCGATGACGACCTGGGCGCCGACGAGGGAGCCGACCGAGAGGTCGAACTCGCCCGAGACGATGACGAAGTACTGCCCGATGGCGAGGATGACGAGCGGAGCCGCCTTCTTGACGAAGGCCATGAGCGACATGGGCTCGCCGAACGATGGGTTCATCACGAGGATGACCGCGAAGACGAGCACGAGCAGCGCGAACACGGTCCAGCTCCCGCCGGCGGTGAGGCGCTCGAGCCAGCCGGCCCGCGGCGCGCGCGCGGGGATCGTCCGGCGCGTGGTGTCGGTGGTCATGCGGACGCACCTCCGGTGCGGGTCGGGCGGAAGCGGGCCCGGCTGCTCGCCGGGTCGATCTGGCGCCGGGCGTACAGGGCGACCGCGGCGATGATGATGACGCCGCGCAGCACGTCCTTGAAGAACGGGTCGACGTCGAGCACGTTGAACACCGTGTCGAGCACGGCGAGGATGAGCACGCCGCCCACCGTCCCGACGATCGAGCCGCGCCCGCCCATGAGGAGCGTTCCGCCCAGCACGACGGCGGCGATCGAGTCGAGGTCGAGCCCGTAGGAGTACACGAGCGCGTTGCCGGTGCCGAAGCGCGCGGCGATGAGCAGGCCGGCGACGCCCGCGCACACCGAGCACAGCACGTGCGCGAGGATCAGTGTCCGGTCGGTCCGGATGCCCGAGAGCCGCGCGACGTCGGTGTTCCCGCCGACGGCGAACATGTGGTACCCGGGCCGGGTGCGCGTGAGGAGCACGACGCCCACGGCCGCGACGAGCAGCATGACGATCGTCGAGACCGGCACCGGGCCGACGCGCGTGTACCCGAACATCTGGAACGAGGCGGGCACCTCCCCCGCCGGGCCCTTGAACTGCGTGTCGAGGTAGCCCTTGATGATGAGGCCGACGCCGAGCGTCGCGATGAAGGCGTTGACGCGGAGCTTCGCGATGACGAGCCCGTTGACCAGGCCGACGACCGCCGCGACGCCCACCGCCGCGAGGACGCCGAGCCAGACGCGCGAGGGGTCGCCCGCCATGGTCGTCGCGCCGACGATCGAGCTGAGCGCGACGACGTACCCGACGGACAGGTCGAGCGACTTGCACAGGATCGCGAACGTCTGCCCGATCGCGACGAACCCGAGCAGGCTCGTCTGCGTGAGCATGTACGCCGTGTTCGCGGTGCTGAACAGGTTGCCGCCGCCGACGGCGACGAGGACGCCGGCGATCACGAGGATCCCGACGAGGGCGAGATAGACGATCTCCGTCGACCCCAGGCGGCGCCGGCGCGCGGGGGCGCGGCGCGCGGTGGGGGCGGCGGTCGCGACCGCGGTGCTCATCGGTCCTCCTGCGGGCCGTCGGTGTCGGTGTCGTGCGGGCTGCCGGGCTCGGCGCCGGGGAGGTCGTCGGCGTCCGCGAGGGCGGCGAGGTCGACCTGGACGTGCTCGCCCGACGTGTCCTCCCCCGCGCCGGTGGCGAGGGCCATCACGGTCTCCTCGTCGCTGCCGGCGGGGAGCTCGCCCGCGAGGCGGCCGTCGCGCATGACCAGCACGCGGTCCGCCATCGCGACGACCTCGGGGAGCTCGGACGAGATGAACAGCACGGCGACGCCGCTCGCGGTGAGCTCGCGCATGAGGTCGTAGACGGCGCGCTTGGCGCCGACGTCGATGCCGCGGGTCGGCTCGTCGAGCACGATCACCTGCGGGTCGGTGACCAGCCACTTCGCGAGGACGACCTTCTGCTGGTTGCCGCCGGACAGGTACTGGACCTCGGCCTCCTGCGAGCTCGCGACGAGCTCCAACGAGGAGAGGATGCCGGGGATGCGCTTCGCGCGCCGGTCCGCCTGGCCGGGCACGACGGCGTCGAGCACGAGCCGCGCGTTCGCGAGGATCGACTGCCCGAGCGCGAGGCCCTCCGCCTTGCGGTCCTCGGTCACGAGCGCGAGCCCGGCACGCACCGCCTGGCGCGGCGAGCGCACGTCCGCCGGCTTGCCGCCGACGAGCACGCGGCCGCGCGTGAAGCCCGCGATGCCGAAGATGCCGTGCGCGATCTCGGTGCGGCCCGAGCCCTGGAGACCGGCGAGCGCGACGATCTCGCCCGCCCGCACCTCGAGCGACACGTCGTCGACCTGCGTGTTGCCCACGCCCTCGAGCGCGAGGCGCACCTCGCCCGGGACGGTCGAGGGGTCCTTGTCCGGGAAGTACCCGGCGAAGTCGCGGCCGACCATGGTGCGCACGAGCCCGTCGGGGTCGATGTCCGCCGTCGGGGTCGTCAGGACGTGGTTGCCGTCCTTGAGCACCGTGATCGTGTCGCAGAGGTCGAAGATCTCCTTGAGGCGGTGCGACACGTAGAGGATCGCGACGCCGCGCTCCTTGAGCCGGTGGACGAGCTCGTAGAGCAGCTCGACCTCCTGGTCGGCGAGGGCGGCCGTGGGCTCGTCCATCGAGATGATGCGCGCGTCGTACGACACGGCCTTGACGATCTCGACGATCTGCTGCTGGGCGACCGAGAGCGAACCGACGCGCGTCCACGACGCGAGGCCGGTGAGGCCCAGGTCGGCGAGGAGCGCCGTGGTGTCCGCGTGCATGCGGCGGCGGTCGACGAGCCCCGCACGGCGCGGCTCGCGACCGAGGTAGACGTTCTCGGCGACCGAGCGCTCGGGCAGGAGGTTGAACTCCTGGAAGACGGTCGAGACTCCCGCGTGCTGCGCGGCGAGGGGCGACGCGAAGGTCGTGGTCTGCCCGTCGAGCTCGATGGTGCCCGCGTCGGGGCGGTGCACGCCCGCGATGATCTTCATGAGCGTCGACTTGCCCGCGCCGTTCTCGCCGACGAGCGCGTGGACCTCGCCCGGCCGCACGTCGAGGTCGATGCCGCGCAGCACGGAGTTGCCGAAGAACTCCTTGCCGATGCCGCGCAGCCGCAGGATCGGCTCGTCGCCACCCTCCCCCGCCGCCGGCGGCCGGGGCTCGCGCGTGGTCGTCGCGGTCATGCCGGTACCTCCACCCAGCCGCCCGAGCGCACCGACTCGCTCACGGCGGCGGCGAGGCGGGCGGCGCGCAGGCCGTCGTCGAACGTGGGCAGGCCGTCCGGGACGCTGCCGCCGATCGCCGTCGCCGTGTCGGCGACGAGCGCGTCGAAGCAGTCCTGGTAGCCCTGCGCGTGCCCGGCGGGCAGGCGCGAGTAGCGGGCGGCGGCCGCGGAGAGCGCCTCGGGGTCGCGCACGAGGAGGCGCGACACGTCGCGGCGGCCCTCCCACAGCGTCTCGGGCTGCTCCTGGTCGAACGACAGCGTCGACTCCGAGCCCGAGATCTCCAGGTACAGCCGGTTCTTGCGGCCCGCCGACACCTGGGAGATGACCGCGGTCCCGAGCGCCCCGCCGTCCGTCGCGTACTGGAGCGTGACCGCGTCCTCGGTCGCCACCTCGTGCACGACGCCGTCCGCCCCCCGACGACGCGGGTTGACGGTGGCCGACTGCGCGACGAGCCGGGCGATGCGGTGCCCGGTGGTGAACTCGAGCAGGTCGCAGAAGTGGGACCCGATGTCGCCGAAGGCCCGGCTCGCGCCGCCGAGCGCGGGATCGACGCGCCAGTTGTCGTCCGACTCCCGCAGGAGCCAGTCCTGAAGGTAGGAGCCGTGCACGAGCGAGATGGTGCCGACCTCGCCCTGGCGCACGCGCTCGCGCGCCTCGCGCACCATCGCGTGGAACCGGTAGGTGAACGGCACGACGGTGACCCGGCCGTCGGCGGCGCGCGCCTCGGCGGCCAGCGCCGCGAGCTCGACCGCGCCCTCGACGTCGGTCGCGAGCGGCTTCTCGCACACGACGTGCTTGCCCGCCGCGAGCGCGGCGCGGGCGAGCGGGACGTGCAGGTGGTTGGGCGTGCACACGTGCACGACGTCGACCTCGGGGTCCGCGAGCAGCTCCTCCGCGGTGGCGACGGCACGCTCGGCGCCGAGGCCCGGCGCCGCCGCGCGGGCGATCTCGAGGTCCGCGGCCGCGACGCTCACGACCCGTCCGCCACCGGTGCGCACGGCGCGCGCGTGGACGCCGCCCATGAAGCCCGCACCGAGGATCCCCGCGCGGTAGCCGACGGCCGGCAGGCCGCCCTCGTCCGGGGTGCTGGCGGGGAAGGTGCTCCGGGCGGCAGGGGCCCCTGTGGTGGTCGCTCCCGGGAGGGGCGTACCCGGGTCCAGCACCGGGGTACGCACGTCCTGCGCGACGTCGTCGGCTCGCATGGATGACAACGTAGGGGCACTTCTGTCGAGCGTCAAGCAAAAGCCGAACATCAATCGTCACGGTTATATAACCCAAGCCGCAAAACAAATGTGAAGGATCACATGGGCCCTGCCTGCGGAGACGCCCGCTGCGCGCGGCGCAGGCACGGGCGGCCTGCCGGACGCGGGCACGCCACCGCCCCCGGCCGTCGAGGGCCGGGGGCGGTGGCGTGTCGGACTGTTCTCCCCCACCCGCCGGCCGGCCGAGCCGGCCGACGGGGAGACTGCGCCTGCTACTTGGTCGAGAACGCGGCGTCGAACGCCGCGTCCGGGGCGTCGAACGCGTACTTCTTGACGAACTCGAGGGCCTCCGGCGCGCCGACCAGGCGGTCCATGCCGGCGTCCTCCCACTCCACGGAGATGGGGCCCTCGTAGCCGATCGTGTTGAGCATGCGGAAGGCGTCCTCCCACGGCACGTCGCCGTGGCCCGTCGAGATGAAGTCCCAGCCGCGGCGCGGGTCCGCCCAGGCCAGGTGCGAGCCCATGCGCCCGTTGCGGCCGTTGTGCATCCGCTTCTTCGTGTCCTTGCAGTCCACGTGGTAGATGCGGTCCTTGAAGTCCCACAGGAAGCTCACCGGGTCGAGGTCCTGCCACACCATGTGGCTCGGGTCCCAGTTGAGGCCGAACGCCTCGCGGTGCCCGATCGCCTCGAGCGTACGGACGGTCGTCCAGTAGTCGTACGCGATCTCGCTCGGGTGCACCTCGTGGGCGAACTTCACGCCGACCTCGTCGAAGACGTCGAGGATCGGGTTCCACCGGTCGGCGAAGTCCTGGTAGCCGGCGTCGATCGCCTCCTGGGAGACCGGCGGGAACATCGCGACGTACTTCCAGATCGCCGAGCCCGTGAAGCCCACGACGGTCTTCACGCCCAGCTTCGCGGCGAGCCGCGCGGTGTGCTTCATCTCCTCGGCGGCGCGCTGGCGCACGCCCTCGGGGTCGCCGTCGCCCCACACCACGTCCGGGAGGATGTCGCGGTGGCGCTGGTCGATCGGGTCGTCGCAGACGGCCTGGCCCTTGAGGTGGTTCGAGATCGCGTAGACCTTGAGGTCGTACTTGGCGAGGAGGTCGAGCTTGCCCTGGACGTACTCGTCGTCGTCCCAGCGCCACGGGTCGAGGTGGTCTCCCCAGCAGGCGATCTCCAGCCCGTCGTAGCCCCAGCCGGACGCGAGCCGCGCCACCTCCTCGAACGGCAGGTCGGCCCACTGCCCGGTGAAGAGGGTGATCGGTCGTGCCATGGTCGTGTCTCCTTCGGTCGTTCTCGGTATCGCGCCCGGGGTCACCGGGCGGACGTGCTGGTCAGGGAGCGGGGCTTGCCGTCCGACGACTCGTCGGCTGCGGCAGCGCGCGAGCGGCGGCGGAGGACGACGTAGCCGCCGGCGAGGAGGAGCACGGCGACCACGGCGACGGCGATCCACACGCCGGCGCCGCCGCCGGTCGACTCCTCGGCCGTGGTGCCGGGCCCGTCCGCCGCGGTGGCGTCGTCCTCGGCGCCCGTGCCGGCCGAAGCGTCCTCGGCACCGGCCGCGGCCTCGTCGTCCGCGTCCGGGGCCGGCTCGGGCAGGGGCACGACGTCGACCTGCGCGGACGCGGTCGCCTCGGACGGGTGCGTGATCTTGGCGGTGAGGGTCCAGTTGCCCTCGGCGAGGACGCCGGGCTCGGACGTGTACCAGCCGACGCCTTCCGACGCCGACGAGAGGGTGAGGGGGCCGACCGTCTCGCCGTCCGCGGACTCCGCCGTCACGGAGACGTCGGCCGCCTCCTCGACCGGGTGGCCGTCGAGCTTCCAGGTCAGGTTGGCGGAGATGCCGCCCTCACCGTCGGTGCCGAGGGAGATCACGACGTCGCCGCCGTGCGCGGCCGCCGGGGCCGCGACGCCCAGCAGCGCGACGACGGCGCCGAGCAGCACGCCGAGCACCGCGGAGAGAAGAGCGCGCGCCCCGACCCGGGATCGGGTGCTGGAGCGGGTGGTGCCGCTGGGCTGCGCAGACGTACTGGACATCGGGTCATCACCTCGTCGTGGTCCGTGTGGTGGCTCCGGGGCCGACGGCGGTCGTCGGTCCCCGGGGTGCCCCGGCGCCGGGCCGGAGCGCCCGTTCCCGGGCGCCGGGGCCGGAGACCCGGAGGTCCCCGTCGTGCTCGTCGTGCGGGCAGCGTACGGTCGGCCCGGCCGATGGGCCGCCCGTCCGCCGAGCGCCCGCACGCCGAGCGCGGTGCCCGGCGGGCCGGTGCTCAGGGCACCGACCCGCCGGAACCTGTCAGGAGCAGGCCCGGGCGGCGTAGTCCGCCGTCCCGGAGAACGTCCTCCCCTCGGCGTCGGTCGCGGTCACCGTCACGGTGCCCGCGTCCACCCCTGCGGCACGCGACGCGAACGACTGGTAGGCGTTCGCCCCGGGCGCCACGTCCGCGAACTCCTTCGACCCGTACGGGGTCTCGAGAGTGATCGCGAGCGGCACGGCGTCGTCGTTCGCCGCGCGGACCGCGACGAACACCTTGCCGGCCATGCAGCGCGTCTCCGCGGTGATGGTCACCGCGATCGGCTCGGCCTCGTCGCCGACCACCCGGAAGTAGTCGAACGACGCGGGTGCGCCCGTGGCAGCCGACGCACCGAGCGCGAAGAGCCCGACCTGGGCGTCCGCCGCGGCGGCGTTGGTCACGCTCTGGTCGAACGTGGTCCACGTCTCGCCGTCGGCGCTGTACGCGCCGGTGAACGTGTCACCGGAGCGCGTCAGGCGCAGGTGCCAGACCGTCTCGGCCAGGCTCGCCGTCTGCGGCTGCGGGTCCTGGACGACCCCGCCGACCTCGCTGCGCAGCTCGATCCGGGCGTTCTTGGCCTGACCCGCCTGGTTGTCGACCACGTAGTCGAGCTTGACGTAGTTGTCGTCGTCCCCGTACACGATCAGACCGCCCTGCTGGTACTGGCGGTCGAACGCGGAGCCGTCGACCTTGGTCTCGACCGTCCACTCGTCGCCCGGCTGCTCCTGGAGCAGGATGTTCGGCACGGCCGTGTTGCCCGTCCCGTAGATGTCGGTCGGGGTCGTGTCGATCTGGAGCGAGCCGTCCGCCACGCGGTAGCCGGTCGGGTCCTCGCGGACGATCGACCAGCGGCACGCGTCGAGGGCGCTGCCGTCGAACTCGTCGTCCGGCCCGGGGGCGGACGCCGTGTCGTCGGGCGTGATGGAGAACCAGTCGAACTCGGCGTCGACCACGGGCGCGGCGGTGCCGTTCCCCTTGAGCGACACGAGGCCGATCTTCGCGTTCTCCAGGTCGGCGATCGACTTGGTCTCCGACATCGTCGTGAAGTCGACGCCGTCGGCCGAGTACGCCGCCTGGAGGTTCTCGCCGTTGCTGACGAACCGGACGTAGACCGTGTCCGGGTAGGCGGCGCCGAGGGCGGCGGTGTTGGAGGCACCGACCTCGTTGGGCTGAGCGTTCTCCTCACGGATGAACTGGAAGATGCGCGTCGCCGGGTCTGCGGGGTTGGAGCGTCCCTGCAGCACCATCTTCGCGTAGTTGTCCTGGTCCTCCCAGATCAGCAGGCCTGCCTGCTGGTACTGCTGGCGAGCCGGCAGCGTGAGCTTGGCCGTGGCCGTGAACGGCCCGTCCGGAAGGTCCTGGAGCACCAGGTTCGGCACCGTGGTGTTGTCGGTGCCGTAGAAGTCGGTCGCCGTCGTCGGGATGACGAGGTGACCGTCGCGCACGGCGAGGTTCTGGTCGCGGTTGGCCACGGTCCAGTGGTCCTCGTCGAGGTCCGTGCCGAGGAAGTCGTCCGAGCGGCCCGAGAAGCACATCCCCGGTCCCGTCTGGGTCTCCTTCACCGTCACGGTCGTGTACTCCACCGAGTACGCGCCGCGCGCGTCCGTGGCCCGCACCTGGAGCCGGTACGTGCCCGGCTGGTCGTACGTGACCTCGAACGAGTCCGTGCCGTCGACGAACCCGTCGCCCAGCCCCGCGTCCCACGCGAACGTGATCGCGTCGTCCTCGGGGTCGGAGGCGGTCGCCGTCGCCGTCACCGTCAGCGGGGCGGTGCCCGTCGTCGGGGTGACGTCGAACGTGTCGATCGTCGGCCGGACGTTGTCCGTCACGCCGCGCCCGTTGACGACCATCCAGTTGACGTTCGACTGGCCGGCGGTCTGGACGAAGTACAGCGTGCCGCTGCCCGACGGGACGTCGTGCAGCTCGGCGGTGACGTCGGTGTAGACCTGCCAGTCGCCCGTCGCCGGGACCGTGACGCTGCCGATCTCCGGGCCCTCGGGGTCGTCCCACCGCAGCGAGATCGGACCGCCGCCGCCCGGCGACGCCGCGCGCAGGGTGATGGAGTCGACGTTCGCGAGCGAGACGGGCTCGTGCGCCCACCAGTCACCGGGCTCGATGAAGCCGATGTTCAGGCCGCCGCCGGCGGAGTCGCCGGTCGTCTCGGTCTGGACGCCGGGGTCGCCCCCGCTCGTGGAGCCGGCGAGGCGGCCCGTCGAGGTGAAGAACTCCGACTGGAGCAGCTTCGGCTGCAGGATCTGCAGGTCGTTCGCCGGGAGCGGCACGCCGACCTCGCCACCGTCGTCGGTGTACATCGCCTCGACCACCCAGAAGATGTTCGACTCGATGCCGTGCCCCTCGTCACGCGCCGTCTGGAGCGTGCCCGAGCAGCCGGAGAGCTCCTCCATGGGGTGGGCGTGCGAGTCGTGGCCGAGCGACGTGAACAGCGTGACGTTGTCGCACGTGACCTCGCCGTCGGGGTCGTCCACGGCGATCTCGTACTTCACCTGGTCGCCCCACTCGAAGAAGCCACCGTTCTCCGGGAACGTGATCGAGACGGTCGGGGCCTGGTTGCCCACGACGACCGACACGTTCGCCACGCCCACGGCGCCGGACTCGTCGGTCGCGACGAGCTGGGCGGTGTAGCTGCCGTTCTCCGTGTACGTGTGCACGGGGTTGGCCTCGGTCGACGGCGCGGAGCCGTCGCCGAAGGTCCACTGCAGCGTGATCGGGTCGCCCGCCGGGTGGCGCGTGCCCTCGGAGGAGAACTGCACCGTCAGCGGCGCGGCGCCGCTCGTCACGTCCGCGCTCGCGCGGGCGATCGGGGCGGGGTCGCCCTGGACGTAGTTGACCTTGTAGACGCCGCTCGAGTCGTTGTTGCCACCGAAGCCCGAGCCCCAGTCGACGACGTACAGCGCGCCGTCAGGACCGAAGTCGAAGTCCATCGGCCGGTCGAAGCCGGCCGAGGGGTCGAAGATCTTCGGCAGGACGCGGTTGATGTCGACGAGGTCGTCGCGCTTCTCGCCGTCGAGCTGGAACGAGTACATCCTGCCCTGGTTCCACTCGCCGAACAGGGCCTTGCCGTCCCAGTACTCCGGCCACTTGACGTCCGAGTCGAGCTCGGCGTCGTACTGGTAGACCGGGCCGCCCATGGGCGCCCCGCCGCCACCGATCTCCGGGAACTCAGGGTTCCCGCCGCCGGTGTACCAGACCTCCGCCTCGATCGCCGGGGGCAGCTGCTGCAGGCCCGTGTTGTTCGGCGAGTTGTTGACGACGCCCGCGGCGCAGTCGAACGCCGCGCCGGACTGGCCGGTCGCGAAGTTGTAGTCGACGTAGCTGTTGTTCGAGCCCGTGCAGTACGGCCAGCCGTAGAAGCCCGGGTCGCTCACGACGTTCCACTCGACCGCGCCGCGCGGCCCGCGCGCCGGGTCGGCCGCGCCGGAGTCGGGACCGTAGTCCGCGACGAGCGCGTTGCCGGTCGTCGGGTCGACGCCGATCCGGAACGGGTTGCGGAAGCCCATCGCGAAGATCTCGGGCTTCGTCTGCGCGGTGCCCGGCGCGAACATGTTGCCCGCGGGGACCGTGTACGTGCCGTCGTCCTCCGGGTGGATCCGCAGGACCTTGCCGCGCAGGTCGTTCGTGTTGGCCGACGTGCGCTGCGCGTCGAAGTTCTGGCGCCCGGCGCGCTCGTCGATCGGCGTGAAGCCGCCCGACTCGAACGGGTTCGTGTTGTCGCCGGTGACGACGAACAGGTTGCCGTCCGCGTCGAACACCATGTCGCCGCCCGCGTGGCAGCACGTCTCGCGCTGCGTCGGGATCTTGAGGACCGCCTTCTCCGAGGCGAGCGAGACCGTCTTCGTCGCCGCGTCGTAGTCGAACCGGGACACCCGGTTGTGCGGGCCGTCAGCACCGACGTCCTGCGGCGACCAGAAGAGGTAGACCCAGCCGTTCGTGGCGAAGTCCGGGTCGAGCACGACACCCGTGAGCCCGTCCTCGTTGGCCTGCGTCACCGCGAGGGTCGCCGCCGTCGTGGTCTGGTTCGTCGCGGGGTCGATCACGCGCACGCGCCCGTCGCGCTCGACGTAGAAGACCGTCCCGTCCGGGGCGACGTCGAGCATCATCGGGTTCGCGGTGTTCTCGTCCAGCGGCACGAGCTCGTAGCTGTCGGACTGCGTGGCGTTGCAGTCGGACGGCACGACGCCCGCGGCGGTCTGGATGCCGCCGAGCAGGTGCTGGAGGAACTCCGGCTCCTGGAACGACTCGTCGGTGTGGCCACCGCCGGTGTACCAGGACCGGCCGCCGTCGTAGACCTGGCACCAGGCCGTCGGGTGGTCGGCGCCCATGGCACCCGAGCCCGCCGAGTACGACGTCTCGTCGAGGCTCGCGAGCACGTGCACCGTGTCGCGCGGGTTGGTGCGGAAGTTGTACCACTCGTCGTAGCGGTCCCAGCGCGAGGGCAGGTGCGCCGTCGACTCGTGCGCGTGGTCCTCGACCTTGATGGTCGCGTCCTGGTTCTGGGGGTGAGCGCTGAAGTACGCGCCGACCAGCCCGCCGTACCAGGGCCAGTCGTACTCGGTGTCGGACGCCGCGTGGATGCCCGCGTACCCGCCCCCGTTCTGGATGTAGCGCTCGAACGCGGCCTGCTGGTCGTCGTTGAGGACGTCACCGGTCGTGGACAGCCACACGACCGCGTCGTACTGCGCGAGGTTCTCGTCCGTGAACGCTCCCGCGTCCTCGGTCGCCGTGACCTCGAAGTTGTTCTCGTCGCCGAGCTGCTGGATCGCCGCGATGCCCGCGGGGATCGACCCGTGGCGGAAGCCACCGGTCTTGCTGAAGACGAGCACGTCGAACGGGACGGTGTCAGCGGCCGTGACGATGGGCGCCGCCGCGACGCCCGCGGGCACCGTCGCGGCACTCGCCGACGTCGCCGCCGCCAGAGTCAGGGGGAGAGCGACCGCTGCCGCGGCAGCCGCCGCGACCGTCCGCCTCATGGCGAGCGATCCTCCTAGCACGTTTCTCACAAGGTCTCCTCGTCGAGATGGGGAATCAGTGCTGCGCTCCGCCGGGTGCCGCCATCGGCCGGCCGCCGTCCCGGGATCTTCTCGACCGACAATTTTGATTGCCCGTCGTACTAAATGCGCGCCATCGCTGCGCGTCCAGCCTCCTTCCTCCAAACCGGTTTCGGCCGGCCGTGCAGCGCTGCAACGGCCGACACCGTCGGGCCGGTGTCCGGGTCAACCCTCCGCCCCGCGGGCCGACCCGGACTCGATACTACGGTTGGACCCAGCCGCCCGACGCCGCGCTCCGCTCGACCGCGTCGAGCACGCGCTGCACCACGAGGCCGTCCGCGAAGGTCGGAGCCGGGTGCGTGCCGGCCGCGATCCCCTCGACGAGGTCGACCGCCTGGTGCGTGAACGCGTGCTCGTACCCGAGCCCGTGGCCCGCGGGCCACCAGTGCGCGACGTAGGCGTGCTCCGGCTCCGTCACGACGATGCGTCGGAAGCCGGCGACGACCGCGTCGTCCGCAGCGTCGAAGAAGTGCAGGACGTTCATGTCCTCGAAGTCGAACGCGACCGAGCCCTTCGAGCCGTTGATCTCGAGGCGGATCGCGTTCTTGCGGCCGTAGGCGAAGCGGGTGGCCTCGAACGTCCCGATGCCCCCGCCGGACAGCCGGGCGAGGAAGACCGCCGCGTCGTCCACCGTGACGGGGCCGCGCTCGGTGCCGCCCTGGCCGGACAGCCCGGCGAACTCCGTCGCGACCGGGCGCTCCTTCACGAAGGTCTCGAGGAGACCCGAGACGTCGGTGATGCGCTCGCCCGTGATGAACTGCGCGAGGTCGATGACGTGGGCGCCGATGTCGCCGAGGGCCCCGCTGCCGGCCTTCGACTTGTCGAGCCGCCACGACAGCGGCGCGTTCTCGTCCGCGATCCAGTCCTGGAGGTACTGCGCGCGGACGTGGCGCACGGTCCCGATGCGTCCGTCGGCGACGAGCTGGCGCGCGAGCTGGATGGCCGGGACGCGGCGGTAGGTGAAGCCCACCATCGCGACCTGACCGCGCGCGGCCGCGGCCTCGGCGGCCGCGACCATCTTCTCGGCCTCGGCGACCGTGTTGGCGAGCGGCTTCTCGCACAGCACGTGCTTGCCCGCCTCGAGTGCCGCGATCGCGATCTCGGCGTGCGTGTCGCCGGGCGTGCACACGTCGACGAGGTCGACGTCGTCCCGCGCGACGAGCGCCTGCCAGCTCGTCTCGGTGGACTCCCAGCCGAGCCGCTCCGCCGCGGCGGCCAGCGCCTCCGGGTTGCGGCCGCCGAGCACCCGCATGCGCGGGTCGAGGGGGAGGTCGAAGAACCGGGGGGCGGTCCGCCATGCCTGCGAGTGCGCTGCCCCCATGAACGAGTACCCGACCATGCCGACGCCGAGCTGCGCGCCGTCGTTTCCTGCCATGACGTTCCTTCCGTGCTTCTCACGGCGCACGCCCACGGTCCGGCCGGGGGTCACCCGGGCGGACCGTGGGCGTGGTCCGCGTGCTTCCTGCGAGGTGCGGGACCGGTCCGTCAGGACTGGAACGCGGTGGGCAGGTACTGGTCGACGTTGTCCTTGGTGACGACCGGCGCGAAGAGCTGGGTCGTGCGCGGCACGCCGGACGACGCGAGGTCGCTCATGCTCTTGTCGTGCGCGACGAGGCGCGCGAGCTTGATGCCGTCCGCGGCCTGGGTCGACGGGTAGACGACGGTCGCCTGGAGGACCGAGTCCTCGGCCTTGATGTGCTCCATGACCTGCTGGGAGCCGGCGCCGCCGACCATGAAGAACTCGTCGCGACCCGCGTTCTCGATCGCGGAGAGCACGCCGACGCCCTGGTCGTCGTCGTGGTTCCAGATGGCGTCGATCTGCGGCGCGGCCTGGAGCAGGTTGGCGGTCGCGGCCTCGCCGCCCTGGACGGTGAAGTCCGCGGCGACGCGGTTGTCGACGTCCAGGCCGCAGTCGCCCAGCGCGTCGGCGAAGCCCTGGCTGCGGTCCTGCGTCAGGGGCAGCGAGTCGATGCCCGCGATCTCGGCGACGACGGCGTCGGGGTTGTCCCCGAGCTGCTCGCAGATGTACTGGCCGGCGCTCACGCCCATGCCGTAGTTGTCGCCGAGGATCGTGGCGCGCGCCGCGAACGGGCTGGAGAACTCGCGGTCGACGTTGATGACGGGGATCCCCGCCTCCATCGCCTTGGTCGCGACCTCGGTGAGCGCGGCGCCGTCGAACGGCAGGAGCACGATCGCGTCGACGCCGTCGTTGATGAAGCCCTCGATCTGGCTGATCTGGACGTTGACGTCGTTCGTGCCGTCGGCGACGCGGAGCTCGACGTCCTCGTACTCGGCGGCCTCGGCCTCGGCGGCGGTCGTGATGGCGCCCATCCAGCCGTGGTCGGCGGCGGGGGCCGAGAAGCCGATGACGATCGGGTCGCCGGGGGCGTCGTTGTCGGAGACGGCCTCGTTCGCGCTCCCGCCACCGCCACCGTCGCCGGTCTCCTCGGTGGTGGGGGTGTTCGACGTGCAGGCCGCGGCGACCAGCGCGATCGAGGCGGCCGAGACCGTCGCGAGCGTGATGCGACGGCGGAGGGTGGTACGTGCGGACATGGGATCTCCTTCGATGCTGTCCTGCTGGAGGAACTCTGCGGAACTGTGGGGTGCTGTCAGTGCTGGTGAGGCACGACGAGGTCGTGCCACGGGTGGGTGGCTAGGTGGTCCGTCGGGAGAGGCGCTGCTGGAGCAGGACGGCGCCGACGATGATCGCGCCCTTGGCGATCTGCTGGACCGAGCTGTCGACGTTGTTGATGATGAACACGTTCGTGAGCGTCGTGAAGATGAGGACGCCCAGGACCGTGCCGACGATCGTGCCGCGGCCACCCACGAGGAGCGTGCCGCCGACGACCACCGCGGCGATCGCGTCGAGCTCGAGGAGCAGGCCGTTGGTCGAGGAGCCCGCGCTCGTACGGGCGAGGATCATGACGCCGGCGATGCCCGCGGTGAGCCCCGAGAGCGCGTAGACGTACATGAGGTGGCGCTTGACCTTGATGCCCGCGAGGCGTGCGGCCTCGGGGTTGCCGCCGACCGCGATCGTCCGGCGGCCGAACGTCGTGCGGTTGAACAGGAACCAGCCGAGCACCGCGACGACCGCGAAGATCCACACGATCTTCGGGACCCCGAGGAGGTTGCCCCGGAAGATGTCGTTGAACGCCGCGACGTCGACGATCTGCGTGCGCTTCTGCGCGATGAGCTCGGCGAGGCCGCGTGCGGCGACGAGCATCGCGAGCGTCGCGATGAACGCCACGACCCTGCCGTAGGCGATGATCAGGCCGTTGAGGAGCCCGGCGCCGATGCCGACCGCGAGCGCGCAGACGACCATGACGACCCATCCGTACGACTGGGTCGCGAGCGTCGTCGCCCAGACGGAGGCGAGCCCGAGCACGGAGCCGACCGACAGGTCGATCCCGCCCGTCGTGATGACGAACGTCATCCCGATGGCCACGACGCCGAGGACCGACCCCAGGCTGAGGATCGTCATGAGGTTGCTGACGCTCAGGAACCGCTCGCCGCCCGTCGCGAAGCCCACGACGCACAGGAGCAGCAGCGCGACGACGAGGCCGATGTTCCGGCCCGCCGCCCCGGACAGGAACCCGCCCGTGCGGCGCTCGCTCGCGGCCTTCTCGACCCGGGCCGACTCGTCGGCGTCCGGCTTTCCCGTCGGCATCGGGGCCGACACCTGCTGCTCGCTCACGCGACACTTCCTTCCATGACCATGTCGAGCACCTGGTGCTCGTCGATGGAGCTCGAGGGCCCCTCGTGCACGACGCGACCCTCGGAGACGACGAGGACGCGGTCGGCGAGGCCGAGGACTTCGGGGATCTCGCTGGACACGACGACGACGGCGGCACCCTCGTCGGCGAGCCTGCGGATGAGGGCGTAGATCTCGGCGCGCGCCCCGACGTCGACGCCGCGCGTGGGCTCGTCGAGGAGCAGGACACGGCAGCCGTGGACGAGCCACCGGGCGAGCATCGCCTTCTGCTGGTTGCCGCCCGAGAGGGTGCGGATCGCGCGGTCGACGCCGGCGGGCCGCAGCTCGAGCGAGTCGGCCTGCTCCTTGGCCGCCTTGCGCTCGGCGCGCTCGTCGAGGAGGCTGAAGCGCGCGAAGCGGGCGAACGTCGAGAGCGTGACGTTGCGGTAGACGGGTTCGTCGAGGAGCAGGCCCTGGCTCTTGCGCTCCTCCGGCGCCAGTCCGATCCCGGCGCCCACGGCAGCGGCCACCGAGCCCGGGCGAAGTCGCTTCGAGTCCACCGTGACCGTGCCCGCGGTCGCCCGTCGCGCGCCGTAGATCGTCTCGATGATCTCGGAGCGGCCCGCGCCGACGAGGCCCGCCAGGCCGACGATCTCCCCGGCGCGGACCCGGAGCGACACGTCCTCGAACACGCCCCGCAGGGCCAGGCCCGCGACGTCGAGCACGAGGGGCGTGTCGTCGTCGATCTCCGGGGAGTCGGGGAAGAGGTACTCGACGGAGCGTCCGGTCATGAGGGTGATGAGCTTCGCCGTCGGCGTCTCGGAGACCGGGAGGTTCTGCGCGACGGTCCGGCCGTCCTTGAGGACGGTGATGCGGTCGCCGATCTCGCGGATCTCCTCGAGCCGGTGCGAGATGTAGACCACCGCGACCCCGGCCTTGGTGAGCTCCTTGACCACGCGGAAGAGGTTGCTCACCTCCTCGGAGTCGAGCACGGCGGACGGCTCGTCCATGATGATGACGCGCGCGTCGTGGGACAGCGCGCGCGCCATGGAGACGATCTGCTTGCCCGCGGCCGAGAGGTGCTCGACCTCCTTGGTCGGCGAGATCTCCGAGTGCCCGAGCCGCTTGAGCAGCTCGCGCGTCTTGCGCACCGCCTCGCGGCGCTGGGAGAACCCGAGCGTCGACAGCTCGTGCCCGAGGTACACGTTCTCCGCGACGGTCAGGCCGTCGACGACGTCGAGCTCCTGGTACATGGTCGCGACGCCGTGCTTCAGCGCGGCGACGGGATCGGAGATGGTGATGGGCTCGCCGTCGAGGAGAATCTGACCCTCGGTGGGCTGGTGGGCACCGGCGAGCACCTTGATGAGGGTGGACTTGCCTGCGCCGTTCTGCCCGAGGAGGCAGTGGACCTCGCCCGGGAGGATCTCGAGATCGACGCCGTCGAGCGCTCGAGCCCCGGGGAAGACCTTGACGATGCCCTGCATCTGCAGGAGCGGCTGGGGAGGGTCTGCGGTGACCATGCGGTGAACCTAGCGGACCTTTTGACGACGGTCAATCATAAGGTCTCGGTCTTTTGCCGCTGTTACAACTTCGTTACCAGCAAAAGTGAGCAGCCCTGGACGCCCGGTGGGAACGCTCCCCCGCGGCGGGGCGAGCCGGGGCGGAGCACGGACGGGGTGACGCCACGACGGGGCGGTGACGAGCCACGACGGGCGGGAAGTCGGCCTGCGGTCGGGTCTGCACGAGAGGATGAGGGGCGGTGCCCGCCCGGACGAGAGGCCCTTCCTCGGACCTCCACACCTTCCGACGACGTCTATGTCGCCTTGGGAGGGGACAGTAGGGTACCTTTTGGCGATCGTCAAGCAAAAGCCGATGACTCGTCCGGCACGTACGGACGACCGACGAGAGGCCCCGTGATTCACTGTGCCCATGGAGGAACTGCTGAAGTTCGCGCCGCGCCCGACCGGCGCCGGCGACATGTTCCAGCTGCTCCGGGACGGTCAGCCGCGCACCCGCGCGGACCTCGCAGCGATCACGGGGCAGGCGCGGTCGACCATCGCTGCCCGGATCGACCTCCTCATGTCGGCGGGTCTCATCGCCCCCGCGGGAGAGGCGAGCTCGACGGGCGGTCGACCGCCCGTGACCTTCGCCTTCAGCCCTGAGGCACGCATCGTGCTCGCCGTCGACCTCGGGGCGACGCACGCTCGCCTGGCCGTGACCGACCTCGCGTCCAACGTGCTCGCGGAGACCGACGCCGCGCTCGCGATCGCGGACGGCCCGGACGTCGTGCTGTCGTGGGTCGCGGACACGGGAGAGAAGCTCGTCGCGACGACGGGACGCAGCCTCGACGACCTCGTGAGCGTCGGCGTCGGCCTGCCCGGCCCCGTCGAGCACTCGTCCGGTCGGCCTATCAACCCGCCGATCATGCCCGCGTGGGACGACGTCGACGTCCCCGGGATCCTCCAGAAGCGGTTCAACGCGTCCGTCCTGGTGGACAACGACGTGAACATCATGGCGCTCGGAGAGCACCGGACCGCCTGGCCTGCCGTCACCGACATGCTGTTCGTCAAGGTGGCCACCGGCATCGGCTCCGGCATCATCGCCGACGGTGAGCTGCGGCGCGGCGCCCAGGGCGCCGCGGGCGACATCGGCCACGTCGCCGTCCCGAGCGCCGCCGACGTCCCGTGCCGTTGCGGGAACGTCGGGTGCCTCGAGGCCGTCGCGAGCGGCCAGGCGGTCGCCGCGGCTCTCGCGGCCGCGGGCCTCGACGCCACGAACAGCTCCGACGTCGTCGCGCTCGTGCGCGGCGGCGACCTCGCCGCGAGCCAGGCCGTGCGCCAGGCCGGACGCGACATCGGCTCCGTGCTCGCGGCCTGCGTGAGCCTGCTCAACCCCTCGCTCATCGTCATCGGCGGCATCGTCGCCGAGGCGGGCGAGCACCTCATCGCGGGCATCCGCGAGATCGTGTACCAGCGGTCGCTCCCCCTCGCGACGCAGCACCTGCGCATCGTCACCTCGCAGGCCCGCGGCCAGGCCGGCGTGCTCGGTGCGAGCGCCATGGCCGTGGATCACGTACTCTCGCCCGCAGCGATCGACGCGCTCATCGCCTGAGCGCGGTCGCCGGGGGCCGCTGCCCGCGACACGTGGGCGTGACGAGTGTGACGAGGCACGAGGAGGAGTCATGACCGAGCGGGACCGTCGAGCGCTCGTGGTCCGGGGCGGTTGGCCCGGGCACGCACCCGAGGAGGCGGCGGAGCTGTTCGTCCCGTTCCTCGAGGCGTCCGGCTACGACGTGACGCTCGAGGGATCGCTCGAGTCGTACGCCGACGAGGAGTTCATGGCGGGCATGGACCTCGTCGTGCAGTGCTGGACGATGGGCGAGATCCTCCCGGACGAGATGCGCGGGCTGCGCACCGCCATCTCCAACGGCACGGGGTTCGCCGGCTGGCACGGCGGGATCGTGGACTCGTTCCGGCTCGCGACCGACTACCTGCAGATGGTGGGCGGGCAGTTCGCCGCCCACGCGCACGACCTCATCGACCACACGATCGAGATCGCCCCCGAGCACGCGGACCACCCGATCGTCGCCGGCATCAGCTCCATCTCGCTGCACTCCGAGCAGTACTGGGTGCTCGCCGACTCCTACAACGAGGTCCTCGCGACGACGACGATCGTCCCGCGCGACGGCGACCCCTGGCACGAGCCCGTCGTCTCTCCCGCCGTGTGGACGCGTCGCTGGGGCGCCGGCCGCATCTTCGTGTGCGCGGCGGGGCACCAGCTCGCCGACCTCGAGGTGCCGCCCGTCCGCACGATCGTCGAGCGCGGCATCCTCTGGGCGAGCCGCTGACGCCCTGCCTGCCGCCCGCAGCGTTCCCTACACTCGGCGCGTGACCTCGTTCCGCGGCCTCCTCGCCTACCCGATCACGCCCCTCACCTCCGGCGACGCGCCGGACCTCGACGCGCTCGCCGCCCTCGTGGGCGACGCGGCGCGTGCAGGGGTCGACGGCGTCGTCGTGCTCGCGTCGTCGGGTGCCGGGGTGACGTTCGCGCCCGAGGAGCGCGACGCCGTCGTGCGCGCGGCGGTCGCGGCCGGTTCCGTCGCGGCCTCGGCGCGCGTCGCCGTGCACGTCGCGGTGAGCGGCGCGTCAACACGCGAGGTCGTCGCGCGCGCCCGCGCGGCGCGGGACGACGGGGCCGACGGGCTCGTCCTCGCGCCGTTCTCCTACCTCCCCCTCGACGAGGACGAGGTGGTCGCGGTCTTCGAGGCCGTGGCGACCGCCGTCGACCTGCCGGTCTGCTACTACAACCGGAGCGTGCAGACCGCGTACGACCTCTCGCCCGAGGCGCTCGCCCGGCTCGCGCGCGCCACGACCGTCTCGGCGGTCAAGGACCCGGCGTCCACGCCCGCGCGACCGATCGGCCGGGTCGCGACGCTCCGGGCGGCGACCGAGGGCCTCGGCGTGAGCGTCGGGCTGAGCGGCGACGCGGCGATCGTCGGCGGGGCGGAGGCGGCCGACGCCTGGCACACCGGTCTCGCCGCGCTCGTCCCGTCGGAGTACGTGGCGCTCCGGCGGGCCCGGGCCGCGGGCGCAGAGCCCGACGCGCCGCTCGTCGCCTGGCTGCGCGACCTCGCGGCGGTCCTCGCCGGACTGCGCCCGGTGAGCGGTCTCCACGCGCTCGCAACCCTGCTGGGCGTGCCGACCGCTCCCCCGCGCGGCCCGTCGCTCCCCGTCCCGCCCGACGGCGTCGCGCGGCTGCGCGAGGTCGTGGCCCGGCGGCCGGGACGCCGGGCCGCCGGATGACGGCGTCCGAGCAGATCGTCCGGACCGTCGCGGACGCGCCGTGGCTACCGCCCGGCGGGCGCGCCGACGTCGTGCGGACCGGGGGCGGGAGCTGCCCCGAACCGACGAGCCTCGTCCGGCTCCTCGTCGCGCGCGACGACGCCGTGCTCTGCGTCCCCCGGGACGGCACCGGGAAGCTGGACCTCCCGACCACGCGGGTCGCGACCGGCGAGTCCGGGTGGAGCGCGGCGCGACGGCTGGCCGGTGACGTGCTCGGCACCGCCCGCGACCTCACGGTCGTCGGCTACGTCCGCAACACGGTGCGCCCGGGCCCGGGATACCCCGACTACCCCTGGCCGAGTCCGCACGCGCACTTCGTCGTCTTCCGCTCCGGCACCGCCGACGTGCGTGTCCCGGGCGCCTGGGTACCTCTGGCAGCACCGGGCGACCTCGTCGAGCGCCACTGGTGGCCGCTCGTCGGGTAGGGGATCTCGCTCGGCGACGTCAGTCTGTCCGCGGCACCGTGGCGCGACGTCCGGCCGGCTCAGCCGTCCGCGCCCGGACCCTCCTCGTCGGAGGCGTCGCCGGTGCGCACGCGGTCGGCCACGGCGTCCGGGCCCCCGGCGAGCAGCGCGGCGAAGCCCGCCTCGTCGAGGATCGGCAGGCCGAGGTCGCGCGCCTTCGTCTCCTTCGACCCCGCGTTCGCACCGACGACCACGAAGTCGGTCTTCTTCGAGACCGATCCCGACGCCTTGCCGCCCGCGGCGATCACGGCCTCCTTGGCGCCGTCCCGGCTGAAGCCCTCGAGCGAGCCCGTGACGACGAGGGTCAGGCCCGCGAGCGGGCCCGTCGGTTCTTGGCGCGCACCGGGTCCCGGGTGGCCCGGGATGTCGAACCGCACGCCCGCGGCGCGCCAGCGGTCGACGATCTCGACGTGCCAACCGACCGTGAACCACTCGACGACCTGGTCCGCGATCACCGGGCCCACGCCCTCGACCGCCGCGAGCTCGTCGCGCGACGCCGCGCGGATCGCGTCGAGCGAGCCGAACCAGTCCGCCAGGGCGCGCGCAGCGACCGGTCCGACGTGGCGGATGTTGAGGCTCACGAGGATGCGCCAGAGGTCCTTGGTCTTGGCGAGCTCGAGCTCCTCCACGAGCTTCGTCGCGTTCGTCGACGCCTCGAAGAGCGGCTCCCCCGCCTCGACCGCCTCGCGCTCCGCGGCCTTGGAGAGCTTGCGCTTCTTGCGGAACGGCCAGACGGACTTGACGGTCGCGGTCGAGCCGTCGGGCATGGTGATCTCGGCGGGCTCGCCCGCGCCGTCGTACTCGCGCGGCAGCCCCGTCTCCGAGTCGCGCACCACGACCCGGATCGGCACGAGCTGGTCCACGCTCAGCTCGAAGAGCCCGGCCTCGGTCCGCAGCGGCGGCTCGGCGGGCTCGAGCGGCTGCGTGAGCGCCGCCGCCGTCACCTCGCCCAGCACCTCGACGTCCAGGCCCCCGCGCGAGCCGACGTGCTCGACACGGCCACGCACCTGCGCCGGGCACGACTCGGCGTTGGGGCACCGCAGGTCGACGTCCCCCTCCTTCATCGGCCGCAGCGGCGTGCCGCACTCCGGGCAGTCCGCGGGCATGACGAAGTCCTCGCGCGGGTACCCGTCGTCCGCGAGCGCCGCGACCGGCCCGAGGATCTCGGGGATGACGTCGCCGGCCTTGCGCAGCACGACCATGTCGCCGATCCGCACGCCCTTGGCCCGGACGACGTCCTGGTTGTGGAGGGTCGCCTGGCGCACGGTGCTGCCCGCGACCTTGACCGGCTCCATGACCGCGTACGGGGTCGCGCGGCCCGTGCGACCCACGCCGACCTGGATCGCGAGCAGGCGCGTGTTGACCTCCTCGGGCGGGTACTTGTACGCGATGGCCCATCGCGGCGCACGGCTCGTGGCGCCGAGCCGGCGCTGGAGCGCGAGCTCGTCGACCTTGACGACGATCCCGTCGAGCTCGTGCTCGATGTCGTGCCGGTGCTCGCCGAAGTACGCGATGCGCTCCATCACCTCGTCGAGCCCGCGCACCACCCGGTTGTGCGGCGAGACGGGCACGCCCCACTGCTCGAACAGCGCGTACGCGTCGGACTGCCGCGCGAGCTCGGCGTGCTCGCCCGCCTCCCACTGGAGCGCGCCGACGCCGTGCGCGTACATGCGCAGGTTGCGGCTCGCCGTGACCGCCGGGTCCTTCTGCCGCAGCGACCCGGCCGCGGTGTTGCGGGGGTTGGCGTACGGCGCCTGGCCCGCGGCGACGAGCTTCTCGTTGAGCGCCGCGAAGTCGGCGACGCCCATGAACACCTCGCCGCGGATCTCGATGACGTCGGGGTGGGTCGCCGGGTCGCCGCCGAGACGCTGCGGGATGCTCTCGATCGTCCGCACGTTGGCGGACACGTCCTCGCCCGTGCGCCCGTCCCCGCGCGTGGCCGCCCGGACGAGCCGGCCCTTCTCGTAGAGCAGAGCGATGGCGAGGCCGTCGATCTTCACCTCGCACAGGTAGTCCACCTCGGCGTCGGCGGCCACGCCGAGGTCGCGGTGCACGCGCGCCGCCCACGCCGCGAGGTCCTCCTCGCTGAACGCGTTGTCGAGCGACAGCATCGGCTCGAGGTGCTGGACCGTCGCGAAGCCCGCCGCGGCCCGGCCCCCGACACGCTGCGTCGGCGACTCGGGCGACTGGAGCGCGGGGTGCGCGGCCTCGAGCGCCTGGAGCTCGTGCATCCGGGCGTCGTACTCGGCGTCCGAGGAGACGGGCTGGTCCTCCTCGTAG
This sequence comes from Cellulosimicrobium sp. NPDC057862, assembly GCF_042797035.1. Taxonomy (NCBI): domain Bacteria; kingdom Bacillati; phylum Actinomycetota; class Actinomycetes; order Micrococcales; family Promicromonosporaceae; genus Cellulosimicrobium; species Cellulosimicrobium sp. NPDC057862. The sequence continues at coordinate 41,726 of NZ_JBHVMH010000024.1, forward strand.
TACGCGCGCTGGTCGGCCTCGACCTGGGCCACGAGCTCGGCCCAGCGCCGCTGCGCGGCGGCCTCGTCGAGCTCGGCGGCGGACGTGGCCGTGGGGACCTCCTCGTCCGTCACGGTCGGGGGGGTCGGGGCGGACGTCGCGGGGGTGCTCTCGCTCACCCGCACATCATCGCGCGGACCGCCGACATCCGCCGCCCTCTCCGTCGGGCGGAGCCACCGCGAGGTCGTCGCGCTCAGGGTCGACGCCGGTTCGCGAGGTGGGCGGCGAGGCGGTCGACGGCCTCCGCGAGGTCGTCGGGCTCGACCACGCGCACGGGGACGCTGAGGGCCAACCGCGCGACCGTCATGGCCAGCCGCCCGACGTCCTCGCCCCGGACCTGGACCACCACGGCCCCCGACGCGGCGTCGACCACGTCGTGGTCCACCCATCGGAGCACCTCGGCGAGGTCGTCGGGCCCGGCGTCCAGGACGAGGGTGGCGACCCGCTCTCGAGGGGTCGCGCCGAGGGCGTGGGCGACGAACGCGGCCGCACCACCGCGAGGGATCTCCCGGGCCGTGAAGCGGCCACCGGTCGGTTGCGGACGCGCGAGCCGGTCGAGCCGGAAGGTGCGCCAGTCGTCGCGGTCCCGGTCCCACGCGACGAGGTACCAGCGGCGGTCGGCGGTGACGAGCCGGTGCGGCTCGACCAGGCGTCGGGTGGGCGTGCCGTCGCCGGCACGGTAGGCGAAGCGGACGAGCTCGTGGTCGCGGCACGCGGCCGCGAGCACGCTGAGCGACCCCGGGTCGACCCGGTCCTGGTCGGTCGGCGACGGTACGGACCGGACGCTGGAGTGCAGCGCCGCCACCCGCCGGCGCAGCCGGTGCGGCAGGAGGCTCTCGACCTTGGCGAGAGCCCGCAGCGACGTCTCCTCCATGCCGTCGACGGCGGCGACCGCCGCGCACCCGAGCCCCACGGCGAGCGCGACGGCCTCGTCGTCGTCGACCACGAGCGGCGGCAGGTGCGCTCCCGACTCGAGGCGATAGCCCCCGTACCTGCCCGGGGTGGCGGCGACGGGATACCCGAGCCCCCGGAGACGGTCCACGTCGCGGCGCACCGTCCGCTCGGTCACGTCGAGCCTCCGGGCGAGCTCCGCGCAGGGCCAGAACCGGTGGGTCTGGAGCAGCGAGAGCAGCGCGAGCGCGCGGCCGGTGGGATCCGTCGACATGTGCTCAGCCTCCCGCGCACCGCGGACAGCTCCTGTCCGCGATGGTCTCTACGGTCGCACCGATCGATCGCCGCACCGCGCGCATCGGCACGTCACCGGAAGGACCCACACCCGTGTCACACGCCATCGACTTCCCGGAACCGACCATGGTCGCCGTCAACGGCATCGAGCTCGAGGTCTTCGAGGCGGGGCAGGAGAACGCGGGCAGACCCGTCGTCCTCTGCCACGGCTGGCCCGAGCTGGCCTACTCGTGGCGCCACCAGATGACCGCGCTCGCCGCCGCCGGCTACCACGTCATCGCCCCCAACCAGCGCGGCTTCGGCAGGTCGTCCCGCCCCGCCGAGGTCTCGGACTACGACGTCGTGCACCTGACCGGCGACCTCGTCGGGCTCCTGGACCACTACGGGTACGAGGACGCCACGTTCGTGGGCCACGACTGGGGCGCGAACGTGGTGTGGAGCGCTGCCGTGCTGCACCCGACCCGCGTGCACGAGGTGGTCGCGCTCAGCGTGCCGTACCTGGAGCCCGGCGACGTCCCGCCTCTCGCGTTCATCGAGGCGGTCGTCGGCAGCGACTCGTACTTCGTCCACTTCAACCGCCGGCCGGGCGTGGCGGACGCCGTCTTCGACGCGAACGCCCGCCGGTTCCTGCGCAACCTGTACCGCACGAGCGAGCCCGCCTCCGAGCCGGAACCGGGCACGTGGCTCCTCGACCTCGCCCACGCCGAGACCCCGCGCGGCGAGCCGGTGATGACCGACGCCGAGCTGGCGGTGTTCGTCGACGCGTTCGAGGCGTCGGGCTTCACCCCGAGCGTGAACTGGTACCGCAACGTCGACCGCAACTGGGAGCTGATGAAGGAGGTCGACCCGGTCGTCCGCCAGCGCGCGCTGATGGTCTACGGCGCACGGGACACGGTCATGAGGGCGCCGAACCTCGAGGCGTTCGTCCCGCGCGTCGAGGTCGTGGAGCTGGACTGCGGCCACTGGATCCAGCAGGAGCTCCCGGAGGAGACCAGTCGCCTGATCCTCGGATGGCTCCAGCGGCGAGAGGTCGCCGTCAGGTCGTGACACCCGGCCGACGCGCGGTCACCCCCAGCCGTGGGACGCGTCGTCGTGCATCGGCGGGCACGTCCCTCCGGGCTCGGCGGCGGCCTCGAAGTGCCACAGCTCGTTCGCGTAGGTGCGGCACAGCCCGAACTCCGCGCCGTGCTGCTCGAGCCACAGCGCGCCGTCCGTCGGTCCCACGTCGATCGCGAGCCCCGCGACGTGCTCGGACGACTCGGGTGGCAGAACCCAGCGGTGCGCCTCCTCGGCGGAGCCGTAGCGCTCCAGCGCGGCGTCCACGAGCTCCTGCTGCTCGGCCGCGGTGCGCCACCCGGACGTGAGGGTGAGCTCGACGCCGTCGGCGTCCGCGGCGGAGCGCGCCGCGTCGAAGCGGCGCTCGAGCTCGGGGTCGAGACCGGTCGCGGTCTGCGGGCGCAGCGTGGGCGACGGGTCGGCGACGGCGCTGCCGTCGCGGGTCACGGTGAGGTACGTGAACGCCCCCACCGCTCCGAGCGCCCCGACGACCAGGACGCCGGCCACGGAGCGGGCGCCGCGGCGGGGACCGGGACGACCCGGGACGTGGCGGGCAGGGCGGGCGGGGCGCAGGGGTGTCGTGGTCATGCACCGAGGCTCGCCCGCCGCGACCCGTCGTCGCATCGGCCCGACGGCGACTCCTCGGCCCCGCCGTCCGGCGCACGGGCGCGCCGCGGGGTCCGTCCCCGGCCCGACGCCGGTCCGCCCCAGGGCGGAGGGTCCGCGGCGGGCTCTCCCACCCCGGGCGGTGCCGCGCGGACCGGGCCCCGGCTACCGTGGTCGGGTGCACCGGCTCACCCGTCTGCCCGTGTGGGCGCAGGACCTCATGACCGCGCTCGCCGCGGGCCTCGTGTGGTTCGCGGTCATCACGGTGATGGAGAGCGGCGACTACTGGTACCCCCGCCACCCCGAGTCGTACCGCGTGGCGGGGCTCTGGATCGTCCTGACCCTCGCCCTGCGCCGGGTCGTGCCGGGGCCGCTCTTCTGGGCGACGGCGATGCTCTACCCCTTGGCCCTGCCGTGGACCATGCAGACGCCGTTCGAGCTCCTCCCGCTCCTGGTCGCCGGGTTCGCCGCGACCCGCTCGGGCGCCGTCCCGTGGGCGCTCGCCGGCCTCGCGGGCGGGCTCTCGGCGTTCGCGACACAGCTCTGGGAGCGCCCGCACCTGACGTTCCCCCCGACCCCGTTCTTCCCACGATGGACCGGGCTCGCCCAGTCGCCGTCGGACGTCCTCCTCGCCCTCGCGCTCGTCCTGGGCGCGGTCGCGGCGGGCTACTTCTTCCGCCGCCTCGCCCAGACGTCCGACCGGCTGCGCGAGCGCAACGCCGAGCTCCAGGCGCTCCAGGCCGAGCTGGCCGAGCGCGCCGTGCTCGCCGAGCGCACGCGCATCGCGCGCGAGCTGCACGACGTCGTCGCGCACCACATGTCCGCGATCGTCGTCCGGGCGCAGGCCGCGGACCGCGTCGCGGCGAACCAGCCCGAGGCTCCCGCCGAGGCCGTGCGCTGGATCAGCGACGAGGGCAAGCAGGCGCTGACCGCGATGCGCTCGGTCGTGCAGGTGCTGCGCCGCGGCACCGAGGCGGACGGCGGGACGGCGGCCCTCGCGCCGACACCGGACGGCGCCCGCGCACCCGACGAGCTCCGCGCGGCCGCGCGCCGCCTGCGCGACGCGGGCCGCGACGTCGACCTCACGCTCCCCCGCCCGTGGCCGACGACGAGCGCCGAGTCCGGCCTCGCGGTCGTCCGCATCGCTCAGGAGGCCCTGACCAACGTGCTGCTCCACTCGCTCGCCCGCGACGTCACCGTGACGCTGACCGACGACGCCCCCGACCTGCGCCTGCGCGTCCACGACCCGGGCCCTCCCCTGCCGAGCGCCGAGGGGCGCCAGGGGCACGGCCTGACGTCGATGCGCGAGCGCGCGCTCGCCGCCGGGGGCGAGCTGGCCGCCGGGCCGGACGGGCGCGGCGGCTGGACCGTCGAGGCGCGCATCCCCCGGGAGGCGGCGTGAGCGCGACGTCGCCCGCCACGACCGGGGAGGACCACACGCTCGGGCCGGTCCGCGTCGTCGTCGTGGACGACCAGTCGACGATCCGGCTCGGCCTGCGCATGATCCTCGACAACGAGCCGGACGTGACCGTCGTCGGCGAGGCCGGGGACGGCGAGACCGCGGTGACGATGGCACGCGCGCTGCGGCCCGACGTCGTGCTCATGGACGTCCGCATGCCGCGGCTCGACGGCATCGAGGCGACCGCGCGCATCGTCGCCGACCCCGACCTCGCCGAGGTGCGCACGCTCGTCCTGACGACCTTCGACGACGACGAGTACGTGTACGGCGCGCTGCGCGCCGGGGCGGCCGGGTTCCTCCTCAAGGACGCGGACCCGCAGACGCTCGTCGACGCCGTGCACCGCGTCCGCGCGGGCGACTCGCTTCTCGACCCGGCCGTCACCGGACGCATCATCTCGACGTACGTCGAGCTCGCGCGGACGGCGCCGCTCGCGCCCGACGCGGCCGGGACCGGCGCGCCCGCGACCGGGCTGGACGCGGCGACACCCCGCGAGCGCGAGGTGCTGCTCGCCGTCGCGCGCGGGCTGTCGAACCGCGAGATCGGCGCAGAGCTGCACCTCACCGAGGCGACCGTGAAGAGCCACGTGCGCTCGCTGCTCACCAAGGTCGGGCTGACCAACCGCGTGCAGCTCGTCATCCTCGCCTACGAGGCCGGGCTCGTGCGCCCGGGGACGCGCGACTGACGTCCCCGGGAGCGCGCAGAGGACGCCCGGAAGACGCACGGAGCCCGACGGCGGAAGGGGACTCGCGCCGTCGGGCTCCGGGTTTCGTGGGGTCGGACCCTGTCGCTGGTCGCGTCAGCCGGCCGCCACGGTCTCGGCAGGCGGGGTCGCCGCCTGCCCGTCCTCGGCGCTCGCGGCCGCGTGGGCCGCGAGCCGCTCCGCGCGCACGACCTCGCGGCTGCTGCCGCGGTAGGCCGCGACGAGGATGTCGCGCATGTCCTCCAGGACCGGCATCCGCGGGTTCGCGGGGGCGCACTGGTCCTCGAACGACCGGAGCGCGAGGTCGTCGAGGCGGCTCAGGAACGCCGTCTCGTCGACGCCCTGCGCGGCGAACGTCGACTCGATGCCCACCTTGGCGCGCAGCTGCTCGACCGCCTTCGCGTACGACTCGACGCCCTCCTCCGGGGTGGAGGCCGGGAGACCGAGGTGCTTCGCGATCTCCTGGAAGCGCTCGGGGGCCACGTAGCGCTCGTACTTGGGCCAGCTCGTGAGCTTCGTGGGCACCTGGCCGTTGTAGCGGATCACGTGCGGCAGGAGCACCGCGTTGGTGCGCCCGTGCACGAGGTGGAACGTCGAGCCCACGGTGTGCGCCATGGCGTGCACGATGCCGAGCATCGCCGAGCCGAACGCCATTCCCGCGATGGTCGCCGCGTTGTGCATCTTCTCGCGCGCCTTCGGGGCCGCCGCACCCTGCGTGACCGAGTCCTCGATGTGCTCGAAGACCATCTTGATCGCCTGGAGGCACAGCCCGTCGGTGAAGTCGTTCGCGTACACGGAGACGAACGCCTCGGTCGCGTGCGTGAGGGCGTCGAAGCCCGAGTCGGCAGCGAGCTTGGCGGGCATGGTGTCCGTGAGCACCGGGTCGACGATCGCGACGGTCGGGGTCAGCGCGTAGTCCGCGAGCGGGTACTTGAAGCCCGTCTCCGGGTCGGTGATGACCGCGAACGGCGTCACCTCCGCGCCGGTGCCCGACGACGTCGGGATGCACACGAGCTTCGCCTTGCCGCCGAGCTCGGGGAACTTGTAGGCGCGCTTGCGCACGTCGAAGAACTTCTCGCGCATGTCGGAGAACTCGATCTCCGGGTGCTCGTACCGCAGCCACATGACCTTGGCCGCGTCCATGGGCGAGCCGCCGCCGATCGCGATGATCGTGTCGGGCTCGAAGTCCCGCATCGACTCGGCACCGCGGTTCACGGTGCCGACGCTCGGCTCCGGCTCGACGGCGTCGATGATCTGGATCGCGACCTTCTCCTCCCGGCGGGCGAGGACGTCGAGCACGCGGTCGACGACGCCGATGCGGCTCATGACCTTGTCGGTGACGATCGTGACGCGGTGCACGTCGCGCATCTGCGCGAGGTACTGGATCGAGTTCGGCTCGAAGTAGGTCTTGGCGGGCACCTTGAACCACTGCATGTTGTTGTTGCGCCGCCCGATCCGCTTGACGTTGATGAGGTTGACCGCCGACACGTTGTTCGACACCGAGTTCGCGCCGTAGCTGCCGCACCCGAGCGTGAGCGACGGGAGCAGCGCGTTGTAGATGTCGCCGATGCCGCCGAGCGACGTCGGGCTGTTCCACAGCACGCGCACGGCCTTGACGCGCGAGCCGTACCGCTCGACGAGCTCCTGGTCGGCGGTGTGGATGGCGGCCGAGTGGCCCAGGCCGTCGAGCTCGACCATGCGCTCCGCGAGGCGGACGCCGTGCTCGGTGTCCCGCGCGCGCAGCACCGCGAGGACGGGCGTGAGCTTCTCACGGCTCAGCGGCTCGTCCGGGCCGACGTCGTCGATCTCCGCGAGGATGATCGACGTGTCGTCGGGGACCTCGAAGCCGGCCTCGCGGGCGATCCACACGGGCGACTTGCCGACGACCTTCGGGTTGAGCTTGGCGCCGGCGCAGTTCGCGCCGCTCGCCTCGACGCCGAAGATGAGGCGCTCGAGCATCGCCTTCTCGGCGGGCGTCGTGCGGTACGCGTGCAGACGGGCCAGCTCGCGCATCGCGTCGTCGTAGATCACGTCGTCGAGGATGAGCGCCTGCTCCGACGCGCAGACCATGCCGTTGTCGAACGCCTTCGACATGACGACGTCGTTGATCGCACGGCCGAGGTCGGCGCTCTTCTCGACGTAGGCGGGGACGTTGCCCGCCCCGACGCCGAGCGCGGGCTTCCCGGCCGAGTACGCCGCGCGGACCATGCCGTTGCCGCCCGTGGCGAGGATGAGCGCGACGCCCGGGTGGTGCATGAGCGTGTTGGTCGCCTCGATCGACGGGTGCTCGACCCACTGGATGCAGTCCTCGGGCGCGCCGGCCGCCACCGCGGCGTCGCGCACGATGCGGGCCGCCTCGACCGACGAGCGCTGCGCGCTCGGGTGGAAGGCGAACACGACGGGGTTGCGCGTCTTGAGCGCGATGAGCGACTTGAAGATCGTGGTCGACGTCGGGTTGGTCACCGGCGTCACGGCGCACACCACGCCGACGGGCTCGGCGATCTCCACGACGCCCGTGAGCTCGTCGCGGCCGATGATGCCGACCGTCTTGAGGTTCGCCATCGAGTTGGGCACGTGCTCGCACGCGAAGATGTTCTTGGTCGCCTTGTCCTCGAAGACGCCGCGCCCGGTCTCGGCGACGGCCATCTGGGCGAGGTGGCCGTGCTGGTGCAGGCCCGCGACGGACGCCTTGAGGACGATGCGGTCGACGTCCTCCTGCGTGAGGCTCATGTACTGGTCGAGCGCCTTGCGGCCTCGCTCGACGAGGACGTCGATCTCCTGCGTCGTGCGGGTGTCCTCGGTGCGGTTCTCGACCTTCGTGCCGGCGCTCTTCGCGCTCATGCGTCCCCTCCGGTGCCCGGTCAGGCCGGGCGTCGGGCCGCGGGTGCTGCCGGGGCCGGATTGCCCCGGCTCCTTCAGCGGTCTCTCTACTTGTGAATGTTTTCACAAGCCTCCGGGTCCGACAAGGCCCGGCGACCGTTCGAGGCCCAAGGTCCCGGTCCCCCGGTGACCTCCGCACCACCGTCCGCGCCGCCGTAGGGTGGGGGACCATGACCGCCGAGCAGACGACGAGCCCTGCGCCCGCGCCCCAGAACCCCACCGAGACCGCTCTCCCCGACGACGGCGCGCCCCACGACCCCTACCTCTGGCTCGAGGCCGTGGAGGGCGACGAGGCCCTGGCCTGGGTCCGCGCGCGCAACGCCGAGGTCGCCGACACGCTCGAGGTGGCGGAGGAGTTCGCGACGACGGAGCGCGCGATCCGCGAGGTGCTCGACTCCGACGCCAAGATCCCGGAGGTCTCCAAGATCGGGGACCGGTACTACAACTTCTGGCGCGACGCGCAGCACGAGCGCGGGCTCTGGCGCCGCACGACCCTCGACTCCTACCGCACGGACGACCCCGAGTGGGAGACCGTGCTCGACCTCGACGCGCTCGCCGCGTCCGAGGACGAGTCGTGGGTCTGGCACGGCGCGAGCGTCCTGCGCCCGACGCCCGCGCAGCTCGCCGCGGGCGAGCCGTGGCGCCACGCGCTCGTCGAGCTCTCCCCCGGCGGCTCGGACGCCGACGTGACCCGCGAGTTCGACCTCGTCGAGAAGCGGTTCGTCGCTCCGGAGGACGGCGGCTTCCACCGCGCGGAGGCCAAGGGCTCGCTCGGCTGGATCGACGCCGACACCGTCTACGTCTTCACCGACTTCGGCGAGGGCACGCTCACGCCGTCCGGGTACCCGCGCGTCGTCAAGCGCTGGACGCGCGGCACACCGCTCGACGCCGCGGTGACCGTCTACGCGGGCACCGAGGAGGACATGTACATCTCCGCCTGGCGCTCGCACACGCCCGGCTTCGAGCGCGACTTCGTGCACCGCTCCAAGGCGTTCTACTCCGACGAGCTCTACCTCGCCGAGCGCACCGGCACGCCCGAGCAGCGCCTCACGAAGATCGACGTGCCCGACTCGGCCGAGGTCGGCGTGCGGCGCGAGTGGATGCTCGTCGAGCTGCGCGACGACTGGACCGTCGGCGGCACGACCTACCGCGCGGGCTCGCTGCTCGTCGCCCGGTTCGACGACTTCCTCGCGGGCGACCGCGGCTTCACCGTGCTGTTCGAGCCCACGGCCACGACGTCGCTCGCCGGCGCCACGTGGACGCGCCACCACCTCGTGGTCAACGTGCTCGACGACGTGAAGAACCGCCTGCACGTGCTGACGCCGCCCGACGCCGCCGCTCCCGGGGGCGCCGGGACCGCCGTCGGGCAGGAGACCGCCGACGGGCCGTGGGTGCGCTCCGAGATCCCCGGCCTGCCGGCGCTCGGCACGGTCGCCGTCGGGGCCGTCGACCCCGTCGACACCGACGACCTGTGGCTCGTCACGACCGACTACCTCACGCCCACGACGCTCTCGCTCCTCTCTCTCGGGGAGCACCCCGGCGACGCCGGGACGCCCGAGGTCGTCAAGTCCAACCCCGCGTTCTTCGACGCCGACGGCATGACCGTCGCCCAGCACTTCGCCACGTCCGCCGACGGCACGCGCGTCCCGTACTTCGTCGTGGGCCGGGCGGACCTCGTCGAGGGCGTCGGTGACGACGGCGCGGGGACCGCGCCGACCCTGCTGTACGGGTACGGCGGGTTCGAGATCTCGCTGACCCCCGCCTACTCCGGCGCGCTCGGCCGCGCCTGGCTCTCGCGCGGCGGCGTGTACGTCGTCGCGAACATCCGCGGCGGCGGCGAGTACGGCCCCGGCTGGCACCAGGCCGCGCTCAAGGCGAACCGGCACCGCGCGTACGAGGACTTCGCCGCCGTCGCGCGCGACCTCGTGGCCCGCGGGATCACGACCCACGAGCACCTCGGCATGGAGGGCCGCTCCAACGGCGGCCTCCTCGCGGGCAACATGCTCACGCAGTACCCCGAGCTCTTCGGCGCCGTGATCGTCGGCGTCCCGCTGCTCGACATGCGCCGGTACACGAAGCTCCTCGCCGGGGCGTCGTGGGCCGCGGAGTACGGCGACCCCGACGACCCGGAGCAGTGGGAGTTCATCCGCACCTTCTCGCCGTACCACCTGTTCGACGCGGAGCGCGAGTACCCGCCCGTGCTGTTCACGACGTCGACCAAGGACGACCGCGTCCACCCGGGCCACGCGCGCAAGCTGGCCGCGAAGATGCTCGGCGAGGGCAAGGACGTCACGTACTACGAGAACATCGAGGGCGGTCACGGCGGCGCGGCGAACAACGCCCAGGCCGCGCACATGGCCGCGGTCCACTACCGCTTCCTCGCGGAGCGCCTCGCCTGAACCCGGCTCAGGAGTCGTCGTCCGCGACGACGGGGACCAGCACCACCTCGTCGTCGCGGACCACGATCCTCTGGTCCGGGCACACCGGCCCGTCGACGACCTCCTCGGCGCCCGACGCCCGCACGACCGTCACGGCACCCGGCGTGCAGCCGTAGTCGAGGAGCACGACGCCGCCGTCGGCGGTCACCTCGGCCTCCTCGTCCCCCGTACGGACGATCACGTCACCCCCGCTGTCGTTGGCGACCTCCAGGTCCCCGCCGCCGTCGCACGCCGACAGCACCGCCCCCACGCAGACGACCGCGACCGCGACGACCCACGCGCGCCCGTACCGACGACCGTTCATCTCTTCCCCCTGCGCTCGACCGACCCACTCTCGTCGGCAACCTACCGCCGTCGGCGCACCGCGACCGGGGACGACGCGGGGACGTTCCGGGCAGTTCCCGAGGAGCGCCCCCGGCGCGTGGCCAGGTCCGGTGCCGGCGTGATCGGGCCGGCGGCGTGCGCTCGCTCTCAAGCCCGCAGGCCGGGTCCGCGGCGGGGGTGGTCTCGGGGCGAGACCGACACCGCGGGCGGTCGCCCGGGTGCGCGACGACCAGGGCGAGACGACGCCGGGCGGGGTGGGTGGTGGTGCCGCGTCGTGGCGGGCCTGGCGGGAGCCGCGAGGAACGAGCGGCGGATGGTAGA